>NC_006624.1:0-348122 GCF_000009965.1 Thermococcus kodakarensis KOD1
ATGATCCTCGACACTGACTACATAACCGAGGATGGAAAGCCTGTCATAAGAATTTTCAAGAAGGAAAACGGCGAGTTTAAGATTGAGTACGACCGGACTTTTGAACCCTACTTCTACGCCCTCCTGAAGGACGATTCTGCCATTGAGGAAGTCAAGAAGATAACCGCCGAGAGGCACGGGACGGTTGTAACGGTTAAGCGGGTTGAAAAGGTTCAGAAGAAGTTCCTCGGGAGACCAGTTGAGGTCTGGAAACTCTACTTTACTCATCCGCAGGACGTCCCAGCGATAAGGGACAAGATACGAGAGCATCCAGCAGTTATTGACATCTACGAGTACGACATACCCTTCGCCAAGCGCTACCTCATAGACAAGGGATTAGTGCCAATGGAAGGCGACGAGGAGCTGAAAATGCTCGCCTTCGACATTGAAACTCTCTACCATGAGGGCGAGGAGTTCGCCGAGGGGCCAATCCTTATGATAAGCTACGCCGACGAGGAAGGGGCCAGGGTGATAACTTGGAAGAACGTGGATCTCCCCTACGTTGACGTCGTCTCGACGGAGAGGGAGATGATAAAGCGCTTCCTCCGTGTTGTGAAGGAGAAAGACCCGGACGTTCTCATAACCTACAACGGCGACAACTTCGACTTCGCCTATCTGAAAAAGCGCTGTGAAAAGCTCGGAATAAACTTCGCCCTCGGAAGGGATGGAAGCGAGCCGAAGATTCAGAGGATGGGCGACAGGTTTGCCGTCGAAGTGAAGGGACGGATACACTTCGATCTCTATCCTGTGATAAGACGGACGATAAACCTGCCCACATACACGCTTGAGGCCGTTTATGAAGCCGTCTTCGGTCAGCCGAAGGAGAAGGTTTACGCTGAGGAAATAACCACAGCCTGGGAAACCGGCGAGAACCTTGAGAGAGTCGCCCGCTACTCGATGGAAGATGCGAAGGTCACATACGAGCTTGGGAAGGAGTTCCTTCCGATGGAGGCCCAGCTTTCTCGCTTAATCGGCCAGTCCCTCTGGGACGTCTCCCGCTCCAGCACTGGCAACCTCGTTGAGTGGTTCCTCCTCAGGAAGGCCTATGAGAGGAATGAGCTGGCCCCGAACAAGCCCGATGAAAAGGAGCTGGCCAGAAGACGGCAGAGCTATGAAGGAGGCTATGTAAAAGAGCCCGAGAGAGGGTTGTGGGAGAACATAGTGTACCTAGATTTTAGATGCCATCCAGCCGATACGAAGGTTGTCGTCAAGGGGAAGGGGATTATAAACATCAGCGAGGTTCAGGAAGGTGACTATGTCCTTGGGATTGACGGCTGGCAGAGAGTTAGAAAAGTATGGGAATACGACTACAAAGGGGAGCTTGTAAACATAAACGGGTTAAAGTGTACGCCCAATCATAAGCTTCCCGTTGTTACAAAGAACGAACGACAAACGAGAATAAGAGACAGTCTTGCTAAGTCTTTCCTTACTAAAAAAGTTAAGGGCAAGATAATAACCACTCCCCTTTTCTATGAAATAGGCAGAGCGACAAGTGAGAATATTCCAGAAGAAGAGGTTCTCAAGGGAGAGCTCGCTGGCATACTATTGGCTGAAGGAACGCTCTTGAGGAAAGACGTTGAATACTTTGATTCATCCCGCAAAAAACGGAGGATTTCACACCAGTATCGTGTTGAGATAACCATTGGGAAAGACGAGGAGGAGTTTAGGGATCGTATCACATACATTTTTGAGCGTTTGTTTGGGATTACTCCAAGCATCTCGGAGAAGAAAGGAACTAACGCAGTAACACTCAAAGTTGCGAAGAAGAATGTTTATCTTAAAGTCAAGGAAATTATGGACAACATAGAGTCCCTACATGCCCCCTCGGTTCTCAGGGGATTCTTCGAAGGCGACGGTTCAGTAAACAGGGTTAGGAGGAGTATTGTTGCAACCCAGGGTACAAAGAACGAGTGGAAGATTAAACTGGTGTCAAAACTGCTCTCCCAGCTTGGTATCCCTCATCAAACGTACACGTATCAGTATCAGGAAAATGGGAAAGATCGGAGCAGGTATATACTGGAGATAACTGGAAAGGACGGATTGATACTGTTCCAAACACTCATTGGATTCATCAGTGAAAGAAAGAACGCTCTGCTTAATAAGGCAATATCTCAGAGGGAAATGAACAACTTGGAAAACAATGGATTTTACAGGCTCAGTGAATTCAATGTCAGCACGGAATACTATGAGGGCAAGGTCTATGACTTAACTCTTGAAGGAACTCCCTACTACTTTGCCAATGGCATATTGACCCATAACTCCCTGTACCCCTCAATCATCATCACCCACAACGTCTCGCCGGATACGCTCAACAGAGAAGGATGCAAGGAATATGACGTTGCCCCACAGGTCGGCCACCGCTTCTGCAAGGACTTCCCAGGATTTATCCCGAGCCTGCTTGGAGACCTCCTAGAGGAGAGGCAGAAGATAAAGAAGAAGATGAAGGCCACGATTGACCCGATCGAGAGGAAGCTCCTCGATTACAGGCAGAGGGCCATCAAGATCCTGGCAAACAGCATCCTACCCGAGGAATGGCTTCCAGTCCTCGAGGAAGGGGAGGTTCACTTCGTCAGGATTGGAGAGCTCATAGACCGGATGATGGAGGAAAATGCTGGGAAAGTAAAGAGAGAGGGCGAGACGGAAGTGCTTGAGGTCAGTGGGCTTGAAGTCCCGTCCTTTAACAGGAGAACTAAGAAGGCCGAGCTCAAGAGAGTAAAGGCCCTGATTAGGCACGATTATTCTGGCAAGGTCTACACCATCAGACTGAAGTCGGGGAGGAGAATAAAGATAACCTCTGGCCACAGCCTCTTCTCTGTGAGAAACGGGGAGCTCGTTGAAGTTACGGGCGATGAACTAAAGCCAGGTGACCTCGTTGCAGTCCCGCGGAGATTGGAGCTTCCTGAGAGAAACCACGTGCTGAACCTCGTTGAACTGCTCCTTGGAACGCCAGAAGAAGAAACTTTGGACATCGTCATGACGATCCCAGTCAAGGGTAAGAAGAACTTCTTTAAAGGGATGCTCAGGACTTTGCGCTGGATTTTCGGAGAGGAAAAGAGGCCCAGAACCGCGAGACGCTATCTCAGGCACCTTGAGGATCTGGGCTATGTCCGGCTTAAGAAGATCGGCTACGAAGTCCTCGACTGGGACTCACTTAAGAACTACAGAAGGCTCTACGAGGCGCTTGTCGAGAACGTCAGATACAACGGCAACAAGAGGGAGTACCTCGTTGAATTCAATTCCATCCGGGATGCAGTTGGCATAATGCCCCTAAAAGAGCTGAAGGAGTGGAAGATCGGCACGCTGAACGGCTTCAGAATGAGCCCGCTCATTGAAGTGGACGAGTCGTTAGCAAAGCTCCTCGGCTACTACGTGAGCGAGGGCTATGCAAGAAAGCAGAGGAATCCCAAAAACGGCTGGAGCTACAGCGTGAAGCTCTACAACGAAGACCCTGAAGTGCTGGACGATATGGAGAGACTCGCCAGCAGGTTTTTCGGGAAGGTGAGGCGGGGCAGGAACTACGTTGAGATACCGAAGAAGATCGGCTACCTGCTCTTTGAGAACATGTGCGGTGTCCTAGCGGAGAACAAGAGGATTCCCGAGTTCGTCTTCACGTCCCCGAAAGGGGTTCGGCTGGCCTTCCTTGAGGGGTACTTCATCGGCGATGGCGACGTCCACCCGAACAAGAGACTCAGGCTCTCAACGAAAAGCGAGCTTTTAGCGAACCAGCTCGTCCTCCTCTTGAACTCGGTGGGGGTCTCTGCTGTAAAACTTGGGCACGACAGCGGCGTTTACAGGGTCTATATAAACGAGGAGCTCCCGTTCGTAAAGCTGGACAAGAAAAAGAACGCCTACTACTCACACGTGATCCCCAAGGAAGTCCTGAGCGAGGTCTTTGGGAAGGTTTTCCAGAAAAACGTCAGTCCTCAGACCTTCAGGAAGATGGTCGAGGACGGAAGACTCGATCCCGAAAAGGCCCAGAGGCTCTCCTGGCTCATTGAGGGGGACGTAGTGCTCGACCGCGTTGAGTCCGTTGATGTGGAAGACTACGATGGTTATGTCTATGACCTGAGCGTCGAGGACAACGAGAACTTCCTCGTTGGCTTTGGGTTGGTCTATGCTCACAACAGCTACTACGGTTACTACGGCTATGCAAGGGCGCGCTGGTACTGCAAGGAGTGTGCAGAGAGCGTAACGGCCTGGGGAAGGGAGTACATAACGATGACCATCAAGGAGATAGAGGAAAAGTACGGCTTTAAGGTAATCTACAGCGACACCGACGGATTTTTTGCCACAATACCTGGAGCCGATGCTGAAACCGTCAAAAAGAAGGCTATGGAGTTCCTCAAGTATATCAACGCCAAACTTCCGGGCGCGCTTGAGCTCGAGTACGAGGGCTTCTACAAACGCGGCTTCTTCGTCACGAAGAAGAAGTATGCGGTGATAGACGAGGAAGGCAAGATAACAACGCGCGGACTTGAGATTGTGAGGCGTGACTGGAGCGAGATAGCGAAAGAGACGCAGGCGAGGGTTCTTGAAGCTTTGCTAAAGGACGGTGACGTCGAGAAGGCCGTGAGGATAGTCAAAGAAGTTACCGAAAAGCTGAGCAAGTACGAGGTTCCGCCGGAGAAGCTGGTGATCCACGAGCAGATAACGAGGGATTTAAAGGACTACAAGGCAACCGGTCCCCACGTTGCCGTTGCCAAGAGGTTGGCCGCGAGAGGAGTCAAAATACGCCCTGGAACGGTGATAAGCTACATCGTGCTCAAGGGCTCTGGGAGGATAGGCGACAGGGCGATACCGTTCGACGAGTTCGACCCGACGAAGCACAAGTACGACGCCGAGTACTACATTGAGAACCAGGTTCTCCCAGCCGTTGAGAGAATTCTGAGAGCCTTCGGTTACCGCAAGGAAGACCTGCGCTACCAGAAGACGAGACAGGTTGGTTTGAGTGCTTGGCTGAAGCCGAAGGGAACTTGACCTTTCCATTTGTTTTCCAGCGGATAACCCTTTAACTTCCCTTTCAAAAACTCCCTTTAGGGAAAGACCATGAAGATAGAAATCCGGCGGCGCCCGGTTAAATACGCTAGGATAGAAGTGAAGCCAGACGGCAGGGTAGTCGTCACTGCCCCCGAGGGGTTCAACGTTGAGAAGTTCATAGCAAAGAACGCCGCCTGGCTGGAGGGGAAGCTGGCCCAGATTGAAGGTCTGAAAGAGCTTGCAGAGTCGGGCTTTCCCCTGAACGGCGAGTTCTACAAGGTCATACACGGAAGGAGGGCGAAAGTTCATGACAGCTTTAGGACCGTTGTTCTCCCCCCTTATCCCGAAGACATGCGGGAAGAACTGAAAAGGCTTCTCCGGCCGGAGATATTTGGGCTTATTGAAAAATACGCAGGAAAAATGGGAGTATCCCCCGGCAAGGTCTTCATCCGTTCGCAGAGGACAAGGTGGGGCAGCTGTTCTGGAAAGGGCAACCTGAACTTCAACCTTCGCCTGATAGCCCTTCCGCCGGAGCTCAGGGAGTACGTTGTCGTCCACGAGCTTGCTCACCTTAAGCACAGAAACCACTCAAAGGCCTTCTGGAGCCTTGTCTCCCGCTTCTACCCGGACTACCGCTCCGCAAGGGAAGAGCTGAAGAAGTGGTGGAGCATTCTGGAGCTGAACCCGTACTGGCGGTGGCTGGAGGGAAGGGAGTGACGCTGAAGGGAGTTTTAAAGCTCCTCCTTCTTTCAGCGGACGAAATAGCTGTCGCGGTCTTTATCTTTGTAGTTCTCCCCGGATTTGGGGTTGATGTGCCCTTGAAAGTATCCGTTCCACTTTTGGTGCTCCTGCTCCTCAAGGATATTTTAATCGCCCCATACGTCCTCGGAGGCGGACTCGAAAAGAGGCCTTTAACTGGCCCTGAGGCTTTGATAGGGATGGAGGCGGTGGTCGTTGAAGACCTATCTCCAGAGGGTATCGTCAAAGTTGGGAACGAGCTGTGGAGAGGGGTCTGCTTAAACGGAAGGGCCAAGAGGGGAGAAAAAGTCAGGATCGTTGGATTCAGGGGGAACCTCCTACTACTGGAACGCCCAGAGTCCTGAGAACCTCTGCCAGCTCTTCGGGCCTGTTGGTGGTGAATGAGATGCTCCAGCCTTTAGTTCTTTCAATGAGAACGCAGGCCTTCCCTGGGTAAGTGTAGTGTATCGTCCCGCTGCAGCTCATCCAGCCCTCTGAAATTCTGACGAGCTTTATCTCGTCGAGCCGGATCGTCTTTCTGGCGAGGAGACCGAGGGCACTTCTGATTTTCAGTCTCTCCTCATCCACTTCAATCTTTAGCTGCATCAGGTCAAGGGCTATTGCCACAAACGGAAGAAGAAAAACGAGGAGAAACGTCATGTCTTCGCCTGCCAGGTATGAAGCTCCTATTCCTATGGTCATTCCTAGGAAGGCTGGGAGCATTATGAGGAGCATCTTCCAGCTCCTGACGGTCTCGGAGTAGATGGCCACCACCGAGGGATTTTCCACTACCTCTTTAAAGCCCTTTTCCAAAGGTTACCAGGTGATAAGATGGTTCGGATAATGCCCGTTGACAGGCTGAGCGATGAGGAGGTAAGAGAAATTCTCACAAAGTACCGGAAGATAGCGCTCGTCGGCGCCTCACCAAAGCCGGAGCGCGATGCTAACAGGGTCATGCGCTATCTCCTCGAACACGGCTATGAGGTCTATCCCGTGAACCCGCGCTACGATGAGGTTCTCGGGAGGAAGTGCTATCCTAGCGTTCTTGACATCCCGGATGAGGTTGAAATCGTTGACCTCTTCGTTAGGCCAGAGTTCACTATGGACTACGTGGAACAGGCGATAAAGAAGGGTGCGAAGGTGGTCTGGTTCCAGTTCAACACCTACAACAGGGAGGCGTTCAGGAAAGCGAAAGAAGCGGGCCTTACAGCAGTCGCTCACAGGTGCATAAAGCAGGAGCACGAGAGGCTTATCGGGTAATTCCAAGGAGCTCAAGGAGTTCTTTGGTGTTCACCACGTCAATCTCCTCTATTTCCTTCAGTCTCTTGTCGTTGTTCCACAGGGGGCTTTTACTTTTAGGGCCAGTGCCACAAAGTCAGCGTCATCTTTGTCGGGGGTTATTCGAGTGCTAGAGGTATGAACTCGGCGTAGAACCCCTCGTTTACGAATATGACATGCTCTTTAAGAACGGACAGTATTTCCTCGAACTCTTTCTCTCCGATCTTTGCTTTTTTCAGGACTTCGTCCCTGTGCTCGTGAAGCTCTTCCAGTGCAAACTCGGGACTTATAAGTCTCCCTGATACCAAGAACACGAGCTCTCTGGTTACTGTTGATTTCCCGAAGAAAGAGAATAGCACGTTTGTGTTAACTACGAGAAGAATATCTTCTCTCAAGGTACTCGCCCCTTCCCATTTTCGCCTTCCGTCCGAGTTCTATTGCATCCTCTTCTGAGAGTTCGGAGTTCTTGAGCATCTCATTGAGCCTTGCGAGGGTTTTCAGTCTCTCCGCGATAGTCTTTGCTATCAAATCGGCCAGCTTTTCGTCCACACTCGGGGGGACCTTGACCACTATGTCTCCCACGCTATCACCGCTCTTACTACGCCGCTCTGCTTATAACGGTTTATCCTCTGTACCTCAGCACGTGGATGTCCCTTACGACCCTGTGCCTCTCCTCGTAGTCAGGGTACCTCCCGAGGACTTCAAAGCCGAGCTTCACGAGCCACTTCCTCTCCTTCCGGTATATTCCACCGCCGCTCAGCTTGTAGGCCGGGAAGACAAAGACAACCTTTCCGTTTCTTTTCAGAACGTCGGCAAAGCTCTCGAAGACCGAATAATAGAAGCGGTCGAGCTCGTTGGCCAGCTTTATGGCCTCGCCCCTACTCGGGTGTCTTTTGAGGGGCTTTCCGAGGTAGGGTTCGGTGACTATAGCATCGAACCTCTGTCTAAAACACTTCTTCAGCTTTCTGGCGTCGCAGACTTCTAAGTGAGCCGAGTTTTTGAGCCGGAACTCTTTCCTCAGCCAGGTGAGATTCTTCTTGGCATCCCTGATCTGCCCCTCGTCGCGGTCGCTCCCGTAGGCAGTAAGCCCCTGAAGAACGAACTCCTGAACCACCGTTCCAATGCCGCAGAACGGATCCAGGAAGCTCCCCTTTCTAACCTCCGTCAGGTTCACCATTATCCTTGCCAGTCTCGGCGGAATCGAGAGGATGGGCTTCTGGACGGGCCTCTCGACGTCGAGCTTCTTCAGCTCGAAGGGGTCCGTTACTCTGATCGTCTCGCCGACGAGGAAGCTCCCGTCTTCCCTGAACAGAAAGACGAAGTCCTTAACCTCCGGAAAGCCCTTGAGGATGAGCTCCGCGGGCATGGCATATGTTTTTGCGGGCTTGAAGAACTTAGCTGACCCCTCCTCTTTGAACCTCTTCTTTATCTCGCTCCCGAGCTTACGCCAGAGCTTCCAGTCGCTCTTCCCGTAGAGACTGACCGTAAAAAGCCTGGAGTACTCCAGCTCCTCCAGAGCCTCTTCTCCCTCCCCAACTATCCTGACGAGCTTGAGAGAACCGCCTATCCACCGGAAATATCTCTCCACCGAAGGCTTGGATTCAAAGACTATCCAGTTATGCTCTTCCTCAATCGATTTAACTTTTAGTCCGAATCTTCTCCCGAAAGAGTAAAATTCAGCACGGCTGAGCTCTGAATTCTTTCCTAAGATTACTCCATACATGGATTGCGCTTTGAGTAAGCTTTTAAAAAGGTTCCGCGTAAATATAATTGGGATTTAATCAAAAACATGAGTCCACGGTGACCACCTATGCTGACGGTTGAGGTTCTTAAATCAGCTGACATCATACCTGATCCATATACGCGCGCGGTAACCTACGCCCGGTTAGGTGAGACGCTTGTGCGCAGGAAGGATCCCCTTTATAAGGAGGCGTTTTTGAAGGCGTTTGACGCGTTGAACGATATAAACGATCCCGAACTTCTACTCAGGGCAACCCTAGCCATAGGGTACCACATGGGAAAAGCTGGGATCAAAGCGTACTACAAGGTGTTTCTGAGGGTGGTTGAAGATTCCTCTGCTTTATCTCCTCCAGTTAGAGACGAAATTTTAGCACTTGCCGTCAGGTACCTAGTGAGCCTCGGGAACCTCGGACAGGCCGTAACACTCGCGACGGAAATTTCGGATAAGAAACTTGCACAGGCCACTCTCTTCTCCATAGTCCGGGCGGGGAGCAGGTTAATTCAGGACAGCTCCCTAAAGGCGGCCTACAAGCTCAGGAAAATCAAGCTGGCGCTTGAGTATATAACTGACGAGCCATATCGCTCAAAGGCCCTGATAGAGCTGGCAAAGGCTTTTATTGCGGTGGGGAGTTATGAGAGGGCGCTGGCCACGATTAGGGAAATAGAATCCCCAGATTGGGCTAAGGTTGCCTTCAAGGAACTTACCTTTAGTTTGGGCAGGATGGGCGTCATAGACAAGTTCATAAGCGGGCTTTCTGAGCTGGCGGATGATTTCAGCTCGCGTTTTGGTGCCGATTTTGTTGTGGAGCTTGCAGAGGCTTTTCTGCTTGCTGGGAAACCGGATATTGCCGTTGGAATGCTCCGCAATCTTGATGATTCAGTTCAGGTGATCTCTGAAGTTGCACTTGAGGTTCTGGACAAAAATCCCGCGGTTATTCCGGGTTTTCTTGAAGTTCTCTCCGATGATGAGGCACGTATCGTTGGAAAGTTGTTGATGGATAAAATCCTTGAGCATCCGACAAAGGCCCTTGAGGAAGTTGTCAAGGCCGTGGCGAGGAGGGTTAGATCAGAAGCCATGTGGGTAAAGGTCGCCAGGTACTACACTCTGCTGGGGGACGTTGAGACGGCTAGAAATATCGGGGTTGTACTCCAGAATCCCAAGCTCCGCTCGATAGTTCTTGCGGACGTTGCCAGAAGTTACTTGAAACAGAACAAAATAGAAGAGGCCATAGATGCCGCCCTCGAAGTCAGGGACAGGAAGTTTGCTTCCTTACTAATGTCAGAAATACTGGTTAGGGCACTGAGCGTGGGGGGAACCTGAAATGGAAGTTATCCGTCTGCTGAAGAGAAAGTCCCAAGACAAGGTTGAGTTCGTGCGCGATCTGGTAGTTTTCATGGCTTCTCCCGACGTTGATTTTTCCAACGAGGTTCTGTTTAAGGACGCCGTTGATGAGATATACTCAATCCTGAGGGAGGAAGTCATTGAAAATGGGAACAAAGAGCTAGCCAGCGCGTATGAAAAAGCCGTTCTCCTTAGAGCTGCGGTTTTTGGAGAGGAAATGGATCCGAAAAAGCTCCTTAAGGGTATTCTCGAGGAGCTGAGGTGATTGAGATGCTGTATGAAATACCCATATCGACGAGGGAGAGGCTCCAGATAATAGATATAACGGACGAAATTCAAAAAATGGTTTACAAATCAAAGGTGAAGCACGGCATAGCGGTTGTTTTCACACACCACACGACGACCGGTCTCATGATAAACGAATATGAGAGCGGCCTAATCGAGGACTTCAAGGCCAAGATGAAGGAGCTGATCCCGAAGGGGGCCGGCTACTCCCACGACAGGATAGACAGCAACGCCCACGCCCACCTCAGGGCCTCCCTGCTCCTGAACCCGGAGGTCGTCATACCCATAGACCAGGCCGAACTCCAGCTGGGAACTTGGCAGAGGATTCTTTTCGTCGAGCTCGACGGCCCGAGGCACAGGCGGGTCTACGTGATGGTCTGCCCGTGCCCCGAGTTTCCGGAGGAGTGATTACACGTACTGGGCCATGTAGGCTATCCTCTCAAGCAGTTCATTAAAGCCCTCGTAGGTAACCAGCGAGAGTGCTATCGGCTCCTGCTCAAGTCTCTTCTTTATGATTTCCCTCAGTTCCTCGACGCGCTCCCGGGGAACGAGGTCAATCTTGTTGATAACCACTATTATGGGCTTCTCGTAGCGGAACTTCAGCATATGGTGGAGCTTCTCCATCCCCCTATGAAGGCCGACCGTCGCGTCAACCATGTGGATAATGATGTCGGCCGAGGTTATCTCATTGATTATTTCGCGGAATTTCTCCTCGCTCAGAACCTTTCCTCTGAGCTCCCTCTCCGGGTCAAAGAGACCGGCAGTGTCTATGAGAACGAATTCATCGGCCCCACCGTAGGGGTTCTTCATGCCCTTTGGTATCTTAAGCTTTCCAAAGCGCCGCCGGATGACTCCCTTTGTTGTCCCCGGCAGGTTCTCGACTTCACTCACTTTCCCACCGATGAGAGCGTTCATAAGCGTTGATTTGCCAACGTTCTCAGCACCTATAATCGCAACCTTTATCATACCACCACCCATAAAGTGGTAGAGCGGACGGGATATAAAGGTGATGAGCATGAAGAGGATCAAGCTGGGTCATCACTATTATTACGTTGTAACCCCCGACGACCTCTCAACGAGAAAATTTAGGGGAAAAAACATCGTTCTTGAGGGGGTCGTGGAGGACAAGCCTCTCGTGGAGTTCCTTCCGATGGAGCTCCCCAGCTGGAGGACAACGTTCAAGATCCATGGGTTCTCCGTCGAGTTCGCGGGAAGTCCATGCGTTGGAAAAGGGGACACCGTGAAAGTCTACGGCCGCTTTGTTGGGGACGGAATAATAGCGACCGCCATCGAGACCGAAAGGGCCATCTTCACCACGGAGGAATGACCATGCTGGGGCTTTTCATTGAGCTCGGTAACCTGAAGAAGCTGAAGAGGACAGGCTGGGTTCTGAGGGGCGTTCCAAATCCGGAGAGCATAGCCGACCATTCTTTCAGGGTGGCTTTGATAACTTTCTTCTTGGCAGACGAGCTTAAAAAGAGGGGCGTTGAAATCAACCCCGATAAAGCCGTTCGAATAGCCCTCCTCCACGACATTGGGGAGGCGAGGATAACAGATATCCCCCAGCCGGCCCTCAAGTACGTGGACAAGTCCGAAGCGGAAAGAAAGGCCGTTGAAGACCTTCTGAAAACCAGTCCGCTTCCCGAAGAATACTACCAACTCTGGCTTGAGTATGAGGAGGGGAGCACGCTGGAAGGCCGGCTCGTCAGGTTCGCCGACAAGCTTGAAATGCTAATCCAGGCCCTTGAGTACGAGTCCGCCGGGGCTTCAGGCCTCGACGAGTTCTGGAATGTCCTTGAGAACCTCAGGAGTAGCGAGTTCTACGGGCATTTCAAAGATATAGTTGACGGCCTCGAAGACATGAGAAAACAAAAGCGTTTGCTTTAATTCTTTTGTTTACCCAAAACGTTTAAATTACCCACTTCTGTCCTCTTTACGGTGGTTCAAATGAGAAAGGTCGGACTGTTGCTGACCGCGGTTCTTCTGCTGGCCGTTTTCTCGGCCGGCTGTATATCGAGCTCTTCGGAAAATGCCAACACATCTGAGAAGGAGACAACCCTGATAGTTTTCCATGCGGGTTCCCTCAGCATACCTTTCCAGGGGCTCGAAAACGAGTTCTCCGCATATGCTGAGAAGAACCTCGGCCTCAAGGTGAAGTTCCAGGACGAGGCGAGCGGGAGCGTTATGGCAGTTAGAAAGGTCACCGACCTGCACAGGAAGGCCGACATAGTGGCAACCGCCGACTACACCCTCATACCCCAGATGCTCGTCCCCAACTACACGGACTTCTACGTCCTCTTCGCGACCAACGAGATCGTCATAGCCTTCACAGAGGAGAGCAAGTACGCCGACGAGATGAAGGCCCATCCAGAGAAGTGGTACGAGATACTCGCGCGCGACGATGTTTCCTTCGGCTTCTCAGACCCTAACCAGGACCCCTGCGGCTACCGCTCGGTAATGGTTATGAAGCTTGCCGACCTCTACTACGGCAAGCCCATCTTTGAGACGCTGGTAGAAAAGAATACTAACATCTACGCCAACGGCACGCACATCTACGCTCCAAAGGAGATTCAGGTTAAGAACAACAGGATCGTCATAAGGCCGAAGGAGACCGACTTAACTGGCCTCGTCGAGTCCGGAAGCCTAGACTACTTCTTCATCTATAAGAGCGTCGCCGAACAGCACAACCTCAGCTACATCACCCTGCCGGACGAGATCAACCTCAAGGACTTCAGCAAGGCCGACTACTACGGACAGGTCGAGATAACACTCGGTTCGACCGGGAAGACTATAAAAGCCAAGCCCATCGTCTACGGTGTTACAGTGCTCAAGGACGCACCCAACAGGGAGCTGGCGATAGAGTTCCTCAAGTTCCTGCTCGGAGAAGAAGGCAAGAAGGTATTCATGGAGAACCACCAGGACTTCCTGAACCCGCCGGTGGCCTTCGGAAACGTGCCCGAGGAGATAAAGGGGCTGGTCGAGGTTCGGGAGCTTACTCTAGGACAACCCTGATGTCAAGCTTTTCAAAGTCCCTGTCAAAGGTGTAGATTTCACCTATCCCCTCTTCTTTCATTTTCACGTAAGCCAGTGCGTCGTTTATGCCGAGGTTCTTCTCCTCTGCTATCAGTGTTGCCTTTAGGTAGTCCCCATAGGATACATCAAGAACCTTCAGGTTTTCCATAGTTAAAAGCGTCAGGAGAATCTCAGCCGCTCTTTTCTTTCCCGCACGGCTCTCGACGACGTTTGCAACTTCGCTGAGATGTACTACTGTTGTGACAACTTCCTCTCCCTCGCTTACTCTCTTGAGTATCTCCTTGGCAACCTCCTTCATCATGCGGACGTTCTCTGGCGGTTCCTTCTTGGGTCTTAAGAAAGCGTAGATGAAGACATTGGCGTCAATGAACCTCATCACTCCCACAGCTCCCGCTTGAGTTCTTCCCACTCTTTCAGCTCTTCTACTTCAACGCTGTCGAAAAACTTCTTCAGGTTGGCCTTTCTCCGTGGTAGAACCTCAACTCTGTCGCCCAAATCAACGATGATTACTTCATCACCGAGCTTTTCCCTGAGTTCCTTTGGGAGATGGAGCCTTCCCTGCGCGTCTATCCTCTTCACAACTACTTCCATGCTCTCACCAAAACTGATATATTCTTGGAGCACTAAATAGTTTTTGGTAGAAATTTGGCTTTGTGGAGAAAGCAGTTTAGCTTAACAAACCCACAACTCTTAAATAAGCATTCCTCCAACTTTGGAGCGATGCGCCGGGACTACACCCTCTACCTCTTTGCAGCACTGGGGACCTTCCTGATAGCCTACATAGCCGTCCCGATAGCGGTTATTTTCCTCAAACAGGCCTCCGACGTGGAAATGCTTGTTAAAACCCTCCACGATCCGTATGTGATAGAGGCCATCAGAAACTCCCTTCTAACCGCGACCGCGACCGCCCTGATAGCCCTTCTCTTCGGCGTCCCGCTCGGCTACGTCCTGGCGAGAAAAGATTTCCCCGGAAAGAGCGCGGTTCAGGCTTTGGTGGACGTTCCGATAGTCATACCGCACTCAGTCGTCGGCATAATGCTTCTCGTCACGTTCTCAAACTCAATCCTCGACAGTTATAAGGGGATAGTAGCCGCGATGCTCTTCGTCTCTGCTCCGTTCACGATCAACGCCGCAAGGGATGGGTTTCTTGCGGTTGATGAGAAGCTTGAAGCCGTCGCCAGAACGCTCGGCGCTTCCCGCTGGCGGGCGTTTCTGTCTATTTCACTCCCGATGGCGTTTCCATCCATAGCGAGCGGGGCGATAATGACGTGGGCGAGGGCAATAAGCGAGGTCGGTGCGATACTGATAGTCGCTTACTACCCTAAAACTGCCCAGGTTCTCATCCTGGAGTACTTCAACAACTACGGACTGCGAGCATCGAGGCCTATAGCAGTGATTATGGTGAGCCTGAGCCTCGGAATCTTCGTAATACTCCGCTGGCTGGTGGGGAGGAAGAACGCTTGAGGATAAAACTTTAATTAGAGTAGCGTCGATAACGAAGAGGGGAGAGCTATGATAACATCTCTTCAGATTGAGAACTTCAGGGGCATAAAAAAGCTGAATCTGAGTAATCTTGGTCAGATTAATGTAATTGCGGGTAAAAACAACGCAGGCAAGTCGAGCGTGCTTGAGGCGTTATCTCTTTTCTTGGCGGCTTTTGGAGGAATTCAGTCAGTTAAGAGCGCTCTTCAAGAAATCCTGATATGGCGCGGATGGTATGGTTCTCAGGCTATAGAGGACTTATTTCATTCAAAGGCAGAACTTGCTAGGATTGTATCTACGAAGATAGATGCTTCATGGGAGCTTGTGCTAAAAAAGGAGATGTCCGGACTCAATGCATTGCCCACCCTTAAAGTTACGCTAAAACAGATCGATGAGGAGCATCCAAAGTTTAGTGCGGGATTTCAGATTCATAATCTAGTTGACAACAATGTATTGTCTATATCCCTGCTTTCATCAAAATTTGACCCCAGTCTTAATTTTGAATTCATAACTCCTCTGACTCTCCGTAAGTTTGGATATGTTGAGAGCCTCTACTCCATTGGCTATGAGAGGAAGGTTGTAAAAGAAAGCATAAACATCCTTAACGAGGCTTATCCTGAGGTTGAGGGGTTTAGTCCCCTGTTCAAAGCAAATAAATGGATACTCCACGTCGAGACCAAATATGGTGTTTATCCATATTACTTAATGGGAGAAGGATTCAAAAACGCGATGATCATAGCGTTTCTGGCATCGCTTTTAAAGGGGGGATACCTTCTCATAGACTCCGCAGAGGCCTTCCATCACCCCAAGTCCCTGAGGGTCATGTCCAAGACCCTCGTTAAAGGGGCAAAGCAAAACGATGTCCAGGTGTTTTTAACCACCCACAGCATTGAGCTTATCGACATGCTAATCAAATATGGCTTAGAAAGCAAGGTTGATGGAAGGGTGATTTACATGAAGCGTGAGAACGGAAACGTAAAAGCCTCAATAGAAACCTTTGAAGAATCGCAAGAACTAAGGGAAACCCTGGGATTGGATCTGAGGGGATGAAACATGGAGACTAGGCTTTTGCTTTTGGAAGGTCGGACTGATGTTAGTTTCTTTCTTCCTTTGATAAAAGAGCTTTATGGATTCAAAGAGGCCAAATGTGAGGATCTTCCAGTTTTAGAAGAAGGTCCGAAAAAGAAAGGACTATCACGGGCAATCTGCCTGAGTAAAGATGATACTAGGTTGGTTGTGTGGCACGCCAACGGAAAGGACAATCTAAAAAACGCCCTTAAATTGATTTTCAAAGCGATTGAGAGGCTTGAGGATACACCCGCCATCATCGGGATTGCGAGGGACGTTGATACCGAGGAGAGCATCTTAAACTGGGCTAAAAGCACTTTGCAGAGTGGGGGTTTTGAACCCGATGTAAAAGATGGATATCTCATGATAAACGGGATAAAGGTCATTCCATTTGGAATTGGGGAAGTTGATTTTGATGCAAGGGACATCGATCTAAAAAAAGAACTTGAACTCTTAATGGCTCTTCTAGCTAAGAAGGAAAGCAGCCTCTCAAAGCTAGAGGGTTCTATAAGTCAGCTCAGGAAAGACTTGGGGAGAAAGCTCACCCCAAAGGATATCATGCATCTCCTGGCAATCGCCCGGAACTATGGTGGAGACTCTATGTCGGGACTGTACCGAAACTTCATTGAGAAACTAATCAGGGAAAACAGGGAGCTCGTGGAGGAGTTTTTGAACGAGTCGGGATTGAAAGAATTCCTAAACGCTATTGCTCGGTGAGAATCATGGTTCTTATGGTTGAAGGAATCTCCAAGGACTACCGCGAGTTCCATCTGAGGGATGTAACGTTCTCGGTAGAGAAGGGAGAGCACTTCATAATACTGGGGCCAAGCGGTGCTGGAAAGACGGTTCTTCTTGAAGTGATAGCGGGGATAATAGAGCCCGACTCTGGAAGGATATTCCTGAACGGGGAGGACATAACTGACCTGCCGCCCGAGAAGAGGGGTCTCGCTTATATACCTCAGAACTACGCCCTCTTCCCGAACATGAGCGTCTTCGACAACATAGCCTTCGGCCTGAAAGTGCGGAAGGTTCCGAAAGCCGAAATTGGGCGGAAAGTGAGAGAGCTCTCGGAAGTCCTCGGCATTTCCCACCTTCTCAAAAGAAAGCCGAAGACCCTGAGCGGCGGTGAGATGCAGAGGGTAGCGATAGCGAGGGCCCTGGCAGTTGAGCCTGAACTTCTTCTCTTGGATGAGCCCTTTGCCAACCTCGACGTACAGACAAGGGGAAGACTCATTAACGAAATGAAAAGGTGGAGGAAAGAGCTTGGCTTCACAGCCCTCCATGTCACGCACTCCTTTGAGGAGGCCGTGAGTCTAGGAGATAGAGTTGGGGTCATGCTCAATGGACGGCTCGTTCAAGTTGGCCCTGTTAGAGAAGTGTTCTCACGGCCAGCGAGCGAGGAAGTTGCGAAATTCCTTGGCTTTGAAAACATCGTTGAAGGGCTCGCGGAGGGCAGAATTCTCCGCGCAAACGGCCTCGTGATAGAGCTTCCCATTGAGGCTTCTGGAAGAATCAGGGTCGGGATAAGGCCAGAGGACATCGTGCTGTCTGATGAACCTCTGAAGAGCTCGATGAGAAACACCTTCCAGGCCGAAGTCCAGGCCGACGTCGAGGAGCTCGGGGAGCTCGGTCCGCGTACGCGTAAGGCTAAAGGCCGGTGGAGTGGAGCTTTCAGCATTCGTTACCCGCTCTTCGGTGCTGGAGCTGGGGCTTGAGGCTGGAAAAAACGTGTGGGTGGGCTTCAAGGCAAGTGCCGTCCACGTCTTTTAAAATTGAAAATTTGAAAACGCGGAAGACTCATTCAATCTTGGCCCCACAGACCGGGCAGAACTTCGCTCCTTCAGGAACTATGTGGCCGTTCGGACAGCGTTTTATCTCGTGGCCGCAGTAGGGACAGAACCTCGCTCCAGGTGGAAGGGGCTTGCCGCAGTACGGGCATATCTCCTGCTGTTGGGCCTGCGGTTGGGCTTGTTGCTGTGCCGGCTGGTTCTGGTATCCTGCCGGAGGAACTCCACCTCCAGCATTGGGCTGGGCGGGCTGAGCCGGGGCCTGCGGCTGCATCAGCTGGGGAATGAGAACCATTCCTGTGCCAACCGAGGCGCTTCCGCTCTTTCCGAGTTCAGCAGCAACCTGCTTCGCGGTATCTAACTGCATTACAGCCTGGGCGTTGCCAGTCTGCATTATCCAGAAGAGCCTCTGCCTCCACTCGTCTGTCGTGTTCACGCCCTCTATCTTCACATCCACAAGTTCAAGGCCCAGCCTCCTGAAGTCCTCCATGAGCTTTACCTTGACCTGCGTGCTGACCATGTCGAGGTTCTGGAAGAGGTCAACGATGGAATAAGAACTGAGGTGCTTCATCATGCCCTCGTTGAAGTAAGCGCGGATGAACTTCGTAACGTCGCTCGTGTCGTAGAGGCTCTGGCCACCTACGACCTCCGTCAGGAACTGGACAGGATCAGCAACCTTGAACCAGTAGACACCGTAGTACTTTATGGGAGCGAGCTCTCTCGTCTGCGTCTCGCCTCCGTACCTTCCCTGGAACTCCTTGGTGCTGACGAAGATTACCGTCGCTTTAAAGGGGCTGTTGCTCCCGCCGACGAGTTTGTAAAGCAATGGAAGGTTCTGGGTCGTCAGCGTGTGCCTGCCCGGCCCGAAGACGTCATAGACCTTCCCGTCGCGCATGAAGACCGCAACTTCATACTCGTGGACTACCAGCTGGGCGCCCCACTTTATGACCTCGTTTGGGTACCTCCAGATTATCTCGTCCTCTCCTGGATTGACCCACTCAATAACCTGCACCATATCACTCACCCCTCAGTATTGCGCTCCTTCCTTCGAGGACTTCCTCGAAGTTCCTCAGCATGTCATCGAGGGCGAAGACCTCCCCACCAAGTCTTTGAGGATCGGCAACGGCTCCGGAGATTGCGCCGGCCTTATCCCTGATCCCTTCGGCCAGCTCTATCATCTTCGCGTCGTACTCGATGAGCTTCTCAAGCTCCTTCTCCTTTATCTTCACCCTGTCAAAAAAGCCGGCGTAGCCTGCCTCGGCGTGCTTGACCTTCCCTTCGAGCATGATCAGCCTCTTCCTCATGTCCTCTATCGCCATGAGCATGTTGCAGTTCACCATTGCGCACCTCTGTAGGGCCCTTTCGAGCTCTCTCCTTGCCCCTGCGAGTATCTCTGCTACCTTTGCCCTCACAAGCCTGTCGTCCTCCCTCAGGAGCTCCTTCTTCTTGTAGCCGTGGAAGCCGGGAACGACGAGCTCAAGCTTTTCCCATATCGAAGTTTCCTTCCCCATAATACCACCTCAAACGGGCATGAAGTAGGTGTTGCCCTTCTTTATCCCCATAACTTCGCTAACAACCCTCTTGCTAACAGAGCCTTTTGAAAAGACTCCTGCGGCTCCGGCGCCTCCACCAACGAGGCCGCCGATGAGTCCCCAGACTGTTCCAGCGTAGGCCGACGCTATGATTCCGAGCACCGCCCCGGCACCGATAAGTCCGATGCCGAGGAGAGTAGTCCTCTTCCTGGCCTCGCTCATCAGCGGATACTCCGCTCTTATCACCCTTCCATCGGTCCCGTCAACGAAGTTGACGAAGCTCTGGCCATCGTACTCATAGTGGACTTCCCAGACTGGGTAGTGCACAAGACCCTGGAAGACCACTTCAAGCTCGAACTCACCGGTTCTGGCGCTTTCCTCCCTCACCTCCTGCTGCAACGCCGTCGTTATGTGGGAGCGGGCTATCTCCTCCGCCTTCTCCCTTGGCATCTCCGGCTCGTAGTACTTCCCCTTCTTCACTATGGCCTCGTCGAAGAACTTCTTCCCCCTGACCGGGAACGGGTAGTTCATCAGGAGCGTTTTGAAGGGCGAACCTGCTGGAATCCCGAGAAAGCGGACTTCTTCAACGGTCTCCTTGTACTTGTCCCTCCCGTGGAGGTAGAAGAAGTAGACCGGAACCCAGTGGAGCTCCTTCTTAGTTACCCTCGCGTCCACAATATCGGCAGGGGCACCGTACTGTCTTGAGAGGAACTTGAGGAGCTTTCCGGCGGGATCTTCCCTCATAGGCGAGAAGAAGAAGTGCTCCCCAACCTTCTCGCCGCTCTCGACCTTGAAGGTTGCCCCACAGTAGGGGCAGGTCGCGACCGTGACGGTGTCGGGAACCTTGAAAGTTGCCGAACAGACGGGGCAGGTTACCTCCATCAAATCACCCCCAAGGAGCCTTCCCTTTCAACCCTCTGCCCTTCGAGGGCCTTACTGCCGGCGACCCAGCCGAGGGCAGCTCCACCAACCATCACCAGTATTCCGAAGACCGGCGATGTTGAGACCAATGCCCCGCCGAAGGCCGCTATCAGCGCCCCGACCCCTGCCCCTGCCAGGTATTCGGCTCTTCTGAACAGGTTCATCGGCTCGGTGGCAGCGACTGCCTTTCCATCCCAGCCCGCGAAGACCGTCTGGAATATCGAGTTGCTGTACCTGTAGTAGATTGTCCACAGAGGAAGGAGGATGAGCCTGACGTTCTCCGGTTCTGATGCGTGTATATCAAACCGCTCTATCCTGTCGGATTTCGCTAAAAAGCGGTTCCTTATCACGTCCACGGCGTCTTCCCTCATCATGAGCTTCGCGTGGAGCTCATCCATCTCCGTGTTGAGGATTTCGAGCTTTATTTTGCTCCAGCTCTCCTCGTCGAGGTCAAGGAGTTTTTTCTCCTTCGGCCTGCTCTTTGAGAAGTGCTTTACCATATCTTCAACGCCGAGGCTCTTTACTTGCCTCCTGGCCGAGCCGAGGAGTGAAAGGTTCTCGTTCACCCTCTCCGTGTAGTGCCTCTCGACCGTGTGGCAGTGGGTATTTCCTTTGGAATCCGTGTGGCACTCCTGCTCGCGCTTCATGTACCTTACAGTTCCCTCAACGTGCACCTTTCCTGCCCAGTAGGGGGCGTAGTGCCCTTCTATCCCGACTATCTGGATGTCATCCTTTATCCTTCTCAGGTCGAAGTCCTTCTCGACCCTCTTCCAGAAGGATTGGGCTATCGCGTTCTTGTCGAGGGAGGGGACGATGTAGATGTTCTCGGTCTTTATGTTGCCACTTATATGGTTCGGATAACCGCAGTAGGGACAGACCGCGATTATCGTTTCGGGAGAAACCTCAAGCGGCGCCCCACAGCGCTCACACCTAAAAGTGAACTCCTCCATGTTGACCACTCTCATAGTTAGTAAAGGACTTTAGAGTTTTTAAGGATATTTTAAAAGAAAAACCGAGGCGTTATGACGACTGTTAAACTCCCATTATAACATGCCTTTAACAAGCTCCACGAGCTCCCAGAGGTCTTTCACGTAGTAGTCTGCTCCTTCAACCTTTCCAAACCTGATCATGTTTACGGCATTAACTCCAGCCCCGTGAGCTGCTAGGACGTCGTTCGAACTGTCGCCCACAACTATAGCCTCCTCTGGCCGGAGATTGAGCATTCTGAGCGCCTTTTGAATCAGATACGGATTGGGCTTCACCCCGTCGAGATTCGAGTAGTCCTTCCCGAGAACGAGGTCAAAGTACTTATTGAGGTCAAAGGCCCTCAGTACGAGGAGGGTGTTCCCAAGGGAGGCGTTGCTCACTGCCGCGAGCTTAAGGTTCAGTTTTTTCAGCTCTTCGAGTGCCAAAACGTCGGGAAAAGCCTTTATCTTCCTCTCGGCGAGCATTTTCTTCCGATATCTGTTATTCGCTGCGTCAATGATTTTCCACAGTTCCACCGGGTCTATGCCGAGTTTCTTCACGTAAGTCCTGGGGAGCTCCAGACGGGCGGTCTTGGAGTAGAGCTCGTAGTCAAGGTTTATTCCGTGTTTTTCAAGCTCCCGCTTTACCCACTCCTCGAACCATTTTTTTGGGTCGTAGCCCTCATAATAAACGAGTGTCTCGTCAACGTCGAAGATAACACCCCTCAGCATTTCAGCTCACCGAGCTTGTCCTTAATCTCAACGGGAAGGCTATCGTAGACCTCTTTTAGGGCCTCTATCAAGTCCTTCAGCTCTTTGGCGGTCAGCGTTGTTGTCTTCGGGCCGATTTCAAGGATGAGGGCATCGTACTCCCCAGGTGAGACCTCCTCAAGCTCATCCAGATGTTCGCTCCTCCGCGGGATGATGTTCACCTCACCTATCATTCTGCCCTCCCGTATGTGGGCTTCCCGTTCCTCTATGGGGACTTCCTTGGGACAGTCGTAGCGCTCGACGAATATCTTTATGTCCACCACGGGCGTTCCGTCGTGAGCATCAATCCAATCAATATAGAGCCTGTTTTCATCTATTCTGTGTACCCTGACTGTGTAGAGTGCTATCGGGTTCGGTCTGTACGGTGAGCGCGTCGCGAAAACCCCAGTGAGCGGGTTCTTTGGGTTGCCGTAGGGATGAACCTTAAGAACCCTCCGCCTGGCAGGGGTGTCGCTCTCGTGGAACCACAGGACGAGCTTTATCCAGTCCCCCTCACGGAGACCATCAATGGCCCCTCTGAACTCGGGAAGGATTTCAATGAACGTCTCATGAAGCTCCTCGTCCTTTCTCACGTAGCCGAGGGGGACTATTTTGAGGGGCTCGAACTCCATACTCCCACCTCAAAAATGGAAAGGGAGTCAGGTGCCGTGCTCCCAGCTTTCCAGATATTTCTTTTGCTCTTCTGTGAGTTCCTCAATTTTTATCCCCATCGAGGCGAGCTTTATCCTCGCCACCATCTCGTCTATCTCCCTCGGAAGAACGTAGACCTTCGGCTCAAGCCTTCCGCGGTTCTCCTTGATGTACTCAGCGGCTTTCGCCTGGAGCGCGAAGCTCATGTCCATTATCTCCGCTGGATGACCGTCGGCAGCGGCTAGATTCACAAGCCTGCCCTCAGCCAGGAGGTAGAGCCTCCTCCCGTCTGCCATTTTGTACTCTGTGATGTTCGGCCTTGGCTCGCTTATCTCAACTGCGAGGGCCTCAAGGTCAGGCTTTGAAATCTCGACATCGAAGTGGCCGGCGTTGGCGAGAATAGCTCCGTCCTTCATGAGCTCGAAGTGCTCCTTCCTTATGCAGTTGATGTCTCCGGTGGCAGTTATGAAGATGTCCCCTACCTTCGCCGCCTCCATCATGTCCATGACGAGGAATCCGTCCATTCTGGCTTCTAGAGCCCTTATTGGGTCAACCTCAACGACGATAACGGTCGCTCCAAGTCCCCTCGCGCGCATTGCTATGCCCCTGCCGCACCAGCCATAGCCGACAACAACGACGTTCTTTCCAGCGACGAGGAGGTTAGTAGTCCTTATGATGCCGTCCCAGGTGGACTGACCGGTTCCATAGCGGTTGTCGAAGAGGTATTTGGTGTAGGAATCGTTGACCGCTATGATCGGGAACTTGAGGACGCCATCCTTCTCCATGGCACGGAGCCTTATGACGCCGGTTGTGGTTTCCTCGCTTGCCCCCCATATTTCGGGAATCAGCTCCTGCCTCTCCTTCAAAACCGTGCTCACCATATCCGCTCCGTCGTCTATGATGATGTTCGGTTTTACGTCGAGGGCCTTGTGCATGAACTCGTAGTACTGCTCCCTGTCCTCTCCCCTTATAGCGTAGACCTTGACCCCCGCCTTTGCCAGAGCGGCAACTACATCGTCCTGGGTGGAGAGTGGGTTGCTGGCAGCTGCCGAAACCTCGGCTCCAGCCGCTTTCAGCGTCAGAAGCAGAAAGGCAGTCTTCATCTCAAGGTGTAGAGTCGCTGCTATCCTAACGCCCTTAAACGGTTTCCTCTCTTCAAAGTCCTTCCTGATGTGCTGGAGAACCGGCATGAAGCGGGAGACCCAGTCTATCTTCTTCTCCCCGCTCGGTGCCAGGGAGATGTCCTTAACGCAGTAATCCTTCGTGCAGTCCATAAACTTCACCGCCCTTAACTCAACGGAGGAGCTTAAAAGCCTCTCCCCGGGAAGGTTTATCTGCTTTGAAAACAATCCCCTTTGGTGAAAACGATGGGAGTTAGAAAGCTCGGAGACAGCGCTTACCTCTACCCAGGAAGTCCCTCGACTCTTATTCGGATTCATGAGGGAAATGCCGTCCTCGTTGATCCCGGCCACGGAAGCGGGAGGCACAAGGACCTGAGGAGGGAAGTCGGGAAGCTCGGACTTGAGGTAAATCTCCAGCTCGCAACCCACGGGCACGCCGACCACGTCTCGGTATGTCCAAAGATCGACGCTCCCCTCCTCACCCATCGCTTTGAGTTCTCAATAGCTGAAAGCCCTCTCAACAGGGAGATTCTGACATTTGGCTCAAAGGCTCCAGAGGGGTTTCTGGCCTATGCTTTTCCGGAGGAAGTAAAAGTTCACGGAGTTTTTGAGTGGGGCGATGAAATAGCCGGCTTAAAGGCAGTTCAGCTCAACGGCCACTCCCCTGGCATGACGGGCTTTTTAGATGAGGAGAACGGCTTAATTTACGCTGGGGACTCCTTCTTCGGCGAGAGGCTCCTCCAGTCGGTTGGCCTGCCGTACCTCGTGGATGTTGGACTTTTCTGGAAGTCCCTTGAGACTCTGCGAGAGTATGCAGGCTCAGGCTACCTCCTGATACCATCCCACGGAAAATCAGTCTCGGGTGAAGAAGCCATTGAAACTCTCGAATTCAATATCAAACGAGTCGAAGACTCTGAGAAGCTTGCCTTGGAGTTCCTCAGAGAACCTCTGACAGTTGACGAGCTTGCTTTCAGGATCATGCGCGCTTTGGGCGTTGAGCTTACTCCCAAGAAGCTTGCCCTGAACCTTGTGCCTGTGAGGGCCCTAATAGCAGAACTCTACAACAGGGGAGAACTTGAAGCGGTCGTTGAGAACGGCCTCAAATGGGTTCGGCGGAAGGAATAGTCCGAAAAGGTTTATATGGATTAGCTCAAAATTTCAGTGGTGGGTCTATGATAGTTGACCTTTCCCTTTCCCTCAATGAGGAGACGCCAGTTTATCCCGGCGACCCGGAGATAAAGGTTCGTCCGTGGGCTTTCATAGATACTGACGGCTACTACATGAACGTCATAAAGATGGGAGAGCACTCAGGAACGCATGTGGATGCCCCAGCCCACTTTGTTCCCGGCGGAAAGACCGTGGATGAGCTTCCACTCGATAAGTTCATCGGCAAAGCTTTTGTCATCGATGTACGTGGTGGGGAGGGCCCTGTCAGGCTTGAAGAAATCCCCGACTCTGGCTATTACGGCAAGATAGTCCTGTTCCTCACCGGCGGCAGGGAGCTTTCCCCGGAGGTTGCCCTCTTCCTCGTTGCCGAGGGAGTTAAGGCCGTTGGAACCGACCACATGACGATAGGGGACGAGACGACCCATACAATCTTTCTCTCAGAGGAAATTCCAATCTTCGAGAACTTGGCAAACCTTGAAGAAGTCCTTGGAAGGGAGTTCACGTTCATAGCGTTCCCGCTGAAGATAGAAGGTGGCTCAGGAAGTCCAGTCAGGGCCGTTGCCATTCTCGGTTGATTTAGAGGCATACTTCCTCCGAGCTTTCTTCTCCCTCAGGTATGGATAGCGCATTATGTTGCCGCAGTTCAGACACGTTATAACGACGTGGGGATAGGGCTTGTCCCTGAGTCTAACCCTCGCGTTCACACCCGGGACGAGGAAGGAGTGGCATTTCTTGCAGTAGCGCCTTTTCCATTTCCTCGGCATCCTTATCTTGGCCTTCTGTTGAACAGAAAGGGCTATTTCCACGTACCTGTTGGCCAGCTCTGGCGAATACGGGAAGACCCTCTCCGCGAGTGTGAAAAGGGTTTCCACCCTCTCGCGGGCTATCCTCTTCTTTTCCCTCTGCTCCTTTCTCCTGATGTCTTTTTTCCCCATGCTACCACCTTATTAGCCTGAGCTTACCCTGGAGAGGTTCGTAAAGGTAGCCCTCGCGGAGGAGGTTATCTACTATCTCCTCGGCCTTACCCTTAGCAATCCCGTACTCTACAAGTGCACTTATGAACTCTTCCCTCGAAACTGTGCCGTCCTTCCTCGTTGCCTCTAGGTCAGCAAAGATTCCGAGTGCCCTGCCGGCGAGCTTATCACTCCCGACGTACCGCTCATATTCCCTCACAAGCCTCAGCTTCTCCCTTTCGGGGAGTTCGTTTACCCAGAGGTCGGTGAGTTCCTGGTAAATCCCGATTAGGTCAGTTATCAGCGGCTTTGAGAGCCGTCCCTCCAGACGGGCCATTGAACCCAACAGCCTCGCTCCCAGACGGTAGCGCAGGTTCGCGTTGAAGACCTTCCCGGAGAGGGTGAGCGCATCGAACAGCTCGCCGTACTCCCGTCTGTTCTTTGCGAGAAAACTCTCAAATTTTCTTCCATAATCCTTAAGCTCCCAGGGGTTTAGGGTACCGAGCCTTTCCCTGGCGAGCATTACGGTAACTATCAGGTTTGGGATCAGCTCCTCAAGCTCCCTGTTTTTTTCATAACTTACTGGCTCTGTCAGGACAAACGGCGTTTCAGCCAACAGCGCTGCTTCATCCTCGGGTCTTATCCCTGCTCTCGGCGTAAGGAAAGTTGCCTCCTTTTTCTCAAAGGTTTTCAGAGCCCACTTCGGGACTGGAACTTCACTTTCTAGCAGGGTCTTGTTGTGGGGGACATAGTAAAGGGGGCCCGCTCTTGATGGCCGCGTGAACCTGAAGTCTATTCCGAGAAGTCCGTCGTCCTTAACTTCTCCCCATCTGTCCCTCCGCAACTGCATCTCCCAAGGAAGAAGAGAGTAGATGTATTTTAGAGCCTCCCACAGGGAAAGCGTGACGTTCTTTGAGCCATCGAGTCCTTTGAACCCTGAAAGTGTGAACCCATCAAGCCAGTTCGTACCCACCACAAAAGGTGCTGTAAGGATGGAATACATAATTGCCCTCTCTAACTCGTAGCTGGCGTAGATAGTATCCGAGACTAAGTTCTCAAGTTCGCTTTTTGACAGCGCCAGCGAACGGTAGTCCTTCCAGTATTCGGAGTAGTCAGCAGGCGATATTCTCCTCGCGTGGAGCAGTCTCAGAGTTCCGAAAGGATAAGCGTCGAGTATTCCCTCAGCCTCTACGTATTCACCAGGTTGTATCCTTGCGTCTATTCTTGTGTCCTCGTTTATCTTGACGACGAGGTAAGCCCTGGGTTCGCGGTAGCTTTTCATCTCGGAGGGAGCGAGTGGAGAGAGCAGGTAGTAAATCCCGTCTCTGGGCGCGTTTGGAGGTTTTCTCAGAATAATGAATCCTCTAACTCTGATATCCTCTCCATTTTTGGTCCTTTGCAGGGTTTTAAGGAAGTCTTTAACCTTTCTTTCAGGGGTTAATGCGGGCTTTCTCTCAAGGTGAATTAGTTTTATGAGCTCCTCCATCGTGACTCGCTTGACCGTAAAGTTTATAAAGTCATCTTTGGAGCAATACTCGGTACGGCGGCCATAGCGGCGGGGCCACACCCGGTCTCGTTTCGACCCCGGAAGTTAAGCCCGCCAGCGTTCCCGGGTGTACTGCCCTCCGAGAGGGGGCGGGAAACCGGGAACGCCGCCGGCCACTAACCTTCTGTCGTAATTATCTACACAAAAGCTATTTAAATTTTGAAACGTTACTGTTTCTGGTCGGTTGTTATGCTCGGCAAATCCAAGGGGGGCAAGGGGGATTGGGATTACATAGTTCAGAATCATCCGGAGATAATTGAGGAACTGAAGAGTTTACACAATTGGGACGAGATTAAGTCGATTATTCCCGAGGCGGAAAACCTAGGAGCTTATCATCTGATATCCCTCCAGGCCATAGCCGCCCTTATCCGGGAGCTTAAAATTCAGAGGGGGCACCTTAGTGAGAGAATAGAGAGGCTGTCCTCTAATCTTGACTACTTCCACAGCACCCAGCGGGAGCAGAATACTTCTTTTGAAAAGCGCCTGAAGGAGCTTGAGGACAGGATTTCCACCCTGGAACAGAGAACCCTCTTTATGGACAGCGTGGAGGCGATAATTCCCCGCATGAACGAGCTTGAGGAGAAGCTTGAGGGGCTTCCTGCTGAGCTCTATAAAAGGCTGGAGGGCGCCTATTCTCAGAAGCTTGATGAGGAAATGAGGAAGATAGTTGCCGAAAAGGTTGAGGAGCTTAAGAAGGAGCTAGAGCAGGAGACGCTCTCGGTGGGTGTTGAACTTGCAAGAACACTCAAAGAGATTCAGGAGCACTACGAACGGCTCGTCCAGGAAAACGTCAAGTTGAAGGGCCTTGCCAGGGAAAATGAAGCCCTGAAAAGAGAGCTGCTCGAAAAGGAGAGGGAGCTTGAGGAACTGAGAAAGAGACTGGCATTGATGGATGAAATGACCATGCGGGTTGAGAAGCTGGGAGAAAAGATTAACGCCTATGAGGTCCAGCTTAGGAAAATGAAGGCAGTTGAAAAGCAGCTGCTTGAGATTACCGGTGCCAGGGATGTTTCTTCTGCCATTGAGATAATCAAGAAGGAATTCATTCCGCGCTCGAAGTTTGAGAAGATTCTGGGAGAGGTAAAGGCGGCAGTGGCGGAGATGGACGTTTTAAAGGAGGAAAACGAGAGACTGCGTAGGGAGAATGAAAAGCTCAAAGATGCCCTTAAGATGCTCCTCCAGGAGAGGACTTCGAGCGAGAACACTGAGCAGGAATCACTCCTTCTCAAGGAGGAGGAGTCTTGAGAGGGCTTCCTCGACTTTGTGCTTTACTAGGTCGCTTGGGTCTTTCATTTCCTTGAGCTTTTCGATGACTATAGCACGAAGCTTCTTGTTTTTCTCCGCCAGCTTCTCAAGGGTCTCGACTGCACTCGCGCGAACAACCTCGTCCTTGTCATTTAGGAGCGCAAAGAGCTTTGGAAGGAACGGAGTCACATACTTAAGCCCGTTATCCCCAAGTGCTGCGATGAAGTTGAGGGCGGCGAGCTTGTCTGCATTGTTCTTTGATGTGAGCAATATTCCTATGTCTTTGAAAACTCCGCTGAGGAGTGATGGGTTTGCCCTCATGATTTCTTCAAGCACGTAAGTCATGTTTATCTTAATCTTTGGATCACCAAGGCGGTAGTTTGCGAAGATTATCGGCACAACTTTTCTGACTTCCTCGGGGTTAATCCTTGCCAGTAAGCCGAATGTTCTTGCTATTTCCTGAGTTAGTGGAACGGCCTCACTCTTCCGAACCATGACCATTAGTTTCGTAACAAGGGCTTCCTGGAGTGAGGGTATTTCCTCCATTATTGCAGAAATAACTCTGAGTGCGTTTTTCTGAACCGTCCAGAGATCATCGTCGAGGAGACTGATTACCTCTTTGAGGAACTCTCTGTCGATGATGGCCCGTGCTATTATCTCCTGTATCTGTTCTCCTGTTGCTAGGACCTCCCTGAGGTCCAGCTCTTTTTCCATCTTCCCACCACGGTAGAGATCGGCAAGGTTTTATATTAATCTTTTCATTACCTTTTCTTGGTGAAAACCATGGGAAAGGTAAAGGGTGTTTCAGCGCTGTTGCTAATCATCGCAATGCTGACTCTCCCTGCCGTTTCAAGCTCGGAAAACCCAGTGCTGTGGAAGGGTTCGGTGTGCAGTGATGTCCAGTATCAGAAGAGCATTGAGGCCGTGGCGATTGCCAACACTACTGTCTACGCTGCCTGCTCCTACCGCCAGGTCGCGAACTCCTCGGGGCTGATAGGGGTGTACTACCTTGGTACGCTCTATGCGTATTCCTTAAACGGCTCAAAGCTGTGGGAGAATGCTTCCGGCTACGTTGTCAAGCTCCATCCAATCGATGGGGGTGTTCTCGCGGGCAGTCTGGGTGGATTGATACTCTTTGACAACTCCAGCAGAATCCTCTCCGTGGCCAACACCATGGGCAAGCTCTACGACTTCACGGTTAAAGATGGCGTCATCTATGCAGCCGGCGGTGACTACTTTATATCCGGCCCGAACTCTTCGGTAACCTACAGGGGCAGTCTCTACGCCGTTAACCTTGGAAAAAATCTAACTTTTATATGGAACGTCTCCGTTGACGACATGCTCTCGAGGGTGAGGGTTGGAAAGGGGGTCATCTATGCCTCCTCGGGGTTCCCATCGGGGTATTCTTTCTCGCACCAGTTTGGGTCGCTCTACGCGTTCTCCCTCGATGGAAGGCCCCTATGGAACATAACCCTCGGCCACTGGGTCAGGGACATGGAGGTGTGGAACGGCAGTGCGCTCCTGGGAACGGGCTTTGACAATTCAAGGGGCGAGATTTATCTGGTGTCCCCCAATGGAGAAGTACTGATGAAGGGGAGTGCCTTCTATGTGGAGGACATCCTCGTGGTTGGGGACACCGCTTATGTCTCGGGGTACAATGGGCAAAACGGCAGTGTGATGTCCTTGAAGCTTCCGTCGGGCCAGGTGATCTGGGAGCAAGAGCTTCCATATAGGGCCAAAGTGATGGCCTACTCAGACGGTCTCCTCCTGGTTGGCGTGGGTAAGTTTGAGCAGAAGACCGAGAACGGTACAACGTACATCTACAGCGTCGGTTCCCTCTATGCTCTTGACCCAGAGAGCGGAGAAGTCGTTGGAAGTGTCTCTAACACCGGCTATGTAAGGAGCATCGCAGTTCTCGGTGACAGAGCTGTTGTTGGGACTGCCAGTTCGGAGTTCTACGTGATTGACGTCAGTGCCCTCAAGGGCAAAAATGGAACGTGTGGGCCGGCGGGTATAGTCCTGCTGGCTGTACTATTTGGGCTTCTGATTAAGAGACTTTGAGAATTTTGCTTTTTTCTTAATCTATTTGTCGAACAACCTGTGTTGGATATCCTGCAACTGATTGGTAATAAAATTCTATGTTGAAGGGTGGCAATGTGACTGGATGTTCTCTTATTAATGGGCGTTAAGGCTAAATAAGGGACATAGTCTATACGAAAAAGTTATATACTTTTCAACCGCTAATAAAACTGTGGCAACATGCTCAGTCAATATCAGCAGGCTACAATCAGCCACAGAATTTCCGGAGGTGACAGGATGAACTCGGTAGTAATCGAACCACAGGTATTGCGCTCCCTTCACCGCAGCGAGCTCAGAAAGAGGATATTGATGTATCTCAATGAGATATACCCATCCGCAACTTACCTGTCCGAGATAGCTCGGGTAATCGGCTCGGACCCCTCCAACGTCCGTGGGGCGCTGGTGGGTCTTGGGAATAGGTACAACAACGAAAGCTCCCTCGTTTACCTGGGTCTTGTCGAGGAGATAAGCAGGAACGGCTTCAAGTACTACCGTCTCACAGAGTACGGCAAGAGGGTCGTGGACTACCTCAGGGAGTACCACCGCTATTATCGGCGCTTCCTGTGAGGTGGAGAGATGCCCACCTCCCTAGTTCGCGCCGTCGATACCAACCTAGACCTTATGACCGAGATGTCCCTATTTTTTATAATCTCCCTTGGGGTAAAGCGCGGTATTTTTTCAGCGCTTTCAAAGCGGCCGTCCCTTTCAAGGTTCATGGACGAAGTTAGGATCCCAAACAGAAGGCTCCTTTCCCGCTTTCTGGCGACCCTCGACAGACTGGGCATGGTCAAAACGACCAACGATCACATTGAGCTGGCGGAATTCTCTCACAACCTTGTCGTTGCGGCAGAACGGTACGGTGCCCTGGTTTCAGACTGGGCATCCGTTCTTGAGGAGATATACAAGATGGCTGACTACGCTTTCATAACCCCCACTCATCCCCAGATCCTTATGGACTTCGATAAGGACGCCGACTTCTGGGACATGAGAATGAGCACCTCATTTTCCAACCTCTATCGTAGGGCTATAGCCGAAGTTGCAGAGATAAAACCTGGCATGTCGGTCCTGGATATCGGCTGTGGGTCGGTTTCTCCCTCTTATTTCGGCAGGCTCGTTGGCTACAACGGCTTTTATCTGGGTTTGGATTACTCTTATGCCCTCCTGGACATAGCCCGGGCCAGAATCGCGGGCGAGGCCCTCCCCGTTGTCCTCAAGGAGATTGATGCTACCATTATACGCCCGGTGAACTCTTACGACGTTGTGATAATGAGCTTTGTCCTTGAGTACATCCAGAACAGGAAAAGGGCCATAAAAAACGCCCTTGAGGGCCTCAGGGAAGGGGGAAAGCTCGTTATCGTTGATCCCTTCCGGGACAGGTTTAAGTACGTCCCAGCGCTGGAGTTTTTTGAGGCTCTTAACAAGGACTTTGTAGGGTTTCCCTCGGTTTCAGAGATAGAGGGGATAGTTTCCAGTTTGAACTTCAAAGTGAGTGTAAGGTCTCCGAGCAGGAGCGTTCTTCTTCTGGAAAAATTATGAGTTCTTATTTTTTTGTTTGTGTACCTACATATGTAGGTACACTCCTACTTACACTACCAACAACAAAAAAGGCCTTTATATAATCCCGTTGTAAAGATTAGTGCAAAGAACCCCTAGGGGGTGCGTGGCTAATGAAGACCAGAACAAGGAAAGGTGCGGTTGGTATTGGAACCCTGATTGTTTTCATAGCCATGGTTCTAGTGGCGGCAGTGGCCGCGGCAGTGCTGATCAACACGAGCGGCTACCTGCAGCAGAAGAGCCAGGCTACTGGAAGAGAGACCACCCAGGAAGTAGCCAGCGGAATAAAGGTCGAGAGAGTCGTCGGTAAGACAGACCTCCCGTATACCAACATTGGATCCGATTCAACGGAGCTTGATTACATAAGGCAGCTCGCCATCTACGTCAGCCCGAACGCCGGAAGCTCGGGAATCGACCTCAGCAACACCAAGGTCATTCTCAGCAACGGTGAGAAGGAGGCCGTTCTCAAGTACGCTGGTGGACCGGATGATGATTACGACGCATTCACCAAGGGCGTCCAGAACGACATTTTTGACCTGTACTTTAAGTATTCATCAGATGGTACCAACTGGAATAATGAGCACAGTGGTCTCGCCGCTTGGAAGAACCTCTACTACACGGGTACCAACCACGACCCGGCCAAGAACTTCGGTATCATCGTCATCCAGGACGCCGACAACAGCCTCACCGAAGACTACCCGACCCTCAACAAGGGCGACCTCGTAGTCCTCACGGTCCTCGTTGGAAGCCTTGAGGAGTACACAGGTAATCCTTCAAATGACGACAATGCTGTCTACGAAACTGGTGGCGCCAAGTACGACTACATTGACGTTAATGGCAATAGCGATACTACTGATACCATACAGGGCGTCTTCGGCGAGGGAATCCCCGCCGGTACCAAGATCACCGGTGAGGTCGTTCCGGAGTTCGGCGCTCCTGGCGTCATCGAGTTCACCACCCCGAGCACCTACACTGAGGCCGTTATGGAGCTCCAGTGATGTCATTTCCTTTCCACATTATTGAGGAGGTGAGAGGCCATGTTTAGGGGACTGAAGAAGAGGGGTGCTGTGGGAATAGGCACCCTGATTGTGTTCATTGCCATGGTTCTAGTGGCCGCGGTAGCGGCTGCAGTGCTGATCAACACCAGCGGCTACCTCCAGCAGAAGGCTTCCAGCACTGGCAGGGAAACCACCCAGGAAGTTGCGAGCGGACTTAAGATTATGAAGGTCATCGGTTACGACCCGGCCGACCCGCCGGCCAGCGGCAAGATAGAGAGGCTCGCCGTTTACGTCAGCCCGAACGCCGGAAGCTCTGGCATCGACATGAAGAAGGTTAGAGTGATACTCAGCAACGGCGACAAGCAGGCGATATACAACTACTACGTTCCGGAGAGCGGAACGTTCGTGAGTGAAACGACAACGACATTGAAGCTGGCATTTGCGACCTCAGAGCCAGACTGGACCAGCGGGGGAACAGGGCTAGACTTCTCTGCTGGTTTGAAGATAGTGTTCGATGCAAGCGGCAGCTTAACTATTGCTGATGGTAATGGTAACTCAGTGAGTATAAACCGATTTACCATTACAACCGATACTAGCAACAACTACTATGGTGATAGCGGCACCAACGATTACAAAGAAACCTTCACCACTGATAGCGCCAGTAACTACTACCTCTACTCCCAGTACGATGCGGTTATAGTCCTCTTCGACCAGAATGGCAACGTCGTCGGAAAGCTCCCGCTCAAGGCAGGTGCCAACACCATAGTCGTTGAGGCATACGACATTGATGCCAGCTCACTCAGCAATATAGACTACCTCGTCATCTACAACAAGGACTTCCCGGACAGCAAGATAACCTGGGGTGTTCCGCAGAACCTTGACAAGGCAGGCACTACGGTTACAGTTGTAGACGTTACGACAAACAACCAGGTGACCCTCGATTCAGATGGTGACTTCTCTTTGGGAGCAATCAACGTTGCGGACTACAACGACCCCAACTCAGGCACGGGAGACGTAATGTTTGAGATAGACTACAGCTTGGGTTCTGAAACTACCCCCAAGCTTGGTGGTGACGACACAGTAACCCTTAAGTTCCTTCAGGACAATAGTGGTACCCCGACACCTGTTTCATTAGACCTTAGTGTAGTTGATGACCAAACATCCAGTGGTACCGACTACTATATCTATACTGGCCATGCTGTATTCTACGCTTCAGAGAACGCTACAATTGTATTAGGAGACACTAAGATTCCGATAAAAGCGGGCCCGAACGTTGTTGATATATACGCTGAGGACAAAGGCAATAGTGCTGATGGAACCGATGTGGACTACATCAAGGTGACCATAAACGGCGTCAGCTTTGAGTGGGGAACACAGGGCCAAGAGAATAACGCCTTTAGTGGAACTGTGGCTCAGATCAAGGACGTTAACATAGACGTCATCGACAGCACGGATGGCCTCTACGGCGCCGCCTTCACGGGCTTCGACAATGTGAACGGTGGAATCTTCGGTGACGCGAACGGTGCGTGGGCTGCCCTCAGGGCCAACACCAACTTCGGTATCATAGCCCTCCAGGACGCTGACGGAAGCCTCAAGGCAACCACCCCGACCCTCACCGAGGGCGACATAGCGGTACTCACCCTTGACGTCAAGGGAATCTTCGGCGGCTTTGCTCCAAGGACCCACATCACCGGCAAAGTCGTCCCAGAGTTCGGTGCTCCAGGCGTCATCGACTTCACCACACCGACCAGCTTCAACAGCAACGTTATCGAGCTTCAGTGAGGGGGTGATGAGAGATGAGGTTCCTTAAGAAGCGTGGTGCGGTTGGTATTGGAACTTTGATAGTGTTCATCGCCATGGTGCTCGTTGCGGCAGTTGCCGCGGCAGTGCTCATCAACACCAGCGGCTACCTCCAGCAGAAGAGCCAGAGCACTGGAAGGCAAACCACCGAGGAGGTAGCCAGCGGAATAAAGGTAACGAGCATCGTTGGCTATGCACCATACGACGATAGCAACAAGGTGTACAAGCCAATAAGCAAGCTTGCCATCTACGTCAGCCCGAACGCCGGAAGTGCCGGCATCGACATGAAGAAGGTCAGGGTAATACTCAGCGACGGCAGTATCGAGGCCGTGTTGAAGTATGACAATTCGGACGCTGACAGTGATGGAACGCTTGACAAAGACGTCTTCGCCGTCGGCATGCCCGACAACGTGTTTGAGGATGACACCGGCACAACGGCCTACGATGGCGATCAGTACATCACCTGGAGCGAACTCAACGACAAGACCTTCGGCATCATAGTCGTCCAGGACAGCGACGGCTCCCTCAAGCCGCTCACCCCGACCCTCAACAAGGGTGACATCGCCATAATCGCCGTCAGGGTTGGCAATTATTACGTTGACAGCAACGGTAACCTCCAGGCATACTCACCCACACCAGATGGCGTCTTCGGCGAAGGCATCAAGCCCAACACCCACATAACCGGCCAGGTCGTTCCGGAGCACGGTGCCCCTGGCGTCATTGACTTCACCACACCGTCAACCTATACCCAGAGCGTCATGGAGCTCCAGTGATTCCAGCGGCTCTTCTTTCTCCCTTTCGTTCTTTAACAACCCTTTGGAGGTGGTGCTATGCGTAGGAGGGGAGCAATAGGCATCGGCACGCTGATCGTCTTCATCGCAATGGTGCTGGTTGCTGCAGTGGCCGCAGGGGTCATCATCGGTACAGCGGGCTACCTTGAGCAGAAGGCTCAGGCCGCTGGCAGGCAGACCACACAGGAGGTAGCCAGCGGAATAAAGGTGCTCAACGTCTACGGCTACACCAACGCCACACCCCCGAGCAACGGCACAATAGAGAGGATGGCTATCTTCATAACTCCCAACGCAGGCAGTGAGGGCATCGACCTGAGCAACGTTAAGATAGTTCTCAGCGACGGAAGGAGGCTGGTCGTTTACAACTACTCGGGTAGCTTCCAGAACGCCGAGAGCGTTAAGGACCTCTTCAACATGACCTACGTTGGCGTGTGGAACAGCACAAATGGAACGGCCAGCTTTGGCATAGCCGTCATCAACGACATAGGCAGCGAGATGCAGGGAACCCACCCGACGCTTGAGTTCGGTGACATGGTCGCGCTATGCGTCTGGACGACGATGTTCGAGTACGAGGATAAGGACGGCATAGGCCCGAGCACCAGGATAACCGGAAAGGTCATCCCCGAGAGGGGCGCCGCCGGTGTGCTCGACTTCACCACGCCGGCCACGTTCAGCTACAACGTGATGGTGCTCCAGTGAGGTGATGTGAGATGAGGAGGGGAGCAATAGGCATTGGAACGCTCATCGTGTTCATTGCCATGGTGCTGGTTGCCGCGGTGGCCGCTGGAGTGCTCATAAGCACCAGCGGCTACCTCCAGCAGAAGGCAATGAGCGCCGGCAGGCAGACCACCCAGGAGGTCGCGAGCGGAATTAAGGTGCTCAACGTCTACGGCTACATCAACGGTTCAACACCCGGCGCCCACAATATAACCAGACTCGTCCTCTACGTCAGCCCGAATGCCGGATCCGGTGGCATTGACCTTGCCCACGTTAAGGTCGTCATAAGCGACGGCAAGAGGATGGCCGTTTATCGTTACTACGACCCCAATGAGGACAAAAACAGTGATATCCAGCCAGCTTACATCCACTACACAGGGGACATCGCTAACGTCTTTGCCTATGAGAAGTGGGAGCCGTACTATAAAGGTAAGTACCCCACCGGGTTTGACCCCAACAATAAGTTCTACATAACGGACAACATCGACATAAGCGCCGTCTGGTGGAACCTCTACAGCGCCTACAACAAGACCAGTAATAATGATAAGGACTACGGTAAACTCCTCTTTGGAATTGCGGTCGTTCAGGACGGTGACGAGAGCCTTGACAGTGAGAACCACCCCAGCCTCAGCTGGGGTGACATAGCGGCCATTATGCTGTGGACGTTCCCGTTTGATGATAACAACAATCCGATCGATGGATTCGGTCTGCCACCGAGCACCAAGGTCACCGGAAAGGTCATACCTGAGAACGGTGCGGGCGGCGTCATAGACTTCACAACACCATCGACGTATACTGACAACATACTGGAACTCCAGTGATGGGGGTGGGCTTATGGCGCTAGATTTCCTTTCATCTTTATTCAAGAAGAAAAAGACGGAAAGCCCCGCCCCCGAGGAAGAGCACATCGACCTGGAGGAACTTGAAGAGGCCGTCGAGAACAGGGAGGAGAACGAACAGCTGAACCAGCTTATGGAGAGGGTCAACGAGATAGAGAACGACCTCCCGAGGATAAAGATAGGCATTGACACCCTCAAGAAGCAGATGCAGGAGCTGAGGGACGAGATAGACAGGCTTGACAAGACCATCAAAGACGTCATGATGCTCTACGAGGTCATAAGCCAGGAGATAAACCCGTTCAAGGAGCAGATGAGCCAGGAAAACCCGCTCTCCAGCGAAATTCAGGACATCAGAAAGGAGCTTGAAGACCTCAAGCTCGAAATAGCACAGATCAAAAACGACATTAAGGTGCTCGCAGGATATGGTGTTGATCTGGACTCGATCATATACGAGGTCCTAGCGGAGGTGTGACGCATGGAGATGGCAAGGCTCGTCACAGAGGCAGACATCAACGCCAAGCTTTCAGAGCTGAAGGGCAAGGTTCCCAGCGTCATAATCAACGAACTCAGGGAGAAGCTCATAGCCAGAAAGGACAACCTCACCTACGAGCAGCTGGAGAAGATAGTCAAGAAGGTGCTGGAAACCTACGGCAACCAGGTGACCAAGTACGAGGAACTCAGCAAGAGAGTTGACGAGCTCGGCAAGAGGCTGACCGACCTCAGCATGCAGCTCACCAGGCTCGTTGAGACCCTTGAAACAGCAAAGTTTGACGTCCACGAAAAGAAGGCTGAGAAGGTCTCTGAAAAGGTAGAGGAAGTCCACGAGAAGATCGGAAAGCTTGAGGAAATCCTTGAGGGTGGAGAAGAGAAGGAAGAAGTTCCGTCTGAGGTTGTTCAGAAGCTCGAAGAGCTCCACAAGAAGATCGAGGAGCTTGAGGAGAAGGTGGAAGCTAAGACCGCTGCCGAGAAGCTTGAAGAAGCCCAAGAAAGGCTCGAAGAGCTCCAGGAGAAAATACGGGCTGGAGAAGAGGTCAGCGAGGAAGAGCTCGCTGAGGCCGAGAGGGCGGTTGCCGAGGCCCAGGAGGAAGTTGCCCGCGCCGAGGAGCAGGAAATCGAAGAGGCACCGATTCCGGCGGAAGAGAGTGAGGAAGTCTCAATTCCTGCGGAGATAGAGGAGGTCCCCACGGAGGAGACCGTTGAAGTCCCCGCAGAGGTTGTTCCTGAAGAAGCTCAGCCTGAGGCTGTAGAAGAAGTTCCCGAGGTTGGTGTCGAGGAGGTAGCCCCCGAAGCGGAGGAAGCACCTTTGGAGGTGCAGCCTGAGGAAGTTGTCCCGGCCGAAGAGGCCGCTCCCGAGATGGAAATGGAAGTTGAAGCCCTCCCGCAGGAGGAAGCCCCCGAAGAGGTTTCGGTTGAAGAGGTTCCCGCTCACGAAGTTGTTGAGGAAGAAAAGAAGGAGGAAGGTGGTGTTGAGATGGCAAGCCAGCTTCAGATTCCCGAGGATATAGCTAGTCTCCTCTTCGAGGAGGAGCCGAGGAAGGCCAGGCTTGAGAAGCTTCCCGAGGACATAGTCTCGACCATGATAGCGCTCAAGTGGCTCGGCTTCCTGATTGACAGGGTCGGAATACAGAACCTTGAGAGGGTGCTGGAGTTCTACTACGAGATAGGCTGGATAAGCGAGGAAGTCCTTAACCAGCTCCTCAACTACGCCAGGGGAACAAGGCCGCACCACAGAGACCCAGAGTGGAAACCAGCCGAGAAGCTAACTGTCCAGGACCACCTCATAAGCCTGCTCTTCATCGAGAGGCTCAGGGGTCTCAAGATAAACAGGGCAGTCCTTGACAAGCTTGAAAGGGAAATCAAGATGCTCGAAAAGACCCTCGATGAGTTCTACGGAATCTGAGGCACAAAAATCGGGGGGCGGCCTATGGGGTTCAGCGTGTCAGCGAGTGCAGCGATCATCTTTATCTCATTTTTAATAGCCGCCAGCACACTCTATACTGCATGGGACAACACCTACACCACTGTCCAGGCCGCCCGGGAGGATTGGTACGAGCTGAAGCTTTCCCAGCTGAATACGCTCGTTGGATTGAACGCGTCGGTTGGAGAGTATTCGGTTTCCATCACTAATGGATATTACAACGTCACGCTCTACATTCAGAACTCTGGGGACACCCTCTATGTTTCAGGTTGGAGCGCGATTTACGACGGTAAATATGCCACGATATACGACGTCTCCGACGATAACGTTGGTCTGCTTGATTATCGTCCATATCTGCTTCCGTCGGAGAGCGTTCCCATCAACGTGACGAACATAAAGAGTGATAGTACCGTTCACAACCTCACCGTGGTGTTTGAAAACGGGTGTTGGCTCAGGATGAGCTGGCACTACACGGGAAGTTCTGTGGTGCTCGATGGCACCAGCGAGGGTTGTCCAGCGGAGGTGGGATGATGGCCGCAGGGGGACCAGCGAGCGAGCTGATAATGTTCATGGTGGCAGTGCTCGTCGCGGGGAGCGTCGCGGGGGCACTGGCCTATGTAACCACCGACATAGCTAACGGCATGAACGACAGAGGCGCTATGCTCGCCGATCAGCTCAGGACAGACTTCGCGATAATCAACGATCCCACCAATATACCGGTAGCGGGAACTGGGCCGTACACATATACGTTTTACATCAAGAATATTGGCAAGACATCCATCCCGTTCACATCCGACGCCATTCAGGTCTTCATCAACGGGGAGATCGTACCTCCCGCAAACCTAGCCTTTACTGATGTTAACGGCAACTCAATAACATCCTTGCCCCCCTACGAAGTTGGGGTCATAGTGGTTACTAGGGAAACTGCCTTAACTCCAGGAAATTACTACAAGCTCACAGTGGTTCTTGAGAATGGCAAGAAGCGCAGCCTCGTGTTTAAGGCTCCATCTCCGTGAGACCTGGGGTTAAATAACACCTTCCCGGTGGTGGTCACGTTGGTCGAGGAACTACTCAAGATAGAGCTCAAGGGAGACGAGCTGCACAGGCGCCTTGGCGGTGGAATCCCCGCCGGGACAATAATGCTAGTCGAGGGTGATAGGGGTAGCGGTAAGTCTATATTTGTCCAGAGGCTCCTCTACGGCTTCCTAATGAACGGCTACACGGCCAGCTACATCTCAAGTCAGTACACCACCGTTGAGTACATCAAACAGATGGAGTCTCTGGGTTACGGCATAATCCCTTTTCTAATCAGAAAAAAGCTGGTTTTTGTGTCGCTTTACCCCCTTCTCTCGGGTGTGAGCGAGAAGAGGAAGTTTTTGAGCAGGCTTTTCGGCGAGCCAAGGTTGTGGGAGCCAAACGTTATGATCATCGATGCGTTTTCATCCCTGCTCTCCAGGGAGCAGGACCCCGATGCCGTGAGGGATTTTCTCCTCTACGTCAAGAAGATGGCCTCCCTGGACAAGGTGATAATCCTCACCGCCAACACTGAGGAAATAGACAGGGACTCGCTCTTCGTCCTTGAGGAAGCCTCGACCATGCTGATCCGCCTCAACGTCAAAGTCTTCGGCGGTGATCTGAAGAACTCCGCGACTATTGTGAAGTACAACAACGCTAAGGGAGTCTTCCAGAAGATAATACCCTTCCGCGTTGAGCCGAAGGCCGGGCTTATAGTAGAAATAGCGGCGGTGGTGTGATATGGCGCAGGCGGTTATCAGTGACACCCTCGAAGACGCAATGGCGAGGAACCCCCACCTTAGGAGGTACATTGAGCAGTTCAGAAAGAAGTACGGTAAGATGCCGGAGTTTCACGCCCAGCTCAGCAGGGACATGAAGGACATACCGTATCCCAACATACTCTACCCCGTCGGAGACCCAATATTCGTCCACATCTATACGGACCCCGCCACCGCCGAAAAGCGCTACATTGTCATAGAGCCGAGGATAGAGAGCGCTGAGGAGGAGGAAAAGTACAAGCTCATCAAGGACAAGATACTAGAGCTTGCGCCGACCAGGGACATCCCCGAGGATCAGGAGGAGTTCGAGAGATTCCTCGATGCCCTCTTCGATGAGGCCGTCCTCAGCCTGGCGAAGGGAAGGAGGGCAAAGTTCACCATAACCAAGGACGAGATGGAGAAGTTCCGCTACCTCATAAAGCGCGACATCATCGGTATAGGCCCGCTGGAGCCAATAGCCAGGGATCCGTACATTGAGGATATCCACATCATAGGTGCCCACAACGTTTCCCTCGTCCACAAGATATTCGAGATGATGCAGACCAACATAGACTTCGGCGACGATGTCAAGCTGGCCGACTACTTCAAGAACATGGCGGAGCGCATAGGAAGGCCTGTGAGCGACAGGACGCCTATAGTCGACGGTGCCTTGCCAGACGGCTCCCGTATCAACATCATCTACTCACCTGACATCTCAATAAAGGGTCCGAGCGCGACCATCCGTAAGTTCTCGGCGACACCAATAAGCATAGTCCAGCTCATAGGTTGGGGCACGCTCAGCGCCGAGGTGGCAGCCTACCTGTGGATTGCCCTTGAGTACGGCATGAGCGTCTTCGTCTGTGGTGAGACGGCCTCTGGTAAGACTACTCTCCTCAATGCCATAATCCCGTTCATCAAGCCTGGGTCAAAGATTTATACTGCTGAGGACACTCCTGAGGTCCAGGTTCCCCACCCGGTCTGGCAGAGACTCATAACCCGTGAGAGGGGCCCTGAGGAGAGCAGGGTTACGCTCTTCGATCTCCTGAAGGCGGCGCTGCGTTCGAGGCCGAACTACATCATCGTCGGTGAGATTCGTGGTGCCGAGGGTGCCATAGCCTTCCAAGCAATGCAGACCGGCCACCCGGTTATGGCGACCTTCCACGCGGGCGACATCAAGAAGATGATCCAGCGTTTTACTGGCCACCCGATCAACGTTCCGATAACCTTCATCGACAACCTGAACATAGCGGTCTTCCAGCAGGCGGTCTACGTTAAGGGCAAGTTCCTCAGGAGAACAATCAGCGTCGTTGAGATTGAGGGCTACTACGAGGAGCTTGGCGGTGTGGCAACGAGGAACGTCTTCGAGTGGGACTCGGTATCTGACAGACACATCTTCCGTGGATTCAACAACTCGTACATCCTGGAGAGGAAGATAGCGGAGATAGCGGGTTATGAGGATCCCAAGGACATCTATAACGAGCTTTTCCTGAGGGCAAGGATACTCCAAAGGATGGTCGAGCTTGGCATAACCAACTACTGGGACGTCTACAGGGAGATCAAGGCCTTCTATCTCAAGGGTATCGAGGGCCTCAGCTTCAGGATCTGAGGTGATGCAAATGCCCGAAGAGAAAGCCAGCGTCTTCACCAAGGCCGACCTAAGCATGGAGGCTTACCTTAAGGGCATTCTTCTGCCCTACCTTGGAATCTCAGCGGTGCTTTTCATAGTCATCGGATTTATAACGAGGATTCTTCCTGTTGCCCGGAGTCTCCAAGTTTTAATGTTCTTAATCCCGATAGTTCTGATAATCTACGCTGCTGCCTATCCGTACGTAGTGGCCGACTCCAAGAAGATTTCGATAAACTCGAAGATGCCGTACTTCATCACGTACTTTGCGGTTCTCTCCACGAGCGAGATGGGCAGAAGCGATCTTGTGGCAGTACTCGCCAAGGATCCAAAGCTGGGTGCAATAGCAAGTGAGCTGAAGAAAGTCCACACGATTGTTAACAAACTCCACCTCTCGATGCCGGAAGCATTCCGCTTTCTCGCCAGGAGAACCCCGAGCAAGATGTTCGCAGACTTTCTCGACAGGCTTGCCTACTCCCTTGACAGCGGTGTTGACCTGAAGGAATACCTCTTCCAGGAGCAGAAGACCGTTATGGACGACTATGAGACCTTCTACGAGGGAGCGCTTTATGATCTCGATGTTTTCAAGGAGATATACGAGTCGATCATCATTTCAGTCGTTTTCATAGCGTCGTTCATCATCATCGGTCCGATCATTACGGGAATGGACATAGGCAGGATGGGCCTCTACGCGCTCCTCATGATCATAGCGGCAGAAGTCGGTGTTCTGCTCGTCGTCAAGTTCAGGATGCCAGAAGACCCGATCTGGGCCGACAGCAGGGGAATAAGGGATCCCAAGAGGGAACGCATCAAAATGGCGGCGATTTACTCCAGTATTGGAACCGTTATCCTGACGTTGGTTTATCTCCTGTTTATCAGGCAGAGGTTCAGCATTCCCGAGCCGTTCGTGGTGGCCATGGTTCTTACCCCGTTCTACTACCTCGGAATGGTGGTCGACAGAGAGGAAAAGCGCATCTTCAGGAAGGACGAGAACTTCCCGGCCTTCATCAGGAGCCTCAGCTCTTCCCTTGCCGCCAGCGGTGCATCCCTCGTCCTCGTTCTCAAGTACCTCAGCGCCCACGACTTTGGGTCACTCACGGACGACATCAAAGCTCTCTACAGGAGGCTCGCCATCAGGGTTGACAGGGACAGGGCTTGGGACTTCTTCATCGCCGGAACTGGAAGCTGGCTCATAGGAATATTCTCCGAGATATTCAGGGAGAGCCTGCACATGGGTGCCGAGCCAGATTACGTGGGTCTGGTCATAAGCAGGAACTTCGAGAGGATCGTTAGGCTCAGGAGGAAGAGGCAGCAGAGCATAGCGAGCTTTATAGGTATAATCTACGGTCTTACTGGAGCGTTTGCTTTTGCTCTCGCGGCGTCCTTTCAGGTGGCTGTTTCAATAAACGATCTGTTCTCGAAGATGGATCTCGGAGCTGCCGCGAACTACATTGGCGACATAATACACGTGATACCTCCGACTGGTATGACTTTTCTGATGTACATAATGCTGACGATGATGGTTCTCCACTCATTGCTCTCGGCCCTGGTTATCAAGCTGGCCGATGGGGGGCACATACTAGGCTCCGCCAAATACTTCGTCATTCTGGCTTGGATATTCGCCGTCGGGATGTATCTCGGCCAGACCTTGATGGCGAGGATGATGGGCACGAGTAGCGGAGGTACAGAAGTTGCCCAACTTGTGGGGTATCTGCTGGGGGTGATGCCATGAAGAAGGTTCTTCTGTTTTTAACCCTCTTTTTCTTGGTTTCTACGAGCGTTCCAGTGAGTTCGCTGTCTGCCGAAGCCATGGTAAAGCTCCCCGGGTCTGTTACTGTTGATGGTATCAACTTGAGGTTTGGGGACCTCTCCATTGATGGCAAACTGATGGTTGATGTCTACGTGGACGGCTCTCACTACAGATCACTGACTCTTTCGCCAGGTGAAAACGTATCCATAAATGACCTTAAATTTAAGTACGAGGGTGCGTACATTGGCTCTGAGTCTTTTGCGGTAATTAGCTTGCAGTACTCTTATTTGCTCGCTGGTGATAAGTTGGTTATCGGCGACTACCGCTTTAGGGTTTTGAGCGTCGATCAGAAGGGTTTTAAGATTAACGCGACTTATAAAGGGGAAAGCAAAATATTCACACAATCGAGTTTCAAGATAGGCCATCTCCAAGTAAAGGTCAATTCTACCCCGAATGTGTTTGACGGCATTCTAAATCCCGGCGAGAACGTTACGGTTGGGGATCATTACGTTAAGCTCGTTAAAATATGGGCATCAAAGTCCGGCGAGAAAGTAGTCTCGGGTGCGGTGTTTGAAATTGATGGAAACTCTTACACCCTTGAATCTGGAAAGTCCCAGACTGTAGGATCGTTTGTGGTGGATCTGAAGAGTGCCACCATAGTTGGAGAGCTGGGTGAGGAAGACTGCGACAACTGTAAGGGATACGCGGAGGTTTCCATTAATCTCCTGGCAGTTTCTATAGATGCTGAGACTGTCCCGGATGCTCAGATAAAGCTCAGCCCCGGACAAACGGCTTCGGTTGGGCCTTACATTCTGAGATATGATTATCCACTGGGGGACGCTGTCAAGGCGTCGCTCCTCAATAACTGTGGCCAGAAGTTGGCGGAGGGCCGCCTTAGATTGGGTGAGATATCCTATGTTCTGGCATATCCCGGTGCGATAATAGGATTGGAGAGCATCTCTGACGAAAGTGCCGAATTCATTGTGTTCTTGGATCCAAGCGAGTTTCCAGATGTTACCAAGACTGCAAATCTCTTGATGTCTCTTGAAGTTAAGGATACGAAAATTAAGCAGTACGTTCCATTTGACGTGGTGCTTAGGGTGAAAAACACGGGCAGTGTCGCTCTTAAGAATGCTCTCATAACTTTCGAGCCCTCAAAGGGCCTGAAGCTCGTTTCGGATAACACTGTTTCCATTGACTCGATCGCCCCGGGTAAAGAGGCAGCTTTTACGTTCAAAGTAGTTCCAATTCAAAATGGGACGGTTGAGCTCGGGAAGGCCTATGCAACAGTGCTGGCGCCCTTTGAGCTGGCTTGTGGTCAGTGTACTATCTTAACTTTCACGTCCAATACTGCAAACGTCACCGTTGAGCCTTCCACCATTAAGTACAATGTCTCTCCAACGGGCCCCGAAAGCGTTCCAGTGGGGACTCCTTTCAACCTCTCCATTACCGTGGAGAACAAAGGTGACGTCAGCATCCCAGCGAATCTAAGCATAAGAATACCTCCTGGGGTTGGTGTTGAACTCTCCAAGGATATGGCACTGAAGGATGGTGCAGTTGTCGTTCCCCTGAGCCTCGGTCCTGGAGACAAAGAGACTCTTGTATTAGAATTGGTTCCATCATCTCCGGGTAACTACTCCATCACGGCGCTTGTTGAGACTCCCTACGGTGAATACTCACCAGTTAAGTTTTTCTTCACGGTTATCTCGTCAAAAACGACCGTGATAACAAAAACTGAACATGTCACTGAGACTGTCTCCCCTGTTGAAACTTCTCAGGGCAATAAGACTACTGTAACTGCAACCATAACCAACGTAACCACAACTACTGAATACAAAACAGAAACGACAACGTCCACGGTGGAAGTGCCTTACACGCCCCTTACCACAAAGCTCCTCTGGTTTGGGGTTGGTGTTGCCATCGGTGTTGGGGTGATCATAGGAATTGCCTGGTACATGAGCAGGTCGTCATGAGGATTTTTATTTTTCTCTCTTTCACTTCTTATCGGTGATAATCGTGGACTTGGATGCCCTCTGGAAACGAACTGTTGAGAACTTGGTCAGGGAAGGGATAATAAAGAGTGAGGCCGTTAGGAGAGCATTTCTCAAATATCCCCGGTATCTCTTCGTTGAGGACCGCTACAAGAAATACGCTCACGTTGATGAGCCGCTTCCCATCCCCTCAGGTCAGACTATATCCGCTCCGCATATGGTTGCCATTATGCTGGAGCTTGCCGACTTGAAGCCCGGCATGAACGTCCTTGAGATTGGTACTGGGAGTGGATGGAATGCGGCGCTTATCTCGGAGCTCGTGAAGACCGATGTTTACACAATCGAGAGAATTCCAGAACTCGTTGAATTCGCGAGGAGGAATCTCGAGAGAGCAGGGGTTAAGAACGTCCATGTAATTCTCGGCGATGGCACCAAAGGCTTTCCGCCGAAGGCTCCTTACGACAGGATTATAGTGACGGCCGGCGCTCCGGATATTCCAAGGCCCCTCGTTGAACAGCTGAAACAGGGGGGAAGCTGATAATCCCCGTTGGAAGCTACCACCTCTGGCAGGACTTGCTTGAGGTAGTTAAGAAGCCCGATGGCTCAATTAAGGTCTGGAACCACGGCGGAGTTGCGTTTGTCCCCCTCATCGGGGAGTATGGGTGGAGGGAGTAGCCTTTTAAGTAGACTACTTCCTCCATTTATTCAGGTGGTAAAATGGTCAGGCTCATAGCTTTTGACCTTGAGGGCACGCTTGTTAGGTCAGTTTCGGGATGGGTCGAACTCCATAAGAGGTTTGGGACTTGGGAGAAGGGAAAGGAGTACGCGGAGGCCTTTTTCAAGGGCGAGATAGACTACGCCACGTGGCGAGACTGGGATGCTTCCCTCTGGAAAGGGCATACCAAAGACGAGATACTGGAGTGGGTCAGCTCCGTTGAGTACATGGAGGGTGCGAAGGAGTTAATCGAGCTCCTCAAGGAAAACGGCTTTAAAATAGCCATCTTGAGCAGCGGACTTATGTGCCTCGCTAAGAGGGTCGGCGAAGAACTTGGTGTTGACTACGTTTACGCTAACGAGCTGATTTTCGACGATGAAGGGAGGATAACCGGCGAAGTTAACCCGGTTGTTGATTTCCAGGGAAAAGGCGCTATACTTCGCAGGCTCAAGGAGGAGCTGAAGCCGGAGCTGACCGTGGCCGTTGGCGACGGCTACAACGACATCAGCATGTTCATGGAGGCCGATGTGGCAATAGCCATAAACCCCCATGAAGGCGTTGAGGGCGACCACAACGTCGAGAGCCTCTACGAGGTCAGGGAGATAATCGAAGAGCTGATACGGGGTCAGTGAAGGGCGTGCTCATCACAGTCAGCAAAGCAAAAGCTCTTCATCCCCCGGTGTAGGCCTGGCAGGAAGCCCCGGTTCACGTTTCCCCGGGGAGGGCGGGACGCCAGGCCCAGAGACTTTTGGTTTCAATCTTTAAAACTTTAAAGGCCCATCATTTTAAGCTCCAGCCACCAGAAGATGTCCCCCCAGAAGTAGCTTATCAGGAAGCCGAGGAATATGGCAGGTGCAAAGGGCATCGCCTTCTTTCTCAGGAACCTGTTTTCCAGCTTCCCCTCTTCAACGAGCTTCTTCAGCTCTTCGATCTGCTCCTTGGTGAGGCCCTCGGCGGTTGGTGAGGCTACCACTCTTCCCACTTTTGGCCTAATCTCGGAGAAGTCCCATGTCGAGAGTGCTCTCTTGAACCTCTCAATGGTCCCTTCTCTCTCGCGCTTTACCTCGCCGTTGAGCTCGTGAATGGTCTCACCAAGGATATCCCATTCGTGGAGCTCCTCAACTGGGACTTCTTCCACGAGGACTTTTCCCCGGAGTATTTTTGCCGTCGAGAGAAGAACCTTCACGGCGTAAATAGTTGCAAGCACCTTTAGCAGGGCGAAGAGGGTCGTATCTGGCTGGAGGTACGTCAGGTAGAGAACGCCCGCAATTCCGAGGATGTCCCCCACTGTGCGGTATCTGAGGAATATCGGAAACGCAAGGATGGTCACGAGAAGTCCGAGCAGGGGTCTGTTGAGGTTCAGCAGGGCAGTAACTGCTATCCCGAACATTATCCACAGCGTTGCTTCAATTGTTGTCCTAATGCCTTCAGTGAAAACTCTTTTGATATCTTCTGTTTCCTTCCGCACCACCAGTACTCCAAGCGCGTAGGCTATTATAAACGGAAAGACCGCAAGGATGCTGTTGAACAGTATTGCGACTGGATAAAACGGGTATCCATCGCCGTACGGTGGCACAATCTTGGCGGTCGGGGGGGCCAGGGGGAGAAGCGCGGAGAACGCGGCTAGTATTACTACATCACCGCTGGCCCAGGCGCCGATGTAATACAGGAAAAGGCCGAGTCCAAAGCCCACAAAAAGCCCAATGAGTCCGGAGAGCGCCAGGAGAACGTCCCCGCTTTTGAGTCCGAGGTATAGGTAGTAAAGAATTCCGATCTCGGCGGAGGGTATGATTATCCTTTCAATCCATCTGGGAAGTCCAACGTCCTCTTCCTCCTCTTCCCATCCGAGCAGTTTTCCAATGAGCTGAAGTGTTGGGAACGCGTGGACATCGAAGACAAAGCCCGTTTTTATGTCCGTATATGACGTTAAAATACCAGTTAGGAGGCCCATCAGAAGAGGTATCAGCTCCATTCTATCACCGCCATCACAGGTCTTCTAGGATTTTTTTCCTAATCTCCTTTGTATAGTTTGTAACCGACTTGTTCAGCTCGTTTGTCGAGTTCGTCGCCACTCTAATGGCTATCGCTACGAGAACGAGAACCGCCGCAAGCATGAACAGGTACTCCAGTGCCCCCTGTGCCCTGCGCCTCATTTTTTGCACCTTATATTTTTTAGACTCCAAACCTTTAAAAGTTTCTATTTGAGCTTATCTCGGTAGGGAAAAATGAAGGTCTACAGGCTCTTTGTCAAGGACGAGTATCTAAATTTCATCCGTTCGGGTGAGAAGAGGATTGAGGTTAGGGTTGCATACCCCCAGTTCAGGAACATTAGGCCGGGGGACAAGATAATATTCAACGACTCCATCCCGGCCGTCGTAACGGAAGTGAAGAAGTACGAGACATTCAGACAGGTTCTCAGGGAAGAACCAATAAAGAAAATCTTTCCAGATGAGCCGAGTTTCGAACGGGCTGTGAAGAGGTTTCACAACCTCTACCCCAAATGGAAGGAGAACCGCTACGGTGTGATTGCTATCAAATTCAAGCTCCTCGGTGAGGGGAGATGAGGCACCTCGAATTCGACGGGAGGTATGCGGAGGACATACTGAGGGGGAAAAAGCGGGCGACTGTTAGACTTGGCAGGAAGCCAAACCTCAAGGAGGGCGACACAGTGCTCATCCACGCTGGTGGCTATGCCCTTGGGAAGGCAGTCATAGAGAGAGTTGAGAGCAAGACCGTCGGTGAGCTTACGGACGAAGACGCCTTTCTGGACGGTTTCTCCAGCAGGGAAGAGCTGATAAGGGCGCTCAAGGAGCACTATAAGTACGTAAACGATAATTCCCCTGCTCATGTTATTGTCTTTCGGCTCATTGAGAAGTTTGATAGGCCCGTTATGAGCTCTGACTACGCCTACGAGGGCAACCTGCCGGTTGAAATCGCGGAAAAGGCCCTTAAATATCTCGATCTCCCAGAGGAGGACAGAAAACTGATAGAGCTGTTCCTCAGAACGGGAAGCCTGAGAAAGGCCGCCTATAGGCTCGGCGGATTGAACAAAAGGTACCTGATAAGGGAGGCCCTGAGGAGGGCCTATGAAGAGCTGAAAAAGAAGGGTATCATGGGGCCGAAACTTTAACGCTCTCCAGGATCGTTATCTTCTCCTCTCCGTTTACATCAGTTTTACTCGCCGAGAGCTTTACTGGCATGAGCTTGAACGTGTTGCCGTTTATGATCTTTCTAAGGAGCCTCTCAAAGTCCTCCATCTCGGAGTCGCTGGAGAAGTCCACCCTTGCTATGAAGTCGTACTCTCCGTAGAGCCACTGCCCCTCGACGGGAAGTTCCCTCAGGATTTCGTCCCTCACGCCCCATACGAGCAGTATCGCCTCGATATCCATCACCTCTGGTTTGTGCTCAACTGGGAGTTATATCTTTTTCCAAAGATTTTCTGAATTTGTGCCCAGTTGTCCAACTATTTTCGGTCTATTGTTGTCATAATGTCAGAAAGCTCTTTTAAGATATGGAGAATAAGGAGTGCTGGTGATACTAATGAAAGCTGTCTTCTTTGACTTCGTTGGCACGCTCATAACGAAGGCTGGCGAAAACGTGACTCACCTGAACATAGTCAGGGAAGTACTGAAAAAAGCTGGCCGGGGCGACCTGGACGCTGAAGAAGTTTGGAGGGCCTACGAGGAAGAGAGCTCCGCGCTCTTCTCAGAACTCGCGGGTAAGGAAGCAGTGAAAATAAGGGATGTGGACACTGAGGCCATGAGGAGGGTCGCTGAGAGATACGGCTTTACAGTGCCCAAGGACTTCTGGGAGATAAGCATAAGGATGCACGAAAAATACGGCCAGCTCTTTCCAGATGCAGTGGATACAATAAAAGCCCTCAAGGGTATGGGCCTTCATGTAGGTATAATCACCGACTCTGACAACGATTACATCACTGCCCACTTGAAGGCCCTCGGAATATACGACCTCTTCGACAGCATAACAACGAGTGAAGAAGCTGGCTTTTTCAAGCCCCATCCGAGGCCGTTTCAGCTCGCTCTGGAAAAGGCTGGTGTCAAGCCAGAGGAAGCTCTTTACGTCGGGGACAACCCGAAAAAGGACTGTGTAGGGGCAAAAAACATTGGAATGACCAGTGTGCTCCTCGATCCAAATGGGGAAAAGAGGGAGCTGTGGGAAAACTGCGACTTCATTGTCTCAAGACTTTCAGAGGTCGTGGGGATAATTAAGGGTCTAAAGGGTTAGGGGGTCAGCAACGGCAGGGCTCTTCATCGTTTGCCTCGTTTAGCGAAATTATCATCATTCCCCTCTTCTTTCACTCCTTGAGCCTCTGATAGGCCGCCCACATTCTCTGGAAGACCGTTATCCACGCGAGCACGCCGACGATGTAAACACCCCACTTCACGTACTCTGCCCCAGCAAGGGAGAACGCCATCAGGATCAATAACCTCTCAGCCCTCTCGGCTATTCCAACTGCGAGCGTTCCTGAGCCTGCAAGCTCTGCCCTACAGCGCTCGTAGCTGACGAGGTATGCACCCATAAAGGTCAGGAAAGTCAAGCGCCAGTCCGCGAGGTTGCCGAGGGCTATTCCAAAGAGGACTGCACCATCGCTTATCCTGTCAAAGGTAGAATCCAGGAACGCTCCAAAGCGGCTCGTTTTTCCAGTCATTCTTGCCAGCGTTCCGTCGAGGGCATCTATGGCAGAGCCTATGAGGAGGATCACTGCGGCGAGCCTTGGGCGCTGGAGGTAGAAGAGATACGCTCCAAGCAGGCTTATCAGGAGGCCTATGAACGTTATCGTGTTCGGTGTGACACCGGCTTTTGCTAGAGGTTTTACGATGGCCTCAAGGTAACCTTTGACGTTCTCCCTGTACCTGTTGAGCATCTCTGCCACCTCATTCGAGCTGAAGGACCTTCTTACCTCGCTCCTGGGGGACTATCTTGAGCTTCGCATTATGGAATTCCTTCCTAAGGCCGGCACCGTCGAGCAACCTGTCTAGAAAGACAGCCAGAGCTGCAACCTCGCTGTGGGGCTGGTTGCCGACGGCCACGTTGTAGTCCGCCATCTCATAGACCTCTCTCGGCACCTTTTCTGCACCGACGACGATAAGGAGGTCTTTTCCAGATTTCAGCTCATCCTTTATGCGGGGAATTGCGTCATCAATGTGTATTCCGTACATAGTGAGGTGAACTATGATTCCCCTATCTTTCCACTCTCTCAGGATTTTCTTCCAGCTGGGGTTGAATTCAATTTCAAAAGGACCGCCCCAGCGGTTCACAACGTCTTCCACGCTCTCTTTGACATGCTCGTCCTCTTCTGCGGCTATTATTATTTTATCGGCTCCAAAGGCCCTTGCCGTCAGTGCTACGTGTGTCGTTATCCTCTTGTCCCTCTCAGGCCGGTGTCCAAGTCTGAGGACTGCGATCATCTTCCTCACCCTCTTAGTATCTCCCAGTAAGCACTAAAGTCATCCTTCCATGGTACGTCCCAGTAGAATTCATAAAGTGCTTTTATCGTTTTCTGAATGGTGTCAACGTCCTTCGTACTCAGCACTATGTTGAGTTCATCGTTGGGGGCTGAAGCGAAGAGGAAGAGTGCATAAAGACGTTCTTCTTCACTCAGGCCTGCGAGCACCATATCAAGTTTGGAAACCAGCTGCGGGTGAAGCCTTTTCCTTATGATGCCGTAGATACGGGAATCAAGGTTTACCGTGAAGTCCGCAGTAACGTCTTCGTGTTCGTGGAGGTATGCGTCCTCCGGCATCTGAGCTACTATTCTATAGTTTTCCTGTGAGATCGTCTGGTATATCCTTGGGAAATATGGGCTTGCTATGTACTCGTCCAGAGTTCCGATGAAACTGTGTTTTACATCAACTATGTACCAGCCGTCTGCAGTGTAAAATTCTGTTATGGGTCTTAAGGTACAGTCGTCTCCATCAAACAGTGACACGACTCGCGCGGGAATGTTTAGGGACCTGAGAAATGCCGTGAGGAGTATTTGCTCTTCTGTCGGGCTTATGGCTTCTTTTCTAAAGATTCTGCCGGGATCAAGGGTAGTTGTGTTTTCTGAGAGGGGGTATAAGGCATTTATCCATTGGTATAGCTTCAGTGCTGCATCGTATTCGGAGCTTGCATTTTCAACTATGGCCGTTGCAATGGGTTTAAAGAACGAAGCCTCAAAAGCCGATGTTGAGTTGAACTTGTCTTCCCAGTACCCGTCGACTATTCTGTTCTCCCGAAGGATGTTGTAGTATTCGCCATATGCTCTGAGAAGGTCTTCTCTACTTGCCTCCCAGGGTTTCCAAATGACTTTCAGAGGAAAACTTGTTATTGAAGTCCCTCTTGATGTTCCCAAAGTATAATGGACAATTACTGACACAAAGCCCTCCCTGTATGCGTAGGGGGTGGATATATTGTACTTAAGAATGGCTTGATCGTGGGGATCAATTGTAATGGGCAGTTGCGATACTGGGCGAATCTCCATTCCAGGGAGCGGAGAGATTTTAACGTCAAATATCTTTATCGGAGATTCGTATTCGTTTCTGACTTTAAGCACAACCTGAACGACCTCCCCACCCCTGACTTCTTTGCTTGCATTGACTTCCAAACCTATTTTAGCTGGCACTAGGTTTTGCTTTGTGACTGTTATCCTGAAATTCCCGTAAAACCCCGTCCACGTTCTTTTCAGCTCGTCCTTAATCTCGAGGGATACCTGGAGAGAGTATATCCCAGGTTTTTCGGGGGCTTGTACAACCCATATTAGCTGGGTAGCCTCTCCGACTTTCAGAACTTTGGGGAACTCAGGTTCTTGAAGAATTCTGAAGTCATCTCTTGAGAGCACTAAAGTGACACCGGTTATTCCAACTTTTCCGGTGTTGTTTATCGTGACTATAATATGAAAAATTCCGCCGGGATAAACCGAGGTTTTGTCCACAGAAAATGTCACCTGAGCGGGAGGCTTGAATAGGCATCCCGACGCTACCACAAGTAGGACAACTGCCATGGGGAGGACAGCACGTTTTCTCCATCTCATATCAAACCCTTTAAATTCTTTGAAAGTTAATAAGCTTTGGGTGATGGCAGTGATAACCCTGACGACGGACTTTGGACTGAGGGGGCCCTACGTTGGCGAGATGAATGTGGCAATGCTTAGGATAAACCCAAACGCAACCATTGTTGATATTACCCATGGAATAACGCGCCATTCCATTATCGAAGGGTCGTTTGTCATGGAGCAGGTAGTAAAATATTCCCCTAAAGGAACGGTCCATGTGGGGGTGATAGACCCTGGAGTTGGGACTTCGAGGCGGGCTGTAATAATCCAAGGCGAGCAGTGGCTCGTCGTTCCTGACAACGGTCTGGCCACGCTTCCTCTCAAGCACATCAGACCGAGGAAGGCGTGGGCGATCGAGGTTGAGGAACTCAGGCGCTTCACAGGTTGGGAGGTTAGCTCGACCTTCCACGGCAGGGACGTCTTCGGACCGGCGGGAGCGCTCATCGATAAGGGAGTATCGCCAGAAGAGTTCGCCGTTGAGGTTCCGCTGGAGGATCTAGTCAAACTCGACGTCAAGCCAAAGAATGCGGGAAATGAATGGTTGCTCAAAGTTATCTACGTTGACGACTTCGGCAACGTCATACTGAACCTTGAGGACTACAGAAGGCCGAGGGAAGTTGAACTCCCCGACTTTGGCCTGAGAATCCCGTACCTCGACACCTACGGTCAGGTCAAGCCCGGAGAACTCCTTGCCCTGCCCGGAAGCCACGGTTACCTTGAGATAGCCGTAAACCAGGGCTCCGCTGCCGAGAGGCTCGGACTTAAGGTTGGTGATGAGGTGAGGGCGAGGCTCGTTTAAAAATATTGAACGAAAGGTTCAAAAATCTTGAACGGGAGTGTTCACCATGATCCACAGGATCGCATCAACGGAAAAGAGGGAAAGGATTCTTGAATACATACTGGAGAAAGAGGAGTTTGGGGTTGAGGAGGTAAGTGGTGCACTGGGAATCAGCAAGGGGCTGGTTTCGCTTTACCTCAAAGAACTCCTTGGGCTTGGGCTGCTGGAGAAAAAGGGGAGGAAGTTCTTCTTAAAGTCTGGGGCAGAGCTCAGGGAAACGAAGAGGTTCCTCAACTTCTGGATGCTCAGGGATAAAATTCTTCCACTAAGAGAAGAGTGGATGCTCGCCCTCGGTGTTTACGGTAGCTTCGCTCGCGGTGAAAACGGGCCCGAGAGTGACCTCGACATATGGGTTTTAGTTGAAAAAAACGACCCGCTCAGGATTATGGAATTCAAAGAGGAGCTTGAAACTGTTACTGAGAGGGAAATCGATCTTCTCGTGCTTACGAGGGAAAAACTGGCCCGTTTGAAGGAAGAAAACCCGTACCTATATTGGGGTATCAAACTTTCCTCCCTTGTCCTGTGGGGTGAACTCGGTGAGGTTTGAGGAGTGCGTAGAGAAGGGCTATCTGAGGCGAATGGAGCCCCAGCGAGAACTAGCTCGCCTTAGCATTCGCAAGGCACGTTCCTTCTTGGAGTCATCCCGAAAGAACCTTGAGATGGGGATATACGACGGTGCACTCGTAATGGCTTACCTTGCAATGTTTCATGCTGCGAGGGCTTTGCTTTTCAAAGATGGATGGCGGGAGAAGAGTCACGCTTGCATTTCAGCTTATCTCAGGGAATTCTACGTAAAACCTGGCCTTCTCGACGTTAAGTGGGTGAGGTATCTGGACTACGTCAGAAACCTGAGACATCAAACCCAGTACGACGTGGGTTTCTCTCCAGACCCTGAGGAAATCACGGACATCCTTCCGAAGATTGAGGAGTTTATAGGAGTTGTTGAAAAGCTGGTATGAGAAAACGTTATCAGTCCTGAGGAAGACATGGGAGTGGTGGGAAGATGGGAGAGGTGAACGTTAGGGTAGTAGTCCCTGATGGGATGGAAGAAATTTTCAAAAAGGAACTTTCGGTGCTCCTGGAGGCTCTTTGGAAGGCCAAGAAAAAGCCGAGAGTGAAAGTTAAGGACATATTTGGAATGATGCCCTCAGAAAAATCGGCAAAAGAGCTGAGGATGGAGTTCTATGAAGAGGTATTTGGTTGATTCTTCGGTCATTCTGGAGGCCCTCAGAGGAAATCCCCAGGCGAAGGAACTGCTTGAGTCCTTAGAAGATAATCCAAAGTTCATAAATCCCATAATCTTCAGCGAGGTTCTCTTTGTGTTCATTAAACAGGTAACCGGGAAGAGTTACTTGACACTCAGAAACAGCGTTAGGGAAATAAATGCATACGGAGATAAAATCGAAAAGCTCTACCTCTTCTTAAGGGACAACTTTGTAGAACTGCCGATTACCGAAGAAATCAGCGATATGGCCTTTGGTTTTCTAAAGAAATACGGCCTCCTGCCGAACGATGCAATTATCCTTGCCACAGCCAAGTTTTATGAGCTTTCACTAGTCACTATGGACTCGGATTTTAAGAAAGCATCAACTGAGGAGGGAGTTGAGTGCGTTTGTGGTTTGGGCAATGGAGGTGATTCAAATGGTTAAGCGAGGCCTCTTCGTCGGCCGCTTCCAGCCCGTCCACAACGGCCACATAAAGGCTCTTGAATTCGTTTTTTCGCAGGTCGATGAGGTAATCATTGGCATCGGTAGCGCTCAGGCCAGCCATACCTTGAAGAACCCGTTCACAACGAGCGAGAGAATGGAGATGCTGATAAGGGCGCTTGAGGAGGCGGAGCTAACTGAAAAGAGATACTACCTAATCCCGCTCCCTGACATAAACTTCAACGCCATATGGGCGACCTACGTTGTGAGCATGGTTCCGCGCTTTGACGTGGTCTTCACTGGTAACTCCCTCGTTGCCCAGCTATTCAGAGAGAAGGGCTACGAGGTCATCGTCCAGCCGATGTTCAGGAAGGACATTCTCTCTGCTACTGAGATAAGGAGGCGCATGGTCGAGGGTGAGCCCTGGGAAGAGCTCGTTCCCAGGAGCGTTGCAGAGTTCATTAGGGAGATCAAGGGCGTTGAGAGGATAAAGATGCTTGCAACGAACCTGGAAAGCTCGGAGAAGGAGCTTCAGGCGCCGATAAGGATTCCAGAATTTTAAAGTTGCTCGGGCGTCTCTTCTTTTTCTTCCTGATAAACCTTCCCGATGTAGCCCATTACGTCGTGAATTATGAAAAAGCTCATAGCGGCGTCCACCGCGTACAACAGCGCTCCTGATATCAGGTAGAAAAGCGCCATCAGGAACTCAAGGCCAGCAAAGACGAGTGCAATTTTAACAGCGGTTCTGTTTCCTTTACCTGTCCCGTATGCCAGTGCCAGAGCAAACAGTGAGAACGCCAGATAAACCTCGGAGCCCGTTCGATAGTAATACGCCATAAACATTAGCCCGTAGATGGTCAGGAGGAGCGTTGAGATCATAAGGGGTTTAAGCCTCATTCCGAGTCCTCCCAGTCCCTATCCGGATAGCAGATGTGCCTGTAGGGGCAGAACCTGCAGGCATAGCTCTTCCAGCCCTCGGGAAGACGGTCGTTTTCGTAGGCTTTCTTAACCTTGTAGAAGTGGCGAAGTGTTTCCTTGAACAGGGATTTGTCGTAGGGCACCTCAAAAACCCTGAAGTTGGGGCCCTTTATCACGGGGAAAGACGAGATGTCCAGCTTGTTGATGATTTTCATCGGTTCTTCGTGTAGCTTTATGTAATAGAGGTAGCCGTATTCAGCCTCCGCCCATCGAAGATAGACGTTGAGCTGGGCAAGGTGGTAGTCGTAGGGCACCTTTGGCAGGCTGGTCTTTCCCTTAATCTCGATTGGAAAGTCTTTAAATGCATCTATCCGCCCGTGTATCTCGAATCCGAGCTTGCTGGAGCGCAGGACAAGGTGCTTTTCGAGTTCAACGCCAAAGCGCTCCTGAAGTATCTGTCCGAGTATCTGGTGGGTGTTGATGCCCTGGTTGAGCCTGACCCTCACGAACTCCGGCCACTTTTGAGGATATCCCTTGAGCCTGAAGTAAATCCTCCTCGGGCAGGTTAGGGCCTCGCTGGCGTAGAACTCGATGAGGCCGTCGCCCTCTTCGTTGCCGTTCATCGCTTCACCTCCATAAGCGGGGCGGATCATCGGCCCGCAAACCTCCCCGCCCCTGCGTCAGCTAATACCGACGTCATCACAGTTCAGACTGGGCAAGGGTCGTCATCCGCGAAGAAAAGTTGAGGGAGGGAAGAATTTAAAGGTTCTGGTTTGAATCAGAGGACAACTCGTCTTTTCCGCTTTATCGAATAGCTCAGCCCGTAGGCCGGCCAGAGGCTCGGGGGGCTTTCATAGTGGTGCAAATTCCTTAAAACCTTCTCGGCGTTCTTCTTATTTCTGGCCTTGACCCTCAGTCTGCCCTCGTCAAGCTCAATATCCGCGTCGGGAAGGTGTACCACGAGCTTCGAGCCCATAACTTCGGGTCTGGCCCTCATCAAAAGCCGGCGGTAGTTTTCGTAGGCCTCCCTGCTGAGGGTCTGCTCCAAAACAGCCTCTTCTTTCTTCTTACCCAAAAGGCCGAAAAACCGACTATTCGGGGGTTCGTCCTCCATACCCTTCATCGACCTCCGGTTCAAACGTTGTCTATTTTTATCTCTCGCCGTTTCATCTTTTAAGCCTTTCTCATCGTTTTTTGACGAAACGACGGAACCCTTTTAAAGCTCATCCCCGTGTTTACTCCGATGCGGACGCAGGTAATCAAGCCTCGAATACGGGAAATACTCTCAAAGGAGCTTCCTCCTGAGCTTGTATCTCTCCTCCCCAAGCACTGGGTTCAGATAGGGGACGTTTTAATTCTCCCGCTAAGACCCGAGCTTGAGCCTTACAAAAGGAGGATAGCCGAAGTTTATGCTCAAGTTATCGGCGCAAAGGCAGTATTGAGAAAAGGCCACATCCACGGCGAAACAAGGAAGCCCGACTACGAGCTCTTGTATGGGAACGACACTATTACGGTTCACGTTGAAAACGGCGTTAAGTACAAGCTGGACGTTGCTAGGATAATGTTTTCACCCGCCAACGTAAAGGAGCGCGTTAGGATGGCAGAGGTAGCCAAGCCTGGCGAGCTTGTAGTTGATATGTTCGCCGGAATCGGTCATCTCAGTCTTCCGATGACCGTCCACAAGGGTGCTAGGGTCATTGCAATCGAAAAAGACCCCTACACCTTCCGCTTTTTGGTTGAGAACATCTGGCTCAACGGCGTTCAGGATTTGATGACGCCGTACAACATGGACAACCGCGACTTTCCCGCAGAAAACATCGCCGACAGGATTCTCATGGGGTATGTTGTCACTACCCATGAGTTCATCCCAAAAGCCCTGAGCATAGCGAAAGATGAGGCAATAATCCACTATCACAACACCGTTCCAGAGAGGCTAAGGCCTGAGGAACCCTTCGCAACCTTCAAGAGAATCGCAAGGGAGCACGGCTACGAGGCTGAGAAGCTGAAGGAGCTGGTGATAAAGCGCTACGCCCCAGGAGTCTGGCACGTTGTTGTCGATATCGGGGTTTACAAGAGGTAGCTACTCCCTTTCTCCCCAGAGAGGCTCCCAGTCGTCGCAGACGAAGTTCATGTGAACGGTTTTCATGTGCTTCCTGCATATCCCGTGGTTCGGCAGGCAGGAATCTATCGGGCCGAACCAGCGGCAGTTCTTGCAGGCTTTTAGGTTCTGATTCATTGGGATCACTGGGGAAGAAGGGGAAATAAAAAGAGGGCTCAAATTCCAGCCCCGATGTCCTCCGCGATGTCCGGGAGGTCGAGGGCGATGAGCTTGGCCTTGGTCGGGATTCCGTCCCTGCTCCAGCCACGGGCCTGGTAGTACTCGTCGAGCATCCTGTCGAGCTCCCACGGCGGGACGTGCAGGCCCTTGCTGACTCCCTCCGGGATCGGCTCCCACATGATCCTGTACGGGAGCGTGTCGTCCTTCCTGCTGAAGCCTTCCCTGACGTTGAAGGCCCTGGCTATGTTCATTATCCTCTCGCCGATGACCATCAGCTCTGCCTCGCCGATGTTCATGCCGGTAACGGCCTCGATGAGCTCAGGGAAGCCCTCGAGGAAGTACATGTGCCTTGAGAACTTGCACGTTCCGGTGGCGTCGTAGATCGCCATGAGGTTCTCGTGGAAGGCTATCTCGAATCCCTTGTTCTCGCCCTTCGTCCTGTCAACGCCGTCGAACTTCCACCACCTGCCGACGAGCTCGGTTCCGTAGGCTCCGGCTGTGAGGTGGTCGGCACCGCGGACGCTGACCGCAAAGGCAAGCGCCATTCCCTTTATGCCGCGGACATCGTAAGCTGGCGGCTCCATGCCCTTGACGTGCATGGCGAACTTCCAGCTCTCCTTTCCAAGCCTCTCGCTGGCCCTCTTGACACCGTCAGCAAGGAGCTTTCCGAGGTTGCCCTCGCGGTAGGCCATCTTTCTGAGGGCCTCAACTGCCGCCTCGCCGTTGCCAAAGGTGAGCTCTATGCCATCGGTGTCCTCTTTGGTGAGGAGACCGCGCTCGTAGGCTTCCATGGCCCATGCGATTGTGACACCCGCGGAGATTGTATCGAGACCGTACTGGTCGGCGAGGTAGTTGAGATAAGCTACTGTCTCAAAGTCGTCTATTTCCAGCACACCGCCAAAGGAGTAGAGGGTCTCGTACTCTGGGCCGTCGACCATGAAGGTGCCCCACTTCTTGCTCTCGACCTTCACGTACTGGCTGCACGGCTTGTTACAGAGCGGGCACGGCCTCCTTCCAGCGCGGTACTTCGGCGCCCAGAAGTAGGGGTCTATGCCGATGTGCTCCCTTCCCTCCTCCTTGGCTTTCTCGTAGGCCTTCTTGAAGAAGCCCATCTGCCAGTTCCTGACCGGGAAGGTTCCCCTCTCGCGGTTCATCCAGTCGAGGAACTCGCCGCTTCCATACTCCATGTCGGCCTTTGTAGCAGGGTGGTCCTTGAAGATGAGCGCCCACTTCTTTATCAGCTCGCGGAGCTTCTCTGGGTCGGCTATCGGGACCTTCTTGCTACCCTTGACGAGGATTCCCTTGAGCTTCTTGCTTCCAAGGACCGCACCGGGGCCGCCCCTGGCCGCCTGCCTCTCGTCGGTCTCAATTATTGAGATGAGGCTGAGCCTCTCACCGGCCGGGCCGATGAAAGCGGTTGCGTAGCCTGGGTACTCCTCCTTGGCCTTGCTCCTCGCCTCACCGGTGGTGAGGCCCCAGTAGGCATCGGCGGGAACTATCTTAACCTCGTCATCGTTGATAACCAGAAGGACGGGCTCTTCGCTCTGGCCCTCGATTATGAGCATGTCGTAGCCGGCCCTCTTGAGCTGGACGCCGAGCTCGGCACCGGCCATTGCCCTACCGTAGCCGCCTGTGAGTGGACTCTTGAAGTTAAAAGCGGTCTTTGAGCCGGTTCCTATACCTGTGTCAACGAAGAGACCGGGTGTTATTATCATCTTGTTCTCGGGCCCGAGCGGGTCGGCTCCTTTTGGAACCTCCTCGTAGAGAACCCTCGTTCCAAAACCGACGCCGCCGAGGTACTTCCTCGGGAACTCCTCGGGAAGGGGCTCGACTTTGACTTCCTTGGTGGTTAGGTTAACTCTCAGAATCTTTCCCCAGTATCCGCCCTTGGCTTCCATACCAGAATCACCTCGAAGGATTTTCGAATCAAAGATTATAAGCTCATCGAAAGAAGTTCTGTTTTATAAAAACCGAAACATTAAGCTGTTGTGTTATCCTCCAGTGTATCTCGTACTCTCTACGGGGCTCAATATTGGATATCGAGGAGAAACAACATACTTCATGGAAATATCAGCGACTAGGGTTCCGCGAATCTAACACTTTATAAGGAAGACCTCTCTAGATTAGGCTTTTCACCAAGTTTTTCCAAAAGCTATACTAAAAGTGTGCCATTCTTCTCGAACTTGCTCTTCGATGAGTGTATGCTCCTATATAAGGCAAGCTCGCATGGGTTTAATATTGAAATTCCCCACTAATTGTGATTTTAACTTTCTTTTTAGTGCCCCTTGGGCACTATACGGTGAGAAAATCCTTTTGAATCAGGCCAATTGAAAGTAAAACCCCTCAAAAGTTAGCTCGTTAGAAACGCATACTCCTCTTCCGCCATCCGTTAAGGACGCTTGAACGACAGTGAAAGCGGCGCTGAAACTTTGCAAGCAAAGTTTCATCAAAGTTTGTGGTTCTTGTTTGACAGGTCTTTCGAGAGGATTTTCTTTTTGAATGCTGTCTTAGGTTGTGAATTCCACTTTTATCCGCTTGTTCTCTGTGAGTTTGCTTTTTAATTGACGCCCGTAGGGCGTCAAGGTGTTAGAAACTCCTTTTCAGCGGGCTGAAACTTAGAGGAATTCACTGATGTTTGGCTTGAGTATTTTGAAAATCCTTATAGTGGAGCAATTCTAAGAAGAACCACGAACTTTGATCAAACTTCGCGAGGAAGCTTTTGTGAAAAGCTTACCAAAAGCTCGAATGTCTTCTTGAAGTTGGCTTGATGTAGCTAGATTCTCTGTGATAGATGAGTAGGGAAGTGCGGGTTTTCTTCTTTTTTAACGCCCTTCGGGCGTTATATTGTGAGTAAACCCTTGAGGATTGCCCAATTTATGGTGAGAATCACTGAAAAGCAGGACACTCAAAAAGGACATTCACTCTTTGATGAAACTTTGCTCTGCAAAGTTTCTATGGTGGGCCCGCGGGGATTCGAACCCCGGACCTCCGCCGTGTGAGGGCAGTCTAAACGACTGTTGGGACACCTACAAAGGCCAGTTTGCCGAATGGCTCTCCCACAGAATAGCCAGAACCACAATGAAAGACTACATCAGCGCGCTCGAACGCTTTTTTGGTCGGCACACAATCAGAGACATCAAGGGGCTGAAAGTCTCGCTCCAGCAAGAGAACTACAACGAGAAGATCGTCAAGGGGCTGAGAAACTTCGTGAACTTCCTCCTCGACGAGGGCCTCATCAACGAGGGCACTGCGGCGCTCTTCAAGAAGCCGCTGACATTCAAGAGGGGAACACCAAGGCAGGTTTTCATCAGCAACGAGGAGCTACGTGAAGCCTACATCGAGCTGACAAAGCACTACGGCAAAGAGGCTGAGGTTCTCTTCAAGCTTCTGGCCTTCACTGGCCTGAGGCTCAAGCACATCGTGAAGATGCTGAATACCTATGACCCTCAAAAGCTCGTCATCGTGAACGAGAAGGTCGCCAGGTACCCGATGGCTGAGCATGGCAAAGGAACGAAGAGGGCATTTTGGGCCTACATGCCGGCGGACTTTGCCAGGAGCCTTGAGCGGATGAGCATAACCTACTTCCAGGCGCAACCGAGGACGACTTACAAGAGGGTATCGGCATCTACAGTGAGGAAGTGGTTCTCAACCTTCCTTGCGCAGAGAAAAGTCTCGATGGAAGTCATCGACTTCATCCAGGGCCGCGCTCCTCGCTCAGTTCTAGAGCGGCACTACCTCAACCTGACGGTTCTCGCCGACGAGGCCTACGCGAAGGTGGTTGATGATCTTAGAAAGGTGTTGGAGGGGCAGACTCATGATTGATCTCATGCCTGCCCTCGACAAAGCTCTCCGCCAAGTCAGTTGGTATACGATCTGCATCACTCTAACTTCCCTTTTCATTCTTGTACTCGCCATGACACTTCTTCTTTTCACGGCCGTCTATTTGAAGAAATGTGGGAGGTGATATATTTTGGATCGGATTCGGATTGTCTCGATAAGGGGAATTGCGAGGAAATACGGCCTTAATCATATGCGCGTGTGGCGCCTGTTCAACCTCTATCACTCCATCTATGGCGATGATCCCCGCTATGTCATCATAGACGCCGATGGCAGGCGAAAACCGACGCAGAAATTCGAGGACTTCGTGAAAAAGCTTCTCTTGTGATTTCTTTTGTTACAATGTATTTTAGCTTTCTTTTTTGTGAGTAACACGTTGAGAAGTCTCTTTCGCTCAAATCACTTCTCTCAAATTCATAGCAAGGCCGAGCCGGCAGGGCGGCCACGCCCGCGGCGATGAGGCCGCCGAGCAACCCTCCGGAGGGATGTGGATGTGAGGTTTCGGAAAGCACTTGGGGTATTGGTAGTGGCTCTCTTTCTCGCGGCCCTGGCGGGCACGGCAAGCGCCGCAGAAACACATGTTCCTAAAATCGACTTGCCAAAGTGGGTCATCGTTCCAGAGGACTCAAGCTTCAGCGACGTGACGCTGTTCTGCGGGCTGGACGCGTACGATGCGAGCACGAACACGACACCTTGCTACTACAGCGGGACGCTGACGAATGCGACGATAGTGTTCAACACGACGACAGGATATCCGAAACTGGTGACGGGCAAAATCGGGAATGCGTTTGAGTTCAAAACAGGAGCAGGAGTTTCCGGTTCAGCAACTCTTTCGTCGCAACAAATCACGATTGCATTGTGGTTCAAAGTCATAGACGACAGTGATCGCAACTACATCAGACTTTTTGATATAGGAGATTTGGCGATTGTATGGAGAAGTTCAGATAACAAAATATACGCACAATGGATTTCTGAGAGTGGTGAAGGTAAGGCGTTTATTTCGCAGAGCTCGCTTGAACTTGGCAAGTGGTACTTTGCAACGTTTGTTTTGAGTTTTGATACAGGAGAGTCATATATCTACATAGATGCAGATGTAGATGCTAGTACATCAATCACAGGGGGTTACACGCTGACGTCATCGACTTTCAAAATACATCCTGATACGAATGGAGGGGATGTCATCGTTGACGAAGTGCGGGTTTACGACGGGAAAGCACTTTCACAGGACGAAGTCAACCTCCTCTACCTCGCCGGCCGCAAGAAGCTCTCCGAGCCCGCTTCATTCAGACAGATCTTCAGCCCGCTCATCGACCTCACTCGCGACCGTGCGACCTTCTACGCGGGGCTTGAGGTCAGCACGACCGACCCGAGCGGCTACGTGCCCGTTCCTGAGAGCGCGGTCAACATGAGCATCACGAGCGCCGAGAAGCTCAAGAGCGACTACACCAACGCCGACTTTTACTATCAGGGTCACTACTGGTACCGCGCCGACAAGATCCAGTTCAACTTGCCAATTCAGTTCGAGACCATCCGCACAAATGGCGACTTTGATGACGTCATAATCCTTGACGAGGATCAAAAGACATACGTCTATGAGCGCGAGTTCAAAGTCACAAACCCAACCGGTGCAAAGCTGAACATCGTGTACTCCCTCGATCCAACTGCGCTCGGTTTCTCCGTGCTCCAGTACCCACAGTTTGAACTTGACGGCGTCCGCATGGTTTCCTGGAGGCCTGATGAGAACTCAAGTCAGCTCTACCTCATCCGCACCGACACGCTTGAGCCCGGTGAGATCAGTACTCACTGGATCAGAAGTATCTGGACGCTCTCGAAAGAAGAGCTGAACTTCCCGGCGAAGCTCGAAGACTTTAGAAACATCCTCGACTGGCAGACTGCGCAGAAGATGGCCGAGAACGCCGTGAAAGGAAAAGCCGACACGTGGGTCAAGGTCATCAAGGTCTCAAGCAACGCTGACGTGAGCAACGTCACTATTTACGTGCCGCTCAAGGATGTCGAAGACACTAACGACGTCATTGAGGCCGTCGCCTTGACAGGCTCAAGAGAGACCCTGCAGGTCGAAGAGCTTGAGGACGGCACCATTGCGGTCAAGGTTCCAGCCGATGCATTTGTTTCTGGAGAAGCGGAAATCAAAGTCTTCTACAACAAGGAAACCTCGTGGTGGAAGAGCATTCTGGACAGGATTATGGGCATGGTCAAGATGATCAAGAGCTTTTTCGGCTTTGGAGGTGGCTGACTTGGTTGTTTGCGCCACCCGGAAAACTCACACGAATGGAGGTTGATAGAAAATGGTTGGGTGGAAAAAGCCCCTCGGGCTGTTTGTAGCCCTTGTAGTTGTGTTTTCCGTCTTTGCCGTAGTGAGGGCAGCGACCATCACCGAGACGGAGTGGGGGAACGCAATAACCGATCCTGGCATTGAGCTGATCCCTGGCTATCCGGCGACTATGAACGTCACAATACTAACCAGCTCTGGCGAACCCTTCGCGCTGAGCAGCTACACGAACGCCGACACGCTTGAGGTTACCGCAAAGTTCGTCGATGAATATGGAAATGCTCTCGACATGAACGGAGACAGCGTTGCTGACGTCTACACCTTCACGAACACCTCAACGCCTGGCCTTTGGACCGCTACAATAAACGTCTCGAACGTCACTCCGGGTGCGTACACTCTCAAGATCGAGGCCCTTGCAAAGAACAGCACAAGTGGCGAAATAGTTGACAACGCAACCCTTGAGCTCTCCGTTTGGATCGCCGGTGGCCCGTATTGGGTTGCCGTTGCTGACATCAAGGACGGCGATACTGTCGAAATCGGAAGTCTTGAGTTTACCATCCGCGGGCTTTCCGACCTTGGAGCGATTCTAGACCTCGGAAACCTGAGCACCACCACGATCACGGACGATGACCGTGATGGCATCTTTACCTGGAAGAACGACGTCACGAGCGATGGAGTTGACGACTGGATTGTCTTCGCAAAGAGCGACGACGACAGCGACAGATACGTCATGATGGTCTACTCCAGCGATGCAAACCTCCTCGACGACTTCAACCTTGAGGACAAGTTCGAGGTTAGGAGTGACGATGGAAGGGTCAAGTTCACGAACAAGGTTTTCAAAGAGTACAACAACTACAAGGCATACGTGGTTTGGGATGAGAGTCTTCTTGCAAAGCTCGGCATCAAGGCTGTTGATTACTACATCATACCCCTAAAGGGTAGAGAGCACTGGAAAGAGGGCTTCGGAAATGTTGACAGAACCGACGTCAAAGTCATAAAGAGAACAACATACCTTTGGGGCTTGTTTGGTAACGAAGAGGAGGTTTACAGCGGCAACATATTCAATAAGAACGTGAACATCGACGACATAATAACAGTTTTCGGAAAGTGGGTCGGCAATTGGGCGAGATTTGCGTGGGGACAATGGGAGATCACAAAGGGGCTTGGTGACATCACAATTCCAAACAGCTACAGCTTAAGAGAAAGGTCACTAAATGAGCTTAGCGTTTCAAGCGAGGACTTTAGAGGATTCAATCCCATACTACAGCCAAGTGGGCGCGGCCTCTTCAAGCCTTCACTCGACTGGAAGTCCATCCTCGGCCTTGACGAGGACGAGGACTCTACAAGCTCTTGAAAGGGGGCCTGATTAAATGAGGGCCCTTCCAGTGATTTCCATTATTTTCATTATGCTTCTTTCAACCCTCAGCGTTGCAGTAGCTGACAGCAGCTCCAACGAGACCATCAGCACGCCTGCTCTCGAAATGCCATCACTCACAATCTCAGACTATGTGAACAAGGCCCTTATCGCCTTCAAAGCCTGGCGCTTCGACTCAAAAGGCCTTATCAAGACAAACACAGGCATCTATGTCGACGAGAGGTTTTGGGACTGGCTTTCGGGTTCAATTCAGGAGAGTGCTAACCTCACCGATGCTGCCCTAAAGTGGGCTCAGGTCTTCCACCAGAAAGTCCAGAACGATGAGCCGATTCAGTGGATTTTCATCACCTGGACGAAGCCAAATGACCGGCTCAAGGAGGCACTTGAAGCCCTCGGTGCTGAGGTACTTTATGTTGATGACGACATCAATGCAATCTCACTCAAGGCAAGACCATCACTCATCAAAAACCTCGTTTACAGCCAGGCTTTTGACTTCGACTATAGGTTCTACATCCGCGAAGTTTGGCCCGACCTTTACGTCGAGACCGGCCCGACTATACTTGAGAACGAGACTACGTTCACGCCTGCCAACGTCACGATAACTCCTGAACAGGTTTCCGGCGCAATCTGGAACATCAAGCTCGTTAAGGCTGACCTCGCCTGGAGTAAGGAAGGAATCACCGGCAAGGGCGTCACGGTTGCGGTTCTTGATACCGGTGTGGACTGTGACCACGTGATGCTCCAGGGGGCTTGTGTGGGCTTTGAGAACTTTGTAACTGACGAGCCGGCAAAAGATCTGAACGGTCATGGAACCCATGTAGCTGGCATTATCGCAGGAAGGCCTACTAAGGTTACTTGGGAAGGGAAAGAAGTTTATGTAAGCGGTGTTGCTCCCGAGGCCAACATTCTCGCGGTAAAGGTTCTCGGCCAGGACGGCGGCGGCACGATGACGCAGATCATCCAAGGCCTCGACTATGTTGTTGAGTGGAAAAAGAAGCACCCTGGCGAGCCGATAGTCATCTCAATGAGCTTGGGTTCCCCATTTGGAAGCCCAAGAGACCCAATGGTTCAGAAGGTCGAGCAGATCATCAGAGAGGAGCACATCCCGGTTGTCATCGCGGCCGGAAACGAGTTCGCGGTCATTGACAGTCCAGGCATAGCTACTGGAGCCATCACTGTGGCCGCGGTTGACAGGAACATGAAGGTGGCATCTTTCTCAGGAAAGGGGCCGGGCCTGAACATCTACGACATCAAGCCCGACATCGCGGCTCCAGGAGTCAAGATACTAAGCGCCAAGGCCGGGACGAGAAACGAGTTCATAGCCATGAGTGGAACATCCATGGCAACTCCTCACGTGAGTGGCGTCGTGGCGCTGATTTTACAGAAGCACGGAGACCTCACACCTGAGACGATCAAACTCATTCTCGAGAAGACGGCCTATCCGCTCGATGGCATTGACGCCCTGCCAACGTGGTCAGGAGCCGGAGTCGTTGATGCCTACGCCGCGGTCAAAGCCGAGCCAAGCGAAAGTGGAGGGCTCATCGACTTCCTCAGGAGGTTGCTCGGATGAAGAAGTTTATCATCTTTCTCCTGGTCATCCTCCTCTTTACAGCGTTCCTCGTAGGCTTCAACGAGTTCATCAAGAACGTCAGTCTTGCGATAGCGATCGCCCTTGTACTCCGCATCGTTGACGAGGTTGTGGAGGACTGAACTATGTGGGGTTTGGAGGACAAACCGCTCCCAATTCGTTTAGGGATTGCGATCATCGCGGACGTCATTGACGCTCTCAACATAATACCAGGAGTGGGCGACCTCATCGAAACTCCATTCAACGCTTTCATCGCCTACGCCCTCACCGACAACCCAAAAGCCGCAGTGGTGGGTGGAGTTGACGGTATCCTTCCAGCGCCAATAGACTGGTTCCCGAGCGCCACGGTGATGGTGATAGCCGACGAGCTCGGCTGGATCTGAGTTTTCGTTTTTCCTTCTTGCGAGAGAGGTGAGAAAAATGGGACTGCTTGCGATCATATTCCTCGTATTCATCATCACGTTTGCACTTGCGACGATGTGGTATTCCAGCGGTGAGGCAGCGTTCTTCATCACGTTGGGAATAGTGGGCCTTGTCTTCTTTTGGGATCTCTCGTCCAATGGAGGCCAGTTCCTGGCAACACCACTCATTATGATCGGCGACTGGCTCGGCATCAGGCTCTGGACGGCACTCTTCCTCTTCCTGACGACCTTAGGTGGCTATGTCTTCGGAAATTGGGGAAAAGCCATCGTCTTCCTCGTGCTGGCATTGATCATCCTCTATGCCCTCGGCCTCCTCGGGCCGATAGCGAGTGGCGACCTGAGCGCGATCAAGGATGCCGTCCAGGTCGGAGGTGGTAAGTGATGTACAACCCTTCCCTCGCCGCCGCGACCTCACAGGCAGTCATGCTGAGCGTCTTCGTTGTAGTTGCAGCGTTCTTTGCATACTTCATCGCCTCAAGAAGGGCTGACATCTTTGGGGCCATCCTCCTCATGCTCCTCTCCATATTCCTCGCAAAGAACTACTATTATCTCGTCTACGCCGCCGGCGCGATGCTTGTCCTCGCTACTGTCGCGTACATCACCAGCTATGATGAAGGGACAGTATCCGGGGCGCTGTTTTGGGCCGGAATAGGCCTCTTCACCTCACTCATGATATTCTACGTTATGCCCGAGACAATCAAGATGGGCCAGGATCAGGCGTTTGTCTACATCGTGCTGATTCCAAGCTTCCTCATCGTGCTCATCAGCGACTGGAAGGGAAAGTTCAACTTCGAGTGGGAGAATGCGCTCGCCATCCTCATTCCAGTGGCCTTTGCCCTAGCATTCGTCAGCATGGTTGGGGTGTCACACATCATTTGGGGAGCGGCGATCATGCTTTTCGGTGTCATCCTCGAGTATCTTAACGCAGGCTTCGCCTCAACGGTTGCTTTTGTCTCCGGATTCATTATTTGGCTTGATGACGTCATTGGGTACTCTCTGTATCCAAACTATGGCAATACTGCGGCCCTCCACCTCCTCGGTCCTGTAGGAGCTAGCCTCGTGCTCATCTACATTTATCTGCTCGTGTGGGGTGATTGAAGTGAGGAAAAAAGTCGTTGCAGTTGCAGTTTTGTTTCTGGTTGTAATGGCCGGGCCGGTTGGAGCCTGGTCACTGAAAGACCTCCTCAAGAGTACTGCCGACAAGGCCCTCGGTCTCTTCAAGAGGGAAGTCATGCCGGTGGACGGCTATAAAGGGCTCAAGCCTGGCGAAGGCTTCTGGATCGAAGGCGAGCACTTCTGGAACCCGGACTACTACGTCCAGCTTAACGAGAGCAAAGTCTACTGGAGCTATTTAATCCCTACCGACGTGGATGTCAAGGTGAGGGTTTGGAAGGTCTATTTTGGGATATTTGCTTTTCCAGTCGAAAACGACCAGTATGCCGACATCTGGTGGAAGAAAGCACCAGTCGGCGACGGTTGGATCGGAGCGTTCTTCGTGCGGGGCTTCAGCTGGAGGCCAGGACGCGGCTGGAGAGATGCTGAGAAAGCCTATATTGCCTACAACCTGCCGAGCGCACAGGACATGAGCGTGGAAAATACCACAGCGCTCCAGAACACCACGATACAGCTCCCGATCAAAGTCGAGAACGTGACTTTTCGCCACCTGATTGGTGGCCTTTACTTGGTGAAAAGGGGGTGATCTGATGTTTGGACTAACTTTCCTGAACCTGAGCCCTGAGGCAGCTTTTGCACTCGGCATGATTGTTGGGCTGCTCCTGATGTGGGCAATTGAAGAAGACCTTGGAAACCACCGCAAGGAGGTAAGCGCATGAGCCTGAAGAGTGGCGTCCTCCTTGCACTCGCTTACATTGTACCCTTCGCCCTACTCCTACCGCCGGACTCGACAAACTCACCAGGAGCGATCTTTCTGTGGTTCCTCTACCCTATAACCTCAATGATGATCATGGTCGCCGTTGCCATCACTGCCTGGAAAGTCTTCAATGTTGACTTTGTGCCTTGGGGTCTGCTCCTCCTCTTTGGCTCGCCGATCCTGACGCTCCTCTTCAGCCCGATCTTCAGCCTGATGTGGGGCTTCTACATCGTGCCCACCGCTTTGGTATTCCTGGTCGGCCTGATGGAGGGTGATTGAGATGGTCAGCAGGAAGGTGTACCTCAAGAGGAAGCGCGAGATCCTTCACCGAGTCCTCACGAATCTCCAGAAAGAGCTCGCGCGCGTGAACAGAGAACTGAAACAGCTTGAGAAGGGTGATAGTCATGGAAGCCGCGCCTGAAGTCCGCGAGGACATCCGCGCCGAGCTCGCGGCAAAGGTCGAAGGAAAAGACAGTCAGAAAAGCAGGATACTCAAGTTCACACTGCTCGGAATCGGAGCCGGAATAGCCGTCGGGCTGATCATGCTCGCCTTCCCGGGCTTTTACGACACGCTCGTCAAGATTCACCAAGCCCTGGCCAAGCCTCGTTATAGCTTCTATGTCCTCATTGGCTCGATACTCTTCGTCGAGTTCATGAGGGCCACGTGGGTCGAGAGTGCGAAGGCCCGCTCAAAGAGGCTCATACCGCTCACATCACCAGAAACGGAAATTTGGGTCAAGGAAAAGCCGCTTCTTGGAATAAAGCTACCGTTCACATCAAAAGAAGTCAAAAGCCGCAGGATAAAGCCCCACATTGTCGAGACAGAGCTCGGGTGGAGAGTCTATCCGAACAAGTCACTTCTCTCACAGCAGTGGGATGGAACAGTCCACTTCATTCCGGGCGACGCAATATTCGGCTATGGGAACACGAGAATAATCGCAGCAAAGAAGCCGAGCAGGCCAACCTACTACGAGGTTGACAAAACCACTGGAGAGCAGATTCCAGTTTACGTTTGGGAACCGGTGAACATTGGAGACGAACTATACCTCCGCGCCCTCAAGGAGATAGAATACCTCAAGGCAGAGAACACCGCACTGAGGGCCTACGCCGAGAAAGGCTACGAATTAGCCAGGACGATCGCGGCCCTGCCAAGGGAATTCTTCGACAGCCTACGCGAGAAGGGCTACGAGGACGCGCTGAGAATCATGAAGGAAGTCCTCGGAAAGGGCTTCTTCGCAGAGATGGGCAAGATGAGGAAAGAAGAGCTGACCGCCATCATAGACGCACTCAAAAAGGAGGGAGAGCTTTGACCTCTCCCATTTTTGCCATCCAGAAAGGGGCATCGGGCCAAGTAGGGATTCCGAACGGTCCGGCCCCCTGGATGGCCCTATTCGGGCCAGAACACCGCGGAGGTGAGTTGGCGTATACCCCACGCCAAGTTGACGCATCCTGACTGAGGAAAAGAAAGGGGGTCCATACGGTGGTAGTGGGAAACTCATCAAAAGGGTTAGTGGAGAGTATAGATGTCATTATAGAGCGCTCTAAGAACGCCAAACTTACGCCAGAGAAGAAGTACATTGACATAGCTAAGACAGTCGCCAAGAAGGCCGAGGCAACAGAAAAGGAAGCCAGGGGACTGCCGAACATCTACGTCACCAGGAAGCTCGAGCTCGCCTTCGAAACCATCGAGCGCCTGAAAGAAGCCCTCGAGTATGCATTTAAAGGCATCTATTCTGGCGAGGACGTTGAAGAGAAAATCAACTCGATGAGGCGCGTTTTTGGAAGGAAAGCCCACCTGAGGACGAAGATCCTCATGACACTACTAATCCATGGAGAGATGAAGTCCCAAGATATTGCAAAGATACTCAGAAAGGACGAATCAACAATCAGCAAGGCGATGAAGTTCCTTCTCCTCGAGGGCTACGTGGTGAGGGGTGAGAATGGACTAAAGCTCCGGCCAGGGATTGAAGACGCCTTGTGGGAGCTTTTCGACGACATCTTCGGCCAGCTCGAGGAGATACTTCTTGAGCAGACCCTGGAGGGAGCGGATGAATGAGAGCGAACCTCGAGGAGATCTGGCCCCGGGACGTGCTGGAGGAAGACTTGCAGAGATATGAAGAAAAAACTTCATATTCAGAGAACCCGCTCCTGACCTTTGGCCTCACCAAAAGGGGCAAACTCGCCTATCCTCTGAGCGGCCCAAGCCACAGGCTCATAATGGGGCAGACTGGAGCCGGAAAGACGACCCTCGCCCAAACACTGATGGAAATCGACTTCCTGAGGGGCCGCAAGGTCTTCGAAATAGAACCCGCGCTTGAGGCCAAATCAGAGCGAGCTTTCATGAACCTCCCCAACAACGACAGCAGGATGCGCCGAGTCCTGCTCGAAAAGTTCGGGATTGATATTGAGGACCTCAATGAGTGGCCATTCAGGGCCGTTGTGTACAGCCCTGCGACGCCGAGATTCATCAACTTCCTCCAGAAGTACGAGAACCATCCAGGAATAGAGTTCTTCAAGCCGCTAACCTTCACCGAGGCCGACCTGATTGACATCATCGCGAGGACGCTCCCAACAGGCTCGATTGAGGGCCTGATCGTTGCCGATGCATATGACCAGTACGTCAACACAGTCAAGAAGCGGAAGAAGAGGAACATCGAGGAGTTCAAGAACTACGTCAAGGAGATCGGAGAAGGGACAAACGTCAACATAGACAACACACTCATGAAGATCAACCGCTTCTACCATGTCCTGAAAGGGCTGGAAGTCGAGAACGGGGTTACTCTCAACGAGATGATGAAGAACCCAAAGGAGATCAGCGTCTTCACAACACACTTCATCGAGAGGCCTGAAGACCGATACATATGGACCTTTGCAATACTCGTCACGGTGTACTCAAACTGGATCGGCAACCTCAAGCGCGACTACCTCATGAGCTTCTTCGTCGCCGATGCAAACCTCCTCGCTCCAAGTTCACCAAGAGATATCATCGAGAAACTTTCCTACTTCCAGACTCTCATGAGGCAGGAACTTCAGATCTACGTGAAGATCTCCCGTGGAAAGAATATGGCCTGGACGCTTGACACACAGAGACATGACGATCTAAGCCCGAGCATCGTCAGCGAGTGCAAGGAGTGGTTCGTCAAGAGGATGTATGCTCGGGAATTCGCCCAAAAACTTGGGGTTGAGCCGAGGCTTCTGAGGACGCTCTCAATAGAGAAGGCAATCTACGTCGGGCCGCTGACAAAGTACAAAGTGCTCCTACGGCCCCCAATTTCCCGCAAAGCCGCGGCTGGAGAGTACGCACCAATCCACTTCTTAGATGCTTATGAGGGGTGGGAGAATGAGGAAGCTAACTTTTAGCCTGATATTCATATTATATATAATGGGAACTCTTGGATATGTAGCGGCGTATAGCCAAGCCATCAAACTCCATGTCGGCGATGAGGTATATATTGATGATATGCACATATTTATAGACAAGAGCAGAGTGGACAACCGCACCGCTGCGGTGATCGAGTACCAAAACTCGACGTTCCTCGTATTTGAAGGCCAGAACAAAACAATCGGAAACTACACCATCGAGGTCATCCCATTCAAGGACTACGTTTACCTCATGATCTCCGCGCCCTTCAACTTCACGGCGAGGTTTCCAGAAGAAGAGAACCTGACTGCCAGCAACGTGACCGTAGCGAACCAAACCAACACCACCGCGCCGGCCCCGGCGAACCTGACGAACTCCACAACTTCTGAGCCGGCCAACATCACGGCCAATTACACCTGCTCAAGCGTCGAGGAGTGCCAGGCAATAATAGCTAAACTCGAGAACGAGCTTGAGAAGGAGAAGCAAGAGAGAGCTGAGCTTGAGAAACAGATAGAATATCTCCGACAACAAGCCACATTTTGCAACATGACACAAGTAGAGAACGAGCAGCTGAAGAAGCAGCTCAGAATACTCGAGCAGGCCCTCGAAGAGAAGAACCAGCGCATACGTGAATTAGAGAGACAGATCGAGGAACTGCAGGCGCAGCAGTGGAGTTGGGAAACCTTCCGCGAGAAGAGCGAGGAACAGTACCTCCTCTGGACGCCCTATCTCTTCCCTGTCGTTCTCGGTGGGCTGGTCGTCTATTACAGGCGCTACAAGACAACGAAGAAGTACGCCGAGGTGATGATCGACCAGAAGGCCAGGGAGCTCAAAGAGGAGCTCCTGAGCGAGTACCTGAAGAAGGATCTCCTGAGGGCCAAGATCGAGACCATCGTGGACGACCCGAACCTGCTCGTGATTCTGCGCACGATAATCCCGCAGATCACAGGCTCCACAGAAATCACCAAGGGCGACATCCTGAACATTGACATCGACCAGGTCGCCGAGCTCGCCAGGAAGAAGTTCCTCCTCAAGGAGAACCGTGTTGAATACCTCAAGAAGAAGCTCGCCGAGCTGAAGGAAGCTATAAAGGAGGAGGTTGGGGAGAATGTTTGAATGGCTCCTATACATCTCCCTCGCCCTTGGTTTTTGGCTCATCTATGAGATAGCAAAGGACAAAGTCCGCGGGCCCGGACGCTACTGGATCACCCTCAACGTCGAGGGAGACGCCGAGCGCGTTGAGTACCTCATCAAGCAACTCGCAAAGGACCAGAAGATCAAGATCCGCAGTTTCAAAATCAGCGCCGAAAAGCCTTCCACATCAAAGAGGAAAAAGTTTTTTGGACAAACCACTAAAAAAGAAGAGGTGGATTCAAAATGAAGCGGCTAGCCGCCTTTCTCCTTTTCCTCCTCGCTGGTACCATGGTGCCGGCCGGGATAGTGGGAGCTGAACAGCAACTCGTCACAACCTTTCAAGTAACAGCTGGCAAGACCTGGACAAAGGAAATCCCTGGCGCCATCGTGAACTGGACTGGCACATTTGACTACTCAAAAAGAGACGGGTGGGAAGCAGCTTTCTCGGTTTACTTTACAGAGACGGGCAACACTCATGGGGTCGCGGCAACCGAAAACGGCTTCGTTGACGCAGACGGGAAATACATTTGGTTCCTTAAGAACGTCCAGACTGAAGACAATCCTGAAACCAGGGAGCTTGGCGTTCTTGAGAGTTGGCATGAGCTCGTCGTGAAGTTCATTGATCCCCTGAGTGGAAAAGTTGTCATAGACAACGACTACAATGGCGAAACATACACCCTCTATGTTGGAGATGAAATAGACATCTCGGGAGAGCTTGCCGATGCCTGGCGTGAGAAAACTATTCTTGAGCTGAGGAGCATAGAAACCAGCCTCTTCGGCTCCAAGGCCGTCCTCATACTCCAACACATCACAGCCGTTAGCGGAACGGTGGAGATCTATCCATACCAAGAGCAGACTTCGGAGCCAAACTCACCAAACGAGAACCAGACCAACGAGACTACACCTCAAAAACCCCTCATCGACCCGGCGAAAGTTCCGGCGGTGATGATCGTCGTCGGTGAACACGCGGCGGGGGCCGACGTGGCGGCGGGTGCCAAGGTCGGCATAGCAGTCCAGAAGTGGATTGACATCATCAAGGAGAAAGGTGCCGAGTTTGCCATTCCAGGACTCGGCCACCTTGGAGGCCTCATCGCCAAGGCAGTAACTGCGCCAGTCCAGAACCTCAACGCCGATGCTATGCTCGACAGTGAGGTCAAAGATCCTGACAGAATAGCACCCATCGTTTACACTGTCGGCGGGCCGGTTGCCAACGAGTACACCAAACTGATCCTCGAGAAGAACGCCGACAGACTACCAGTCAAATTCATCAAAGAGAACGGCAAATGGTACATCAAGGACAGAAAAGGTAACAAATGGGACAATGGCTACGGCATCATCCTCATAATCCCCGCCTCCGAGAATCCAGCTGAGCTTCAGATAAGGCTCATGAACGGAAAAATCAAGATGGCCGACGTCGTCGTGGCGGGAACCGACAGAGTCGGCACATACGCCGCCTGCGAACTCCTCCAAGGCGAGTTCTTGAAGCCGCTCCTCGGAGAAAAACCAAAACCAGAACTCGAGTATTTCCTCCAGCTTCAGGGGAGAATGCTCCTTCTCTTCGGCCAGAACCCGCTCGAGGCCTTCGACGTGAACCTCGACCCAACCAACCCATTCAAGTTCCAGGTTACCGCCGTGATAGTGGACAAAGATGGAAGAATAGTCAAGGTCATAGTAGGCTGACTTTTCTTTTACATTTTCCTTTAGAGCTTTTCAAATCTAAAAACAAGACAATAGAAGTCCCCTTTTGAAACGTTGTAATTAACTTATCATTTGCATATTTCAGCCACAAGGGTTGTATGGCGATGAGGTTCCTACCCAAAATGTTCGCATTTGCTTATAACTCCCAACTAAGAGATTTTCTCGAATTTGCTTATTAACTTCTTTGCTTTTTTGATATAGGGAAAATCCCCCGGGGGAATCCCCATGAGAAAACTGGAGGTCGGTCTAAAAAAGACGGTGGGTCTATTTTTGCTTTTTGTGTTAGTAGTGATGCCAGCAACAGCTAGCCACGTCCAGAGCGCAACAATAACAATCCAGGACACACCAGAAGGTGAAGGGCTGGTTTTAGTGCCCAACACAACCACAGAGGTAACGTTTTCTATAGTTAGCAGTTCGGGAGATCCCTTCACATCTGCAACCTTTCCAACTGCCGACGTGATAAGCGTTACAGCCGAGTTCGTGGATGACTACGGGAATGCCCTTGACATTGATAACGACGGAACCGCTGACATATGGAACTGCACAGAAGACCCAAACGTACCAGGCCTTTGGAAGGCAAACATAACTCTCGGAGCTAATGCTGAACCCGGTGTTTATTCTCTGAAAATCAAAGCCATCGCAAAGAACAGCACTACCAATGAGATTATTGACCAAGGGGAGTTGTCCATCGAGACCCTGATACTCGGAGGCCAATACGCCATCCAGTTCTTCAACGTAAAAGACGACGATCACTTTGAGCTAGATCCCCTCGATATCAGGATTGGAGCCTTAAGCGACCTCGGAAGCATCGTCAGCATTGGAAACTTAACCAATACACTCGCACTGAGAGACAACAATACTGATGGAGTTTGGGGTCAAAGGATCGACCTGAACAACGACGGAAACCTCGACGGGTGGCTAACCTTCATCAAAAACGAAGACAGCTATGATATGATAATATTCACGAACAACCAGAGCCTGATTGACTCTCTAATGCCAGAAGAATCCTTCAGAATCCGTGGAGATGAGATAACTTTCACAAACAGACTCCTCCGCGATACTCGGGATTATCACCACTTCAACTATTATACTCAAATCCTATGGGATAACAGCTTTTTGGCCAACTTAGGCCTGAAAGCAACTGATTACTACATTATCCCCTACAAAGGAGCGGAAAACTGGAAGATTACACAGTTCTCCAATGGCCGAATACTTTCAGCAGTTATGAGGGTGAAGATCGTCAAGAGAACCACGTTTCTAGGAATCTTCACAAGTGAAGAGGTTCCTCTTGATGGCAACATTTGGACAGTGAGCACAAAGAACGTAGACAGGCTAAGCCTGTCGCCAAAGGTGGTGAGATGGAGCTGGTACCCATCAAGAGGATATGGTATCATCTGGACTGCTGCAGTTGACATAACTGCGCCAAAGGGGTACAGCATAAAACAGAGGCAGGACTACAACGTCGAGTTCAGAGGGGACAACCCGCTCGACGGCCTGAACCCAATTAGTAGCTTCTTCAGTAAGGATTCAGTTGACTGGTACGGACTTCTCGGAGGGGATGAAGAATGACGCCGGAGGCTGCAGAGTTAGTGGACAAATCACTAAGTCTAAGCCCGTTTAGCAACTTTACAGTATTTACCCAAGACGCTTCGGCCCTTTTGCTTCTTATTAGCCTAGCAGTACTGATAGGCACAGTAATATATCTCTGGAAGAACGGACTGCTCTACGAGTACATCATATACTACCTACTCCCCGGACAGTATTCTTGTTAGGGTTAACCGCGGCAGTTCTGCCTTTCGTGATACTTTGTGCTCTCCTCGGAGCTGTGGGGTTCATAATAGGGATTCCAGTAGGGCTTGCACTAGACCTGATCCCACCACTCTGGTACAAGGCAAGGCTCACAAGCTTGCCAATGGCTCTACTCTGGATCATTGCAGTAGCCCTTACGAGCCTGATCTCTCTCGGCATATTTGTTGACGCTTGGTTCTTCACAAACGTTGCAGGGGGAGATCTTTGGTGAGTGACGTCTCGATGGGGGGCCGAGGCTCATCTCTTCCTTCGTTTTCCATTTTTTGATAGGACTTGTTTTGAAATAGGGGGGAATAGTAAAAGTCGTGGCGGGTTGAAAACCCCTTCCTTTTTGATTTATAAACTCGTTGAGAATATGACCGCAAGTGCGCCCGGGAAGGTGCAAAATTTCGCAACCTTTTTTAGATGAACACCTCTAGCAGGATACCAGAGTATATACATAATATATGAGTAGGAGTTGAGGCCAATGCCAGACCAGGACACCAGCAAAGCCAGAGTCGCCGAGCCGCTAGCGAAATTTCATGCCAGGTTGGACAGGGACGGGAGGGTCACTATTCCACGTCACGTTAGGACAGTATTTCACATCAACAAAGATGATTATATCAAAGCAACCATCCGGCGCGTTTATGTTGATCTCGGGTTAAAAACTATCTTCATCCTCGGGGAAGATACAGGGGTCATTATGAGGGTGGGGCGTGGAGGGATGGTAACGATCCCTCAGAAAGTCCGTGAGGAGCTCCAACTTGATCCTGGTGATTTAGTTGAAGTCATTATTGAAAATGTATTCAAACTGAAAACTGGATATGAACGAGAGTTCAGGTACGTGAGAGAAACCAAAAAGTGATCACTTCTTCACAATGATGTATAAGTAAGCGCTGTTCTGTACCCAAAAACCTTATATATTGTTGGTGCTTACAAATTAACGGTAAAAATTACCGTTTCGGTAAAATATACCGCAAGGTGGTCGGAATGGGGCGTGAAGATTGGGAATACCTGCCGGTGAAAAAAGCCACGAGAACAACTGTCGAGAAACTTAGAGCCCTACTGATTCTCCAGAGGGGTGAGAAACTCACCTATGACGACACAATCCGCTACCTGCTCCAGTTTCTGCCTTCTGAGATCAAGGCGCAAATAGAGGGATGAAGCATGAGTGAGGACATCAATTTTGACTTCGCGTGGAAGTTCCTCATTGGACTAATCCAAAACGGCAAGACAGAGATGAAAGTATCGACCCTACCCAACTCGCTTCAGAAAGTAGCCAAGTCCATCGGGTATGAGGATGATGACACAGTCCCACTTCTCACACTCAAGGAGTACCTTGAAAAGACTTGGGGACATATATCCCCAAATCCTCAAGTCCCCAAGAGTCCCCAAGAAGGTTGGGGACAATTAGAACCAGAGTCCCCAAGTCCCCAAGAAGATTCACCAGTTGATGAAAGTCTTGGGGACTCTGACGAGAGTATAATTTCAGAAATAACTCCATATCTTGAAGCAATACAAAGAGTTGTCACTGATGCTGATAGAACAGAGAAACGTCTGGCAATCTATCTCCTCTTGAAGAACGGGGAGATGTATGATCCTGATCTCCGCAAGGAACTTGCTCCATTGGGTCAGTATTTCTCCAAGAACAAGGAACCGTACAAGGTCAAAACGATCAAGAATGTAATCTCCTTCGTCCGTAACTCTCCGCACGTCTGGTCGAGCAAGGACCCGACGACGGGTATGTTTGTTTACCGCCTGAAGGACGAGACTGTTAAAGCCATCCTTCAAGAGCTTCAGATGGTTCTCCAGGAGCGTGAGGTTCTCCAGAAACAGGAGGAACTTAAGCAGGCGGATGAGGAGAAGCTGGTCAGGGCTTTCTTTGACTTCTTCATGAACTACGTGGAGGACGGCAAGCACGTGTTCCTCGACCAGCTCAGGAATCTCCTGGTCCTCGGAGAGGACAGGGGTCTGAGGGTGGACTGGCATGTCCTCGACGCGGTGAACCCGAGCCTCGCTGAGCGGCTCATCAACGAGCCCGATGTTGTCATCTCGGCCGCAGAGAAGGCCGTCCTGGAGGTCCTGAATGAGCCTGAGTTCATGCTCTATGAGGAGCGCCCGAGGATCCACGTCCGCTTTGTGAACCTGCCGAAGACGATCAGTCCTCGTGCCGTGAGGAGTGAGCACATCGGCAGGCTTGTCCAGGCCAGGGGCGTCGTCTCAGCAATCGCTGAGGGGGAGAAGAGCAATGGCGTGAAGGGCTTCATCGAGAAGGCTGTTTTTGTGTGTCCTAAGTGTGGGTATGAGGTTTCTCTCCTCCAAAAGCCGTATGAGAATTTTGTTGTCCCAAAGGAGTGCCCGGCGTGTGGGGCGAGGCTGAGTGCTGACAACTTGAGCGTTGAGAAGAGTACTGTTATAGACATGAGAGAGATTTTTGTCCAAGACCCCTCTGATGCCCTCCACGCGGCAGGGACTGCCTCTTATGTGAGAGTGATTCTCCTCGACGACAACGCGAGGATGGACGTGAACCCTGGCGACGAGGTCCTCATCACTGGTGTGGTCAGGGGCATCATGAGGAAGAAGAACGGGAAGCCTGCTCTTGGGTGGGTGCTTGAGGCCAACTCTCTCACGAAGTTGACGAAGGACATCGAGGACCTTGAGATAACCCCTGAGGACGTTCAGAAGTTTCAGGATATGGTGAAGGATCCGGAGTTTGACTCGAAACTCATCCGCTCCCTCGCGCCGGCTATCACTGGCAGGGAGGTTGAGAAAAAGGCCGTCCTGCTGGCGCTCTTTAGCGGGGAGGACTATGACATCACCGGAACTCATGTGAGGAAGCGCTCTCACGTTCTCCTCTTTGGAGATGCAAGTACTGGAAAGTCGGAGATCATCAGGCACGCGGCTCAGATCGCTCCTGGTGGGGTCCACTCCACAGGAACCCATAGCTCTGGAGTTGGCCTAACCGCTGCTATTGATTCGATGGATGGAGTGAGGGTTCTCAGGGCTGGCGTCCTCGTACTGGCCGACCGCGGCGTTGCGGCCCTGGATGAGCTGGACAAGATGAGGGAGGAGGACTATGATAAGATGCTCGATGCTCTTGAGCAGGGCTGGTTCCCGTACAATAAGGCCGGCTTCAATACGAGGCTTATGGCGAGGGCTGTTGTGATAGCGGCGGCCAACCCGCCGGGGGGAGAGTTTGACAGGCACAATTATAAGCCGTTTGATGAGCTTAAGCGCCTGTTTGACCAGCCGTTTTACAGCCGTTTCGATTTAATCATCCCGACGTTTAGGAATACTGAGGATTCTGTTTTGGAGGAGATTGCTGATGCAGTTTTGGATAAGCATGAGGGGAAGATTGAACCGCCTTATGATTCTGAGCTTCTCACCAAATTCATTGCTTATGCTCGCCGTGAGATCCCGCGTGTAGTCCTTCCTCAGGCCTTGAGAGGAGTCATGAAGAAGTATATGGTTGACCTTGCAAAGGCGATAGGTTCTGCCGCGCCGAGGGCTATGGAGGCCATTATCAGGCTCACCGAGGCCCACGCGAGGATGCACCTTAGAAAGGAGGCCACTCTTGCTGATTTTCTCGCGGCTAAGGAGCTGTTTGATGAGATGATTACGCGCCTCGCCGGTTCATCTGACGAGGAAGAAAAGGAGGAGGTGATGAAGGGGCTGGCGGGTGTCATCTGGACCGAGGAGAAGAAGAGGAAGGTGGACAAGCTCTGGAGCATTCTGAAGTACTATGAGGCCCTGGACGAGCGCGGTGAGGGTGTCCACATCAACGACATAATCGAGGAGGCGGAGCAGCAGGGGATTGAGCGGAGCGAGGTTTTGGTTCTTCTGGAGGATATGGAGCGGGCGAATATGGTTGAGCAGTCTAAGCCCGGCTTTTACCGCTTGAGAAGGAGGTGATCGGAGATGGTGAGGGTGTTGGTGTATCCGGGCGACACCTTGGCGGCCATGGTCGCCGAGGCCCGGTGGAGGAAGGAGCAGGTCGAGGAAGTGCCGACCCTGCTGGAGTACATCGAGCGCGAGCTCCAGGTAGCTCGCGACACGGCGTTCTCACTCTCCGCTCGCGGTGAGAAGGAGAATGCGGCGTACTGGACAGGGTACGCCGATGCCTTGGAAGACCTGCTGAAGAAGATCGAGCGCAGGGAGGTGAGGGCATGACGAAGATTCTCGTCTTCACTCGTTACCCGCACGAAAAGGTGTGGGTGTACTCTGGCGACTGCTTCGACGCTTCAGAGGTCGACAAAGTCTGCGAGATTCTCAGGAATGTCGTCAAGGAGGGCAAGCTCCACGTCAAGATTGAGACTTGGCCTGACAAGGAGGTTCGGGATCTCTGCAGGAGGGGTCGCTCATGACCTCTGACCGCCTCATGGACATCATCTTGGCAACCCTCGCCGGCGGCGTGGCGGGCGAGCTGGCCCTGGTGTTCATTGCACTCCTGATGAAGGTGGTGGGAGCATGAGGTGGAAGGTGTATTTCAAGTACGATGCAGGGGACTACATCGCAAAGGGCTGGTTTGCCCCTCGTGCAGATACGGCAGAAGAAGCTGTTGAGAGGGTCAAGAGGAAGCTGAGAGAAGAGTTCGGGATTGAGAAGCCGCAGATAACAAAAGTACGCCCGGTGGGGGACCGCTCATGAACTCCCGCGAGGTTTGGGTCAAGCTCGGCGAGGGGGGCCTGCACGCCCACAAGACGAACGTCTACGCGGTCGTGAGAAAGCTGAAGCGCGGCGGGTACTCGTTCAGGATTGTCGAGCGTGGCTTCAACGGCTACACGGTGTCAACGAAGACGGAGCGCTATGAGAGCTTGGAGGCCCTCTTCGCGGAGGTCTCGCCTCGCGACCTCTACCGCGCCCTCCAGAACCACCCTGAGCCAGACGCCAAGGAGGTTTGGGCCGAGGAGCTCGAACTGCTGAAGAAGCTCCTCGAAAAGCCGGCTGAGAAGAAAACCATCACGCCAACACGCCAGGCGACCCTCGCGGAGGTGCTGTCATGAGCACTTCCTTCCAGACTGCCCTTGAACTATACTCTGAAAGGGAGCAGCAGGAGAGGCGGCGGATCCTTGCGGCGGCGCAGGGGCTGAAGAAGCGCGCTGAGGCGTTCAAGCGGACGTACAGGAAGGACATCATGCAGGAGATCATGGAGGTCCTCCTCGGGGGTGGCGAGTGATGGTCGCGGCTCGGGCTCAGATGATCCGCCAGGCGGCGAAATACGGCCGTCACGTCTACAGACCCTTCTTTGACTACATGCAGCGGGAAATCCGGAGCGCAGAGAACAGGTACATATTCAGCACTCTCGTTGAAGACGCCTTCCCTGGCAAGTTCTCCCTCTACGACCTGGATGAGCTTGTCTTCAGGAAAAACTCGAATGAGCCGCTCGCGGCCTTCGAGCTGAAGTTCATCAGCTGGAGGGTCATCAAGGACGCGTGGGCGCAGGGTGAGTTGGAGATCAACGGCTGGCAGTTCCAGCGGCTCAGGCGGCTTTCAGAACTCCTCGCGGTCCCGCTGTACTATTTCATTCAGATCGGCAACGAGGAGCAGTTTGTGATGTTCAACGTGCAGCAGGTCGAGCCTTCTTTCGAGTACCGGCGCGGCGGCTCGGCGCGGGATTACTACGCTGTCATCAGCCTCGATGATGTGATCGTCAGCAGGAGCTTTGAGGAGTTTGTGGATGACCTCGGCCTTCTCCTTGGTGTGAACTTGGCAAAGCCGGCTCAGATTCCAGCCTATGCCGTCGGAGGGAGGTGACGGGGCGATGAGCGTGGATTTGTCGTTTGTCAATGGATTCATAGTTGGTGCGGGCGCAACGTTCTTTGTCCTCTTAGTACTAGCCCATATATATGGTGGTAAGATCGACATAAAGCGAACAGGGGTCGCGAACCTGTACTTTGGTCTCGCCGCAAGGAAGGCAGTCAGAATTGAAGTGGATCAGGACAAGGCGAAGATCCTCGTCATTAATGAGGATGTAGCATGCTCTATTGATTTTGACCCCTCGGAGTTCAAGGCCTTCAAAAAGGCCCTTCTCAAGCTAGGGCCTGAGGTTGAGGAGCGTGATGTCAGTGAGTCTTAACTTTCATACGAAAGTTAAGCCATTTATCGCACTTATTTTTAACATTCAAGGCGAAATAAAGACGAAAGTTAAGAAATGAGGTGAGAAACGTGGTGAAACCCTTCGCATGGGACAAAGGCCTCGACTATGAGAAAACCTATCGACAGATCCTCAACCACTATCGCCAAGCCACCCGTGACACATCCAAAGCCTACGACATCATACTCCTGACTCAACTCCGCAACGGCTCCAGGCTCACCGAGGCCATCAACTTCCTCAAAAAGCTCATTGAAGAAAAGCCCTTCAAGCGCCAGAAGTACATCAAAGTCGAAAAGCGGAAAGACGGCTATGAAAGGCTCATGGTTCTTCCAGAGGAAATTGATAAGAAAGAGCTGATGAGGGTCTCCTACGTCATCAAAGAGGCCAACAAGTGGAAGGTCTCAACCTATTGTAAAAGGACCTACGGGTTCAACACCCACGCCTTGAGGTATGCACTAATATCATATCTATCTCAGAAAGGCGTTGCTCCACAGCTTATAGCAAAGATTACCGGCCACAAGACGCTCGACTACATTCTATACTACACCCAACAGCAGAAGGCAGAAGAGCTTCTCAAGGACCTGAGGTGATGCCGCATGCATATATATCATAATACTCTATATGACCTCGGTGATAAAGAGTGGGACAAATGGGCAAAGTGGCCACTCCTGAACGCGGCTCTCACACAGCCCAAAAGCCAGAAAAGAAGCGAAAGACAAGGCTCCACATCACGCTTGATGAAGATGTCGGCGAAGTTCTTGACAGGCTGTACATCAGAAAGTCTCAGTTCATCAACGACCTGCTCAGAATCATTCTTTTTGGGGAGGGGGACGTTATGAGCTTTTTAGAATCGTTGTGGTGGGCCCGCGGGGATTCGAACCCCGGACCTCCGCCGTGTGAGGGCGGCGTCATAACCAGTCTAGACCACGGGCCCGCCCGAAGTAGTGAAAGGGTGGGAAAATATAAAGCTTTCGCTAAACTTCTTCGAGTATCTTCTCGGGTGCTCCAGCGAACTCCACCAGGTATTCTGCCTCAACTATGTGAAGCCTGCCTGGGACGATAAGGACGTGGGGCTGTCTTCCGAAGTCCTCGTTTATGAGCTCCCTGACGTAGCCGGCCCTCAGAGTCGGCTCAAGCGAACCAGCCCTCGCTAAGACGACAACGAGAGTCTCAGGGGTGAACACTCCTTCACCTTTCATTTCCTCGACTTTGAGAAGTATCTCCATCGCTTCATTGGCCGTCATGTAGCGGTTCTGGTCTGCCTTGATGTCGAGGAACAGAAGCGTGTGGAGACCCCTTTCTTTGTTATCCCTTATCACGTCGTAGTGGCTCGTCGGGAACCAGTTCTTCTCGGGATAGGCAACGGTAGCGCTCTTCCCGAACTTGTATATCTGAAGACCGGTGATTGCCACCGCGGAGTAAATGCTTGGAGCGTGGATAACGTAGCTCTTAACTCCAGCTTTCTTTGCCCTTATCCTGAGGTCTGAGTGAGTAGTTGCCACCATCGGGTCTCCGGCGGTTAAAAACGCAACGTCTTTGTCCTTAGCCTCGGGAAGAACTATTCTCTCGAAGTTCAGCTCAACATCCTCCCTGCTGAGTCGAACTATCGGCTTGCCGATGAGCTCCTCAATTTTCTCAAGGGTGGTACCTGCTAAAAGGGAAGTGTAGAACTCAGCGAAGACTTTATCACACCTTCTCGCCGTTTCCAGTCCCTTGAGTGTGATGTCCTTTTCATCGTAAAGCCCAAGCCCAATGAAGTACAGCACCATTTCTATCACCACATCAAAGGTGTTCCTAAAACTTTTAAGTTTTGGGAAAACTACTTAAAGGTTTTTGGTGAACCTAAAACCAGGTGGTTGACGTGGAAGTAACGAAGAGGGAGGAAGAGTACCTTGAAACTATGTATATTCTCCACAAGAACAAAGGAGTCATCCGCGTCAAGGACATAGCGAAGGCCCTGAACGTCAGGCCCCCGAGCGTTGTTGATGCCCTTAAAAAACTCGCTGAAAAGGGTCTCATTGAATACGAAAAGTACGACAGAATACTCCTGACCGAAAAGGGAAGGGAAATTGCCGAAAACACGTATTCCAAGCACGTATTCCTTACGAAGTTCTTCACGGACATACTCGGCATACCACCGGAGATCGCAGAGCAGGACGCGTGCCAGTTCGAGCACTACGTAAGCGAAATAACCGTTAAACGGATGAGGGAATTTGCGGAATTCATCCAGGAGCAGTGTCCCTACGTCCTGAAGCAGTTCCTGAAGGAGAAACTCGAAGAAGCCGAGCCTGAAGAAGGGGCTTAGTGGTTCAACTGATTTTGGTTTTCTCATCCACTATTCTTTTAACCCCTTTATTCCAATCCCGATACGCGATGATGAGTGAATCCAATGCTGATGAGATGATGAGCCCCAAACCTGAGCAAGAGGTGATTGAACTGGAGAAGCTGTCCCAAAAGATAGACGGCATCAGCAGGCAACTTCAGGCCATTAAAGAGGCCGAGGAAAAGAAAAACGAACCGGACACCCTCGGGTGGGACGACATCACTCAGGAAATCATCGGGGCTGTGACCTTTGCACTCCCATTCCTTTTCACAGGCGAGCTCTGGGACGTTGCCAAGGCGATTTCCCTTGAAAGAGCCGTTGTGATATTTCTGCTCACCCTGGGCATCGCGTACCTGTTCCTCGTGAAGTCCCGGCTCGGGAATATGAAGAGGGAGGAGCTGTTCCACCTGCCAAAGAGGCTCATAAGCGTGTCCGTTATCTCGTACACTATTTCGGCGCTTCTCATCTACCTTTACGACATAAACGGTGTCGCTCACTTCACACCCGTCCAGTACCTGAACGCGACGGTCATAGTGAGCGCGTTCGCGGTTATCGGTGCAATAGCTGTTGACATGGTGAAGTGAATGAGGGTTGTTACTGGAAACAAATGGGAGCAGTTTGGAGATGCGGTTCTATTTCCCGAGTATGGAAAGAACAGGGAAGACCTCTTGAAGTTCGTTGATTCCCTTTCGGGCGAAGAGACGCTGGTAACATCGAGCCTTGAGGTTATCGACCTTCTCGCTGAACGCTTCAGGAAAAGCGAGGAGAACATCCTCGTTTACTCGGACACTATGAAAAGCCTGACTCTCAAGGAGGTCTATGAACTCAGGAAGTACCTTGACTTTGATGTCCGCGGTGGTTTTTCTGGAGAAGATGCTCCGGTCTCGGTTCTCTTTGTTGAAGGGAAGACGGACTCCAAGTTCTTCAAGGCAGTCATGAAGAAGCTCTTCGACTTCAGAGAATCCAGAACCGCGCCAAGGAACCTGAAGTTCATTGAGAAGGTCTTTGAGCGCGACAACTTTGACCTCCTCCATAAGGACGGAAAGTACGTTGCCGTAATCCCGAGCGAGGGAAACTCCGGTGTCATAAGGAACCTGGGCAACTTCCTCAAAGCCATGGACGTCTTTGGCTTCGGCGTTGAGAGAATAGGGGTTGCCATTGACGTCGATGAGGACAGGGAAGCGGCCATGGCGTCAATAACTGGCAAACTGGCATCCTTTAGTCCAAGGAAAGCCGGGGATTTTTACTTGGTCTGGAACACGTTCATCGTGCCGCTCATTATAGGTCTCCCCTTTGAGGACGAGCTTATTGACTGGAAGAAGCCGACGGTTGAGGATTTGATGCTCCACCTCATAAGCGCGGAGGGCCTTCTTGAGAAGCTCCGGCCTGCCCTTGGGGCTTTCGAGGAGAGCCTTGGGAGGAAACTCAAGCCAAAGGAGGTCATGTATCTGGCTCTCTCCGCCTACGGGCACTGGGGCAACCTCGAGGGGTTCTACGAGCTCTTCGTGATGCGCTCCCGCCACAGGCACATCAAGGACGTGCTCAGGAAGGCAGGTCTCATGGAGGGCCTGCGCTTCCTCGCCTTTGCCGAGCGCTGAGTTTTTAACTCCCTTTCCCATCTCCAGGTGGTGATGTCCATGAAGCTGGTCTCATTTGACGTCTGGAACACACTTCTCGATATGAACGGGATGCTCGACGCTTTCTCAGCAGAGCTCTCAAACATCATGGGCACCTGCATCGTCGACGTTGTGGAGGCCATAATGCTGACGAGGGCGAGGATAAAGGGAATGAGGGCCAGGGGCGAAGGCGATCCGAAAAGGGCGCTTGAGGAGAGCCAGGAAATGCTCGCGGAAATCCTTGGCGTGGACATCGAGGTTATAAGGAGGGCCGCGGCGAGGGCCACCCTAAATGTCGGTGACCTCGTCCTACCCGGGGCGGAGGATGCCCTCAAGGACGCCAAGAGGCGCGGTCTGAAGGTTACTGTAACTGGCAACGTCATGTTCTGGCCGGGTTCCTATACGAGACTGCTCCTCGAGAGGGTTGGCCTTATGAGGTACATAGACCGGACGTTCTTCGCGGATGAGGTTGGGGCCTTCAAGCCGCTTCCGGAGATGTTTAGAAAGCCTCTGGAGGTCTTCGGTGTTGAGCCGGAGGAGGCCCTTCACGTCGGCGACACCTATGCGGAGGACTTTGAAGGAGCCCTGAGGGTTGGCATGTGGGGGGCGTGGATAAACCCCGAGGCTGAAGGCGTCAGGAGAATCTCCGAGAGGGGCTTTGAGATACCCTCAATCGGTGAGCTGCCCGAAGTCCTTGATATGCTAACTGGGGATATGGGAAAAGCTTATAAATCGACTGGGCAACGCTCACCAGAGGTTTAAAAACCCACCTTTCTTGGAGGTGTTCGCAGTGGAGATGAAGTTCGAGGTACCCGTATGCACCTCATGCGGAAAGGAGATAACCCCAAGGGAGCACGCCACTCACTTCGTTTGCCCGAACTGCGGTGAGGCGATCATATGGCGCTGCGAAAGCTGCAGGGTGCTCAGCGTGCCCTACAAGTGCCCCAAGTGCGGATGGGAGGGGCCGTGAGTTAGGAGGTGAATGATATGAGCGACTACAACCTTGTTGGCGTTATAAAGGTCATGCCGACCGACCCGGATGTCAACCTCGACGAGCTCGAGGAGAAGCTTAAGGCAGTCATCCCCGAGAAGTACGGCCTTGCAAAGGTCGAGAGGGAGCCGATAGCCTTCGGTCTCGTTGCTCTCAAGTTCTACGTCCTCGGAAGGGACGAGGAAGGCTACTCCTTCGACGAGGTTGCAGATATCTTCAGACAGGTCGAGAACGTCGAGAGCGCTGAGGTCGAGACCGTTTCGAGGATCTGAGGGCTCCGCCCTCTTTTACTGATTATCTGCACGGAAAGCCCCTGCACTTTCTCTCGCCAGTTAATTCGTAGCTCTTCCCGTCGAGGCTGTCCATTATCAGCTTTTTTCCGTCTTCCTCGTACACCCAGAAGACCTTGTAGGCGAGCTCTTCCCTTATTACCTCAATCCTTGGCAGCCACCACGAGACCACCCTTGAGTTTCCCCAAGTTATTGCGCTCTCGAAGGCCTTCATCCTCGCTTCTTCTTCCGTAACGAGGGGCTCCATAACGTTTTTCTCGTCAACTTCCCATTCCTCGAGGTCTATAAAGTCGTCTCCCCTCTCCGCACCGAGGCGGTAGAGGTCTATGTAAGCATAGTAGTCAAAGACCCTGTCCTTCATGCCCAGCCTCTTGTAGAAGAGCCTGAGGTGGTATATCCTGTAGGGATATAGAACAAAGCTTTCAGCGACCTCTGGTTTAAAGATTGGCCTCATGACCTTAACCTTGATCCCGCCCATATTCTAACACCTTTCTGCAATTCTTGATATTCTCTTACACCAAACGTTTCAAACGATAGGTTTATAATTTTTTAGCCATATATGTACAATGCTGGCTTCCAACCAGCATATACATTCAGGGGTGATAAATATGGGACTTGGCGCCGAAGGCTGGGCATTGCTTCTGGTTCCAACGATTTTGGGTTTTTTGGTAATGGTTCTGTACGGCTACTGGGACAAGATAACGGGGAAGGAGTACTACGTAGATGCCGACATTCTGGCCTACGACGAGGATCTCATTGAAGAGCTAAAGAAGGAGGGTAAGGCATGAACGCGGGTGTGCTCTTTGGATTTCTGATATACCTTGCCCTCCTAGCTTACATAGGCTGGTGGGCCAACAGGTACACCAAGACCGAAGACCAGTACTTCGTCGGCGGCAGGAAGGTTCACGTTTTAGCAGCTACACTCTCGGACAAGGCCAGTGACTTCTCCGGCTGGTTGATGCTGGGTTATCCTGGAAGCGCATTCAAGGCTGGCCTTGGAGCATTCTGGGCTGGGATAGGCTGTCTCTTCGGTACGCTGGCTGATTACGTCCTCATTGGTCCGAGGCTCAGGATCTACGCAGGTAAATTTAGGGCAATAACCGTCCCGGACTATCTGGAGGCCAGGCTTAAGGACGACACCAAGCTCATCAGGATCCTCAGCGCTTTGATCATTATCATCTTCATGACCGCCTACGTAGCTGCGCAGTTCGCGGCCGGCGGAAAGACCTTTGCGGAGGGCTTTGACGTAAGCGTGAACACTGGAATCATAATAACCGTTATCATCCTGACTGCATACGTTATCACAGGTGGCTTCTTTGCCGTGGTATGGACTGACGTTGTCCAGGCCCTCTTCATGCTGCTGACCCTCGTTATCGTTCCGTTCCTGGCCCTGGCCAAGATAGGAGGCCTCGACAAGGCGACGGAGATAATAGCCTCCGCAGACCCCAACAAGCTCCACCCCTTCGGCGGCGCAACCGGCTGGGCGGCAATAATCTTTGCCATAGGCTACGCCTCCTGGATAGTCGGCTACCTCGGCCAGCCTCACATAGTCACCCGCTACATGAGCGTTGAGGACCCGAGAAAGCTCAGGAGGCCGGGTATCTTCATCAGCGGCATCTGGACTACAATAGTCCTCTGGGGAGCGTTCTTCGCGGGATTCCTCGGCTTCGCCCTCTACCAGGCGGGCATGCTTAACGTCAGCGATCCCGAGCGTGTAGTTCCCGCCATGGCAGTTGAGCTTATGCCGAGCTGGATAGCTGGCTTCGTCATAGCGGGCATAATTTCCGCCGTTATGAGCACCGCCGATTCTCAGCTCCTCGTCGCTTCCTCGGCAATAGCGAGGGACTTCTACCACAAGGTTCTCGGCAAGGAACTCGGCAAGAAGCAGATGGTCAACATCTCCAGGGTTGTAGTTGCCGTCGTTGCACTGGTCGGCCTCTGGTTCGCTATTACAGGACCAAAGGTTATCTACCAGATGGTTGCAACGGCATGGGGTGGCCTTGCCGTCGGCTTTGGCCCGATACTCACACTGAGCCTCTGGTGGAAGCGCGTCACCAAGGAGGGCGGAATCGTTGGAATGGCCTACGGTCTGGTCAGCGAGGTCATATTCGAGGCCAAGATATACGGCTGGGCCTTCAACCCTGACGCTCCGGGCTTCTTTGGCACTCTCGGAAGCTGGTTCAACGGCGTTCCAGTGTTCTTCATCAACTTCTTCATAACGCTGTTCGTTATCATAATCGTCAGCCTCCTCACAAAGCCGCCAGGAGACATCGTTAAGCTTCACGAAGAGCTCTTCAGGAAAGTTCCCGTTGAGGGCGGCAAGAGGACAGTTATGGAAACAAGGGCCAAGAGCCAGGTCGAGAATGTCGCCGACTTCCTGATCGAGAAGGGTCTCGCCTGATCTCTCTTCTTTTTAACCTTCAGTTTAGAACCTTAGGGTTTATAAGCATCGGTGTTCATCTTTATTCGCATGTACAAAAGCGGGGTGGAAGCATGAGACCGCTTGACCTAACAGAGAAAGACCCTTCTAAGAAGATCACGATCTACCTCGACGGGGAGCCCTACGAGGCCTACGAGGGCGAGAAGTTCCCGGTGGCGATGTTAGCGAACGGCGTTTACTGGCTCACGACGAGCAACGAAGGGAGACACCGCGGAGCCTTCACCTTCGGCCCCGTCCCCGTTACGGTAAACGGAGTCAAGAACATCAACGGAAGGAAGCTCAAGCTCAAGGACGGCATGAAGATTGAGAGGCAGAGATACGATGAGTTCCAGGAGCAGGTTGAGATAGACGAAGGGAAGCCCGTTCTCCGCTACGTTGTGGACGTCGCGGTCATCGGTGCTGGTCCTGCAGGCCTCGGTGTCGTGGAGGAAATCGGCGGAAAGCTTACCGTTGCCCTCATCGAGGAGAAGGGCTGGCTCGGCGGAGATATGTGGCTCAAGGGCGTTGAGCAGGAGGGCTTTGGAAACCCGAGGGAAGCGATAGAAAGGCTCACCAACTTCCCTGAGAACGTTAGGGTCTTCCTCAAGACGGCCGCGCTCGGTGTCTATGACAAGGGCGAGTACTTCCTCGTTCCAGCCGTTAGAAACGACCAGCTCATAGAGTTCATGGCGAAGAAAGTGGTTTTAGCTACTGGGGCTGTTGATAATATAATGCTCTTCGAGAACAACGACTGGCCCGGCGTCTTTAGGAGGGCCGATGCACTTGAAGTCATGAACGTCTGGGGCGTCGCTCCCGGAAGGAAGGTCGCCGTCACAGGGGCATTCCCGGAGGAGATTACCGCCGAATTAGAGCGCTGGGGCATTGAATACATAATTGTCCCGAACGTCAAGCGCGTTGAGGGTGAGGACAGAATAGAGCGCGTCATAGACGAGAACGGCAACGTCTATGAAGTTGATGCACTGATAATGGCCGATGGGAGGATTCCGGATATAAACCCGATAACCCAGGCGGGAGGAAAGCTCCGCTTCAAGCGCGGCTACTACATGCCGATTCTCGACGACGAGCACAGGATAAGGGACGGAATCTATGTCGCGGGAAGCGCGGTCAGCATAAAGCCGCACTACGCGAACTACCTCGAAGGAAAGCTCGTTGGGGCCTACATCCTGAGGGAGTTCGGCTACGAGAGCGAGCCGTGCATTTACGAGGAGAGGCTTAAGGAGTACGAGCCGGTGGCAAGGCCGGTTCCGAAGCTCCCGCTCGATAACTTCAACGGCGAGGACGTCCAGATATGCGGCTGTGGCGTCACACTGAAGAAGGTGGACGACGTCGTCAGGAGCGGCATAACAGACCTGCAGATCATCAAGAGGCTCACCCACCTGGCCATGGGCTTCTGCCAGGGCAGGTTCTGCCTATTCAACGGCGCCCTTCTCGTTTCCCAGCGGAGCGGAATGGGCATGGACAGGCTTGACATACCCGTTGCGAGGCCGCCTATAAAGAACGTCAAAATGAAGGTCGTCGCGGGGAGGGATTGAAATGCCGACGAGAGAGCTTCCCGAAAAGAGTGAGATAACGATAATCGGCGGCGGAATCGTTGGCGTCACCATCGCCCACGAGCTTGCCAAGAGGGGCGAGGAAGTCACCGTCATAGAGAAGCGCTTCATAGGTTCAGGCTCTACATTCCGCTGTGGAACCGGGATAAGGCAGCAGTTCAACGATGAGGCAAACGTCCAGGTCATGAAGCGCTCCGTCGAGCTCTGGAAGAAGTACAGCGAGGAATACGGCTTCCCGTTCCAGCAGACGGGCTACCTCTTCCTGCTCTACGATGACGAAGAAGTCGAGACCTTCAAGAGGAACATAGCGATACAGAACAAATTCGGCGTTCCGACGAGGCTCATAACACCCGAAGAGGCCAAGGAGATAGTCCCCCTCCTCGACATAAGCGAGGTCGTTGCCGCTTCCTGGAACCCCACCGACGGAAAGGCCAGCCCGTTCCACTCAACTGCGAAGTTCGCCCTCCATGCTGAAGAGTTCGGCGCGAAGCTCGTCGAGTACACCGAGGTCAAGGACTTCATAATCGAGAACGGTGAGATAAAGGGCCTGAAGACCAGCAGGGGCACGATAAAGACCGGAATAGTGGTCAACGCCACCAACGCCTGGGCCAAGCTCATCAACGCGATGGCAGGTATAAGGACGAAGATACCGATAGAGCCCTACAAGCACCAGGCTGTCATAACCCAGCCCATAAAGAAGGGCTCCGTTAAGCCGATGGTCATCTCGTTCAGGTACGGCCACGCTTACCTCACCCAGACCAGCCACGGCGGAATCATCGGCGGCGTCGGCTACGAAGAAGGCCCGACCTACGACCTCAACCCGACCTACGAGTTCCTCCGCGAGGTGAGCTACTACTTCACCAAGATAATCCCGGCCCTGAGGGAGCTCCTCATCCTGAGGACATGGGCGGGCTACTACGCCAAGACACCCGACAGCAACCCCGCGATAGGCAAAATCGAGGAGCTGAGCGACTACTACATAGCTGCAGGCTTCAGCGGGCACGGATTCATGATGGCCCCTGCTGTGGCGGAGATGGTGGCAGACCTGATCACGAAGGGCAAGACCGACCTGCCTGCCTGGTGGTACGACCCGTACCGCTTCGAGAGGGGCGAGCTTAGAGGTAAGGCCCTGCAGATGGGGTGAAGTTTTATTTTCTCTCTTCTTCACCCTTGAAGAAAGTACACGAACGCTGAAGCTTCTTTTTATTCTTCTTTGAGGACTTCGATGAAGGGTATTCCTTCAGAAAAGCACGCTACTGTCCAGAAAAGTCCCTGTACTCCTGTAGATACTCACGAAGCTCCCCCCATGATGCCCTCTCAGGTCTCACCTTCCCCTTGCTGGAAGCGAGCATCCTTAAGGCCTGAGCGCGTGCAAATATCTCGGCCATTTCTCCAACGAGCTTTTCGTCAATCCCCTCGGGAACCCTCACCCTCAAAGTCACGTCCATCCACATCCCCACAAGACGTTGAACGTTGGGTTTGATAACGTTTTCGTCATATTCATAGCCAAGTAAAGAGAATCCGGCGCCATTTTCCTTTCTCAACCAAAGGTGGAAAACCTTTTTATGAAAAAATCCTCATAAAGGGCTTTTCTTAACCCACATTGGTGAAAGTTCATGCGCATCACTGAACATCCTGTTCTGCGGTTTGAGCGAGGCAGAAAGGTCACCATCTACTTTGAAGGCCGGCCGATAGAGGCCTACGAGGGGGAGACCATTGCAATGGCACTCCACGCCGCTGGAATTAGAGTCCTCAGCCACAGCGGTGAGAAACACAGACCGAGGGGCCTCTTCTGTGCCATAGGCAAGTGCTCTTCCTGCCTCGTTAAGGTAAACGGCATCCCGAACGTCCGCTCGTGCATAACCCTCGTCGAGGACGGCATGAGGATTGAGATGCAGAAAGGAAAAGAGATACTCCCAAGGACTGCGAAGCCGCCGGAGTGGAAGGATGCAACCAGATACGAGGCGGACGTCGTTGTCATCGGCGGCGGTCCCGCCGGCCTGATGGCGGCGATACACGCGGCTGACGCCGGCGCGAGTGTCATCCTCATTGACGAACAGCCAAAGCTGGGCGGCCAGCTCGTCAAGCAGACCCACAAGTTCTTCGGGAAGAGGGAGCAGTTCGCAGGAGTAAGGGGAGTGGAGATAGCCAGGATCCTCACGGAGGAAGTGAGAAAGAGGGAGAAAATACGGGTCTTCACAGAAACCTCCGCCGTTGGAATCTTCCAGGATGGCGACGAGAAGCTCGTGATCGGTGTCAGGAAGAACCGCGAGCTCGTGGAGTTTTCGGGAAAGGCCCTCGTCGTCGCGACCGGCGCGATGGAGAAGATGATTCCCTTCGAGAACAACGATCTGCCAGGAATCTACGGAGCTGGAGCAATCCAGACCCTCATGAACACCTACGGAGTGAAGCCTGGCGACAGAGTCCTCATCGTCGGAGCTGGCAACGTGGGGCTGATTCTGGCATACCAGCTCATCCAGGCCGGCGTCGAGGTGAAGGCGATAGTCGAGGCCATGCCCAAGGTCGGCGGCTACTTCGTCCACGCTGCCAAGGTGAGGAGGCTCGGCGTTCCAATTCTCACGAGGCACACGATCCTGAGGGCAGAAGGTACGGACAGGGTCGAGAGGGCGGTAGTTGCTCAGCTCGACGAGAACTGGAGGCCGATTCCCGGGACTGAAAAGGTCTTTGAGGTGGACACGATAGCCCTCGCCGTAGGATTGAGGCCGAGCATAGAGCTCCTCCACCAGGCGGGGTGCCAGATAAAGTTCGTCCGAGAGCTGGGAGGCCACGTAGCGGTGAGGGACGAGAGAATGGAGACCACCGTCCAGGGAATCTTCGTCGCTGGCGATTCTGCTGGAATAGAGGAGGCAACTACGGCGATGCTCGAAGGGAAGATAGCAGGAATTGCCGCGGCGCTCAAGGCTGGAGTCGCTACTCCAGAGTGGCTGGGAGAGATAGAGAAGGCCCAGCGCGACCTCGAGGAGTTCCGTTCAGGCCCCTTCGGAAAGCACATCGTTGAGGGAATAAAGAAGGCTCTTCTGCCCGCTGGGGGTGGTTCCAATGTCTGAGATCCCAGAATACCTGAAGAAGGGCTACATAACGCCCGAAGAGCTCTTCAAGATAATCCCAAAGCCGAGCGATGAGAGGCTCAGGGCGAGGCCTGTTGCCGTTCCCGAGTGCCCGCAGGAGATACCATGCGCCCCGTGCAGGGAGGTCTGCCCTACGGGAGCGATAAGCATGCCGACGCCGAACGACCTTCCAATCGTTGACTACGAGAAGTGCGTCGGCTGCTCCCTCTGCGTCCAGATATGCCCCGGTTTGGCGTTTTTCATGGTTCACTATGTTGGGGACAAAGCGAGAATAACGATGCCCTACGAGCTTCTTCCGGTTCCAGAGCGCGGCGATGAGGTGGTTCTCCTCAACCGCGTGGGAGAACCCGTTGGAAAGGGGAAGGTCACGCTCGTAATACCGCGCGAGAAGAGCATGGGGGACACCGCCGTAGTCACGGTGGAGGTTCCAATCGAGCTCGCCTGGGAAGTGAGGACCATCCACGTGCTCGGAGGTGAAGAAGATGACTGAAGAGCCGAGGGAGAAAATAATCATCTGCCGCTGCAACGACGTCACGAAGGAGGAGATAGAGGCCCTCATTGATCGGGGGATAACCGACATCGAGGAAATCAAGAGGCTCCTGAGGATAGGCATGGGGCCCTGCCAGGGAAGGACTTGCCTTCCGCTCGTGATGGGAATTCTCGCGAGGAAGACCGGAAAGAAACAGGAGGGTATTCCACTTCCCGCAACGCGCGTTCCCGTTAGGCCGGTGATGATGGGAGTTTTAGCGGGCGAGATGGGTGATGACGATGAAGAGTGAGGCAAAGACGGTCATCATCGGCGGCGGCATAATAGGTCTCAGCATAGCCTACAACCTCGCCAAGCTCGGCGAGAGCGACATCGTGGTTCTCGAAAAAGGCTACCTCGGAAACGGCTCGACATTCCGCTGTGGAACCGGAATAAGGCAGCAGTTCGGCGATGAAGCAAACATTAGGATGATGAAGCGCTCCGTCGAGTTGTGGAAAGGGCTGAAAGAAGAGCTTGGATACGACGTCGAGTTTACCCAGAGCGGCTACCTCTTCCTGATCTACAGCGAAGAGGAGCTTGAGGCCTTTAATAACAACGTCCGGCTCCAGAACCGCTTTGGAGTTCCTTCGAGGATAATAACACCCGAGGAGGCTAAGGAAATAGTCCCCCCGCTCAACACCGACGGGGTCATAGCGGCCGCGTGGAACCACACGGACGGAAAGGCGAACCCGTTTAAGGCGGTATTTGCCTATGCAAACGCGGCCAAGAGGCTGGGCGTTGAGATATACGAGTACACCGAGGCGAAGGACATCAAGGTCGAAGACGGGAAGATAAAGGCCGTCGTGACCAACAGGGGGGAGATAAGGACGGGCAGGGTCATCAACGCGGCCAACGCCTGGGCGCCGCTCATAAACAAAATGGCAGGAGTGCCGATAAAAATCCCAATAGAACCATATAAGCACCAGAGCGTGAAGACTGAACCCATAAAGCCCGGCCAGATAGAGCCGATGGTCATCTCCTTCAAGCACGGTGGCGTTTACATGACGCAGGAGGCCAATCAGGGCGGCGTCATAGGCGGCTACGGCCTCAAGTACGGGCCGACTTACGACATAACACCGACCTATGACTTCCTTCGCGGTGTAAGCTACCGCTTCGCCCAGATAATCCCTGCGCTCAAGTACGTGAACATCATAAGGGTGTGGGGTGGCTTTTATGCAGAAACCCCCGATCACAACGCGGCCATCGGGAGGATAAACGAGATAGACGAGTTCTACATCGCGGCAGGTTTCAGCGGGCACGGCTTCATGCTTGCCCCGGTTGTTGGAGAGGCCCTGGCCGAGCTCATCGTGGACGGGAAGACCGACAAGCCGCTCGACTTCTACGACCCTTACCGCTTCGAGAGGGGTGAACTGAGGGGTCAGGCACTTCAGATGGGGTGATTTCAATTCTTTTCTTAACATTTCGACGGAAATTTTTATAAATCCTCTCAGCGTAGCCCGAGACATGCCTTTAAGGAAGAGAGAGCGAGTGATAACGCAGGGGAAGCGAGAGAGAACCCTCAAGCTCAAAAAGCTCAGGGTTAAGCGGAGGAACATCGTTATCCTAGCCGTCTCCATGTTCATTGCCAACGTGGCCTTCGGAATGGCCTTCCCGTATCTGAGCGTCTACATGCAGTACCTAGGTGCGACGATGTTCATGGTCGGCCTTCTGAGCGTGGCCTTCAATCTAACCTCTACCGTCTTTCAGTATCCCTTCGGCTGGCTCTCCGACGCCACCAGGAACAGAAAGGGCTTCATCGCGTTCGGTGCTGCTTCCATTGGACTGTTTTATATGATAATGGCATTTGCAACATCTCCTGTCCATGTCCTCCTGCTCCGGACGTTTCAGGGGGCGTTCGGCTCGGCCATGACTCCGGCCCATTCTGCCCTCATCTCTGAGCTTTCAACGAGGGCTGGATCAATCTTCGGCCTGTTCAACTCCATAGAGAACGCCGGCTACATGGTGGGCAACTTCATAGGCTCCGCGGTGGTTGAATACTTCGGCATAAAGGTTCTCTTCATCATCGCTGGCTTTCTCCTCTTCCTTTCGGCCGGGATAGTTCTCCTCATCAGGGAGAGGCCCGCTGGAAGGAGGAGCCTCGTTGGCATGATTCTTGTGCAGGAGGGCAGGGAAAGCTGGAGGGCAACTGTAAAAAGCTCGGCCTTCAAGAAGCTCATGAGAGGCCACCTTGGGCTGTTCTACTTTACAGTCTTCCTAGTGATGGTCGCCAGCGGACAGTTCTACAGTGTCTCCTCGGTCTACTTCAAGGAGGCCTTCGGAGAGTGGAGTGTTGGCGTTCTTTTTGGAATAGAGAGCCTCGCTGCTGCCCTGACCGGATACTTCCTCGGCAGGCTGATAGACAGGTACGGGGCGAAGAGGTTCTACCTCGTATCAATTGCCGGCTACGCTATGGCATTCGTCCTCTACGCAGTTGTTAGAAACGTTTGGCTGGCCTTCGGTGTGGCGTTCCTCTCGGGAATCAAGTGGATACTCACGATAAACTCGACTTCAACATACGTGGCAAGGAAGGTCAGTGTTTCGGAGAGGGCACAGGGCATGGCTCTCCTAAACGGGATGATGAGCCTCGGATGGGTGGTTGGACCGCTTATAGGCGGCTACCTCTCGGAGATAAGCTTCCCGCTCAACTTCTTCAGCACGGTTGTGCCTCTCTCAATAGCGTTCGTCCTGGCTCTAAGACTTCCAGAATGAGATGTGGGCTAAAAAGAAAACGTCAGGCCCTCTCTATCTTCATCTTCTCCCCGCTCTCGAACTCAAGCTCGAGCTTTCCTTTCTGCATCCTCACCTTGACGCCGTCAACGACGGTATCTATCTTTCCGTCTTTGGCCTCGACTCCTAGCATTTCTGCTACCTCTTCCACGCTCTTGAGCGAGCCGTTCATCGTTGTTTCAAGGGTCTCCTCACCCTCGATGGTCACCTTAAGCTTCCCCTTTCCTTCACGGATAAAACTCTCTTCCTTCATGTCTTTCACCTTCTCTGGAGTTGGGGGATGTATGCACGGCATAAACCACCACCAATAAAACTACTTCTCTTCCCGCTTTATCTCCTTTTTGGTGTCCTTCACCATTCGAACCCATATCCCGTGCTGGCCGACTTTTTTGAAGCCGTACTTCTCGTAGAATTTCATCGCGCCATAGTTCTTCTCTCCGACCCATAGCTCTATCCTGCCCGTATCCTTCAGGTATTCGAGGCACTTATCCATCAGCTTGTGGCCGATACCGTGGCCCTGATAGGCTTTATCAACGGCGAACTCGTGGATCGCTCCAACGGTCTTCCCCTCGTACTTGCTGTACCAGTCCTTGTCGCAGACGATAAAGCCGACTATCCTATCTCCAATCTTGGCGACGAAAAAGCCGTCCTTGGCCTTGCCCCAGCACCAGCGGAGGTAGCGCTTCGCGTAGCTCTCCCCCTCGCCACCGTACTCCCTCATGCCCTCGTAGGCGCTCATGTATATCTCAATGAGCCTCTCAAGAGTTTCCTGGTCGAGCTTCTGGAGCTTCTCTATCTTCACTTCTTCGTTCTTCGCTGTCATCAAAGTTGATTGAATCGTCGGGTTTAAAAAGCCTGTCCAGTACTCTCTATGTCAGAGAGAAGGTGGTTGAGATGGGAAAGGCCAAGCCGAAGTACTGTGAAATATGCGGTGCCCCCATCAGGGGACCGGGCCACAGGATAAGGATAGAGAGGGCGGAGGTTCTTGTCTGCGATAAGTGCTACGAAAAGTACGGCGGTAAGAAGCCGGGAACCTTCAGCATAATGCCCACCGGAAGGCAGCCGAGGAGGACTGCAAAACCGGCATCCCGTCCAAAACCCCAGCCGAGACCATACCAGCCGAAGCCGCTCGTTACTGAGGAGATCGTTGAGGACTTTGCGGAGAGGGTTTACAGGGCAATCCAGCGCTCGGGTAAGAGCTACGAGGAGCTTTCACACGAGATCGGGCTTTCCGTGAACGACCTCAGGGCAATAGCACACGGCTACCGCGAGCCTACGATAAAAGAGGCAAGAAAGCTTGAGAGGTACTTCAAGATAAAGCTCATCGAAAGTGCCGGCGAAGAGTCCTTCGAGGAGAAAAAGACAATTCCAAGGGACTACGAACCAACGCTCGGCGACATAGCCAACATAAGGATCAAGAAGAGGAAGAAGAAGTGAAAGTTTAAATTTTTCTTCTTCAAAAAACTTTATTGGTGAGGGGCAATGGGTGAGATAGTCATTGTGGTTCCGAAGGGTCTTGAGAAGATCATCCAGAGAAAAATATCCCTACTGTTGAGGAAGGAAGAGAAAAAGGGCCTAAAAAAAGACATCCTTAAAAAGTATCTCGGCAAGTTCTCTGGTTCGATAAACGAGGAGGAGTGGTACTTTCAATGATCGAAGTCTTCATTGATTCCTCCGTTCTTATTGAAGGACTAAAAGGGAATCCAGAGGCTGTCAAGATTCTGAATTACCTCGCTGATGGTGGTGCAGTTGCAATAATAAATGACATAGTGGTAAGCGAGTTTCTGTTTCATTACATCCGTCTGAAATCTGGAGTATCACCGCTTACAGTCAAAAGCTCTGGAAAGATATCAGAGTTTATAAAGGAGGATGAACCGCTCGACTTCATAACTCAGTTTCATATTCTCCCAACGGATGAAGAAACTTTACTTCAGGCCTACAATTTCATGAGGAGGTACAATCTGCTTCCAAATGACGCTATAATCTTGGCGGCGTGCAAAGTTAACAACATTGAGCGGCTCGCTACTTTGGACGGAGATTTAATAAAAGTGGCTAGGGAAGAGGGGTTAGAACTCCTATAAGTCCAAATCTTCATATTCCCGCTTTTTCCTCTTCCTCTCGATCTCCTCGGCCTTCGTTCTCTTCGGAGGGTGGAAGCCCCTGAGCTTCTCGAAAGTTCCCCAGAGCCTCATCAGCTCCGTCCATGCCTCGCTGTCGGGAGGGACTACGAGGACGTGGGCTGGGGGATGAATGTCCATCAGCCTGCCTATGGCTTTCCTCGGAGGAAGGTCTATCTGGGCAATGACGTGGGCTTTAAACTTCCTCCTCGGCTTCTCGCCGCTAACCTTCTCAAAGACCCACTCTGAGAGGGCCGGCGGTATTATCCTGGGATCCCCCCTTATCTTCATCCCGCCGTAGCGGACGAGGTCAGCTAAAGCCACACTAGCCTTCTGGAAGTTGTCGGCCCTCACGAGCACTATCGTGTTTCTCATGTTCTCACCGGGCCTAAGTTTCTGGCACATCTTTATAAAGGATTGGTACGAAAATAACTGGAGGTGAAAGGTTGTGGACCCATTGAGCGGATTTTTAGGGTCTCTGCTGTGGTGGCTCTTCTTCCTCTACCTGCTGATGTGGCCCCAGCTCCAGTTCAGGGCCCTTCAGGCGGCCAGGGCAAGGCTCATGGCCCAGCTCGCGAGGAAGAGGAACTCCACTGTAATAGCAATGATCCACAGGCAGGAGAGCATAGGACTCTTTGGGATACCAGTCTACAAGTTCATAAGCATCGAGGACAGCGAGGAAGTGCTCAGAGCAATCAGGAGCGCACCAAAGGACAAGCCGATAGACCTGATCATCCACACGCCTGGTGGACTAGTTCTAGCGGCAACCCAGATAGCGAGGGCGCTCAAGGAGCACCCGGCTGAGACGCGCGTCATAGTCCCACACTACGCCATGAGCGGCGGCACACTCATAGCACTCGCCGCTGACAAGATTATCATGGATCCAAACGCAGTCCTCGGCCCAGTTGACCCACAGCTTGGTCAGTACCCAGCTCCGAGCATACTAAGGGCTGTCGAGAAGAAAGGCCCGGAGAAGGTTGACGACCAGACCTTAATCCTGGCCGATGTTGCTGAAAAGGCCATAAAACAGGTTCAGGACTTCGTGTTTAGCCTTCTCAAGGACAAGTACGGCGAGGAAAAGGCCAGGGAGCTGGCCCAGATACTCACGGAGGGCAGATGGACGCACGACTACCCGATAACCGTTGACCACGCCAGGGAGCTTGGACTCAATGTCGAGACCGACGTTCCCGAGGAAGTCTACGCCCTCATGGAGCTCTACAAACAGCCTGTCAAGCAGAGGGGAACCGTCGAGTTCATGCCCTACCCCGTGAAGCAGGAGAGCAAGAAGTGACCTTTCATTTTTTCTTACCAAAACTTTTAAAAACCTGTTGTTAATAAAAGCGTGCGGAAAAATTCTGGAGGGATGTGGAATGTACCTGAAGAAGAGGCACATCGAGATACTCAGGGAAATGAAGAACACCGAGAGCCAGGCAGAAATAGAGGCGAAGCTCCCGGAGGACTTTCAGATAAGGGCGATAGAGCTCTACATACTCGGCTTTGCCGAGCTTGAGGGGGGCAAGATAAAGCTGACCGATGCAGGCAGGAAGCTTCTTGAGATAACCGATAAACTCAGCCTTGAGGAGCTCCCGGATGTAATTGCTGACACCGAGATAATCAAGATGATGGAGCTCCTCGAGGAGACGGGCAAAATCCCCGAGAGCTGGATGGAGAAGCTCAGGGAGAGAAAGCTCGCCGATGAGAACGGCCTTACCCCCTTCGGGAAGGCCCTTCTGGAGGTCTATCGCGAGACCCATCCAGTTGTTTACCTCACGCCCGAGATTGCCTCATTCCTCAGAGGAATGCCCAAGATTGGAACCCTCGATGAGCTTGTAACGTACAAGAACTCAAAGCTCTACGGCGACAACATAGTCAACGCACTCCAGGCCATGAGGCTCCTCCTTATCTCGCCGCCGACCGAGAAGGGCAGGGCCTTCGCCACGACTCCAGCTGCCAAGCTGGCGCTTAAAGCCCTCAATATGATCCCAGTGTTTGCGAGGGCCATCGTGCTCAGGAAAGAGGACTTTGAGATGCTCAAGGCTGGCAAGAGGAACGCAGAACTTGAGAGCATGGGCCTCGCCGACGAGAAGGGCACCACCGAGTTCGGAAAGGCCATAATGGACACCTACGAGGCGATGGGCAGAGTCGAGGAGAAAGTCCTTCCGATGTACCTGCTTGAAGACGAGCTCTCAGTCCTCAAGGCCATTCAGGAGATCGAGAAGAAGTACGAGACCAACCCAGATATACTCCCGACCGAAAAGGAGATAGAGAGGCGCGTTGATGTCAAAGACCTTGGTGCGATCCTGCACCTCCTTGAGAGCAAGGAGCTTATCGAGAGGAGGCTCGTCAAGGAGAAGGACACCTACTGGCTAACCGAGTGGGGCAAAGAGGCGATCAACTTCGGAACGGTCAGTCCGGATGCCATGAAGGCAGTTACCTACGCCGAGAGCGGTGACGTGCCTATAGCCGAGTGGGTGCTCAAGGCCCAGGAGGAGAACGTTGTAAAGGCCGGCGTCACCGACAAGGGCAGGTTCTACCTCAGGCTCAGCAGGGAGATAAAGAGGAAGCCCTTCATAACCCGCTATGATGCCGCAATACTTGCAAAGACCCCGAGGAAGAAGTACATCCACAGGGACGAGCTGGTGGCGCTCGTTCAGGACTACGTTGGCGGAGACGAAAAGGAGATAATCAGGGCCATTGGCGAGGCAGAGGCCAAGGGCTTCGTGGTGGAGCTTCAGAACGGTATGGTCAAGCTCACCGAGCTTGGAGACAAGGTCAAGACAGCCATTGAGAACGCCAAGCTCCAGGAGATAGTCAAGGTCAAGTTCAGCGTCACGCCGACCCTTTACAACGTGCTCAAGGTAATATACGACAACATCGAGACCTTCAACAGGATATGGAAGGAGAAGGGCGAGGCTAGGGACTACAAGATGGAAGAGGTTGACGCCATCAGGAAGCACCTCAGCCTCAGCGACGACGAGATAAAGAAGGCCCTGACAATGCTCAGGGAACTCGGCTTCCTTGGAACCAAGAGCCTCACCGAGGCCGGAAAAGTTCTCGTTGAGGCCTACCTCTGAGGCCTTTTTCCTTACTTTCATTATTGCATTCTGACCTAAACCTTTAAAAAGCAACGACCCTCATTTATAAAGGGTTTTTAAACCCACCATTCGGAGGTGTAAACCTTGGTGGACATGAGCAATGTAAAGCTCAGGATTGAAAATATAGTCGCTTCTGTGGATCTCTTTACAGACCTCAACCTTGAGAAGGTCATAGAGATCTGCCCGAGCTCCAAGTACAATCCGGAGGAGTTCCCGGGTATAATCTGCCGCTTTGACGACCCGAAAGTGGCCCTTCTGATATTCAGCTCGGGAAAGCTCGTTGTAACTGGCGCAAAGAGTGTTGACGACATCAAGAGAGCCGTGTATAAGCTCATAGAGATGCTGAAGAAAATCGGTGCCAAATTCACCAGGGAGCCCCAGATAGACATCCAGAACATGGTATTCAGCGGTGACATCGGTATGGAGTTCAACCTCGATGCCGTTGCTCTGATCCTGCCGAACTGTGAATACGAGCCCGAGCAGTTCCCGGGCGTCATATACCGCGTCAAGGAGCCTAGGGCTGTTATACTGCTCTTCTCCTCTGGAAAGATCGTCTGTTCTGGCGCCAAGAGCGAGCAGGACGCCTGGGAGGCCGTCAAGAAGCTCCTCCGCGAGCTGGAGAAGTACGGCCTCATCGAGGAAGAGGAAGAATGGTGATTCATTCCCTGCCCTTTTTATAACCTCCAATATTGTTTTAAGGACATACGCCTTATGTTTCCAAGGTGGTATTTGATGAACACTCAAGTTCTTGAATGGCTTAGGGCAGGTAACGATGATGCCGAGGACATAGTTGACCTCCCCTGGAACGTCAGGCAGGTGGGAGAGAACCACTACGTTGCCGAGCACCCGAAGATACCGTTTCTCCTGAACGTCATCTTCATGGACGGATTTGTCCGGCTGGCAGTTCCGAGCGGCATCGAGACCATAGCTATGAGGCTTGAGGAAAAGGTGAAGGTCTACCACACGCTCCTCATCCTGAACGAGCGCATGAACCTTCTCAAATTCACGCTCAGCGGCATGAACGATGAGGTGACCCTCAGGGTTGACCTGGACGAGAAGAGCCTCGGAAAGGATGAGTTCAACGACGCCTTAACAGCTCTCCTCGTGGGCATGAACGTTCTAATGGACTCCCTTGGCCTAACCCAGGAGTTCCAGGAGATAGTATTCGAAAGGCTCGCCCTCATGGTGTTTGAGAGGATGCAGAACGGTGCCAGCGAGAGGGAGATAATTGAGTTCCTTACGAAAAAGGTCGGTATGAGCAAGGAAGATGCCGAAGCACTTCTGGCTGAACTTAAAAAAGCTGTCAGAGAGGACGAGAGGGGGTACATTTGAAGTTCGGGATTCTCTATACTCCGATTTTCCTCGAACACAGGCCCGATGGATATCACCCGGAGAACCCTGCTAGGCTAAAAAGAGCCGTTGAAGGGCTGAAAAAAGCCGGTCTGTGGAAAAACGTTATCGAACCTGAAGCAGTTCAGGAAAAGGAGCTCCTCAAGGTTCACGATGAAGAGTACGTGGAGCTGGTAAAAGAGCTGGGAAGGTCTTTTAACTACCTTGATCCAGACACTTACGTTTCTCCAGGCACGTTTAATGCCGCGCTCCACGCCTTTGGGGCTGTTAAGAAGGCTGTTGAACTTGCCTTTGAGGATAAAGGGCTTTACCTTGCCCTCGTCAGACCACCAGGCCACCATGCCGGCAGGAAGGGGAGGGCCTTTAACGCACCGACTCTCGGCTTCTGCATCTTCAACAACGCGGCCTACGCTTCAAAGCTCCTCGAAGGGCTCACCGGAAAGGCCTTGGTTATTGACTTCGACGCCCACCACGGCAACGGAACGCAGGAGATACTCTGGAACGATCCAAATGCAGTCCACATAGACCTCCACGAGAGGGACATCTATCCCGTGAGCGGCTACGAATACGAGGTTGGGGGTAAGGGCGCGGAGGGAACTAAGGTCAACATTCCAATGCCCCACTATTCGGGCGACGATGACTACATCTACGCCTGGAATGAGGTCGTTCTGCCGATAGTTGCCCAGTTCAAGCCGAAGGTCATAGTTATTTCGGCTGGCTTTGACGGCTTCCATGGAGACGGTCTTACGACGCTCCGCCTAAGTGAGGCCTTCTATGCCTACGCAGGGACGACCCTATCAAAATACCCCCTAGTGGTTGTTCTCGAGGGTGGCTACAGTGTTGGACTCGAAAAGGGTCTGCCTGTTTTTATGGCAGGATACCTGAGCGGAGAGCGTTTCGAAGTCTCAGTCCGTCCGTCATTTGAGACTCTGAGCATTATGGAACGGGTGAAGGAAATACTGGGGGAGTGGTGGGAGTTCTGATAAAGAAAAGAGAAAAGCGGCGAGTCTCAAAGCCCCAGCATTTCCTTAGCGGCTTTAACGCCAAGCTCGAAGGCCCTCATGTTTACATCTATCGTCTTCGGCGGGACGCTGATCCTGATGACCTCCTTTATCTGCTCCTCCGAGAGCGGGAAGCCAGGAGTCTGGCTGAGTGCTCCTATGAGGACTACGTTTGTGGTGACGATGTTGCCAGCCTCCATAGCCAACTTCTCGGCGTCGAAGGCCATGAACTTGCCGCCGAAGTCCTCCTCCACGATCTTCTTCATCTCGTCAAGCGTTGGATAGGTCGCGAGCCCCATCGAGACCTGGACGGGCGGGATAGGCCTCGCGTTGGTGAAGACGAGGCCACCCTTCTTGAGGTAGTTGATGTAGCGGAGTGCTTCAACAGGCTCGAAGGAGAGTATGACGTCGGCCTTTCCCTCAGGAACCATTGCTCCGTAAACGTCCTCGCCGAAGCGGACGTAAGCTATGACGCTTCCAAAGCGCTGACTCATTCCATGGACCTCGCCGACACGAACCTTGTAACCTGCCCTTAAAGCCGCCCATCCGAGAAGGTTGGCGGCGGTGAGTATTCCCTGCCCGCCAACTCCGGTGATAACGATGTTGTACTCCTTCATCTCACTCACCCTCCTTCATGGGCTCGAACGCATCGAACGGACATACCTGGGCACATCCACCGCAGCCCCAGCACATCGTTGGGTCGACCTTTGCCTTCTTGGTCTCTGGATCCCAGTAGATCGCAGGACAGCCGTAGGCGTTGATACAAATCTTACAGCCGGTACACTTGTCCTCGACAACGTGGTAGATGGGCCACTTCATTCCCCTTCTGCGCATCTGGCCGATCTTGTAGAGGGCACAGACCTGCCTTGAGACGACGACGCTCACACCCTCAACTTCGAGGGCCTTCTTTATGGTCTCGTAGGTAGCCTTTATGTCGTAGGGATCAACGACCGCAACGAAGTCCGCACCCATGGCCTTGGCAACGTCCTCAATGGGTATCCTCTTACCCATGCCGTGCGGCGTCTGTCCCGTTCCTGGATTTGGCTGGTCGCCGGTCATTGCCGTAACAAGGTTGTCGAGAACCACGATGAGAACGTTGGAGCGGTTGTAGATGGCGTTGGCAAGGGCCGGCAGGCCTGTGTGGTAGAAGGTTGAATCACCGATGGTAGCGACGATAATCTGCTTCTCCTTGCCCTCCTTGTGCTCTTCCTCGGCGAGTGAGCCGTTCATCGCTATGCTGAGTCCGTGACCGATGCCGATGGAAGCACCCATGGCGACCGTTGTATCAACCGTTCTGAGCGGCGGGAGGACACCGAGGGTGTAACAGCCTATGTCGCTCGGGTATATCGCCTTGGGGCCAGCTGCCTTCCTTATGGCGAAGAAGCTGTTTCTGTGCGGGCACGCTGGACAGAGGCTCGGCGGCCTCGGCGGGACTATCTGAGAGACCTTCTCGTATTTCTCGTCGATCTCGGCGAAGTTTATCGGCGTTTCAAGGCCGAGGAACTTGGCTATCGCTTCAACCGCCCTCCTCGTGGTCATCTCATAAACTCTCGGCACGAGGTCCTTTCCGTGGATCGGGATTCTCAGGCCCTTGTCGTAGGCCCAGGTTTTGACCTGCTCCTCGACAACCGGCTCGAGCTCCTCAACTATGAGAACCTTCTCAAGGCCGTCGAAGAACTTCCCAAGCAGGCCGTAGGGGACGGGGAACGGCGTTCCGAGCTTGAGGATCTTGACATCCTCGACTCCGAGCCAGGCAAGGGCCTCCTTGACGTAGGCGTAGCTTAAACCGGGAGCGATGATACCGACCTTCGCATCTTCCTTGCCCTCGATCCAGTTGAACGGGCAGTTGTTGAGTTCCTCGCGTATCTTCTCGATCTTCTCGAGGATCAGCGGGTGGAACTTCCTCGCGTGGGCGGGGACGTCAACGAACCTCGTCGGGTCCTTCTTGAACTTTCCGAACTTCCTCTTACCGGTCTTTATCTCCTCGGGCAGTTCGCCGAGAACAACGTCGCCCCTCGCGTGGGAGCTCCTGGTGGTTGTCCTCAGGATGACGAAGTGTTTGAACTTCTCGCTCAGCTCGAAGGCGTACTTCGTCATCTCCTTTGCCTCGTGGGGCGAACTCGGCTCAAGAACTGGGACGTTTGCGAACTTTGCGTAAACGCGCGTGTCCTGCTCGTTTTGTGAAGACCACATGCTCGGGTCGTCTGCAACCATTATGACGAAGCCTCCCTCAACGCCCATGCCGACCGAGCTGAGGAAGCTGTCGGCCGCGACGTTAAGGCCAACGTGCTTCATTGCCGTCATGGCCCTGAGGCCACTCCAGGCTGCGGCTAAAGCCGTCTCAAAGGCGACCTTCTCGTTGGTCGAGTACTCCATGTAGACTCCTGCCTTCTTTGCGACGGCTGCCATCGTATCGGTAAGCTCTGAACTCGGCGTTCCGGGATAGGCGGCGAAAACCGCTATGTTCGCCTCAAGCGCTCCCCTCGCTATCGCGTGGTTGCCCAGGAGGAGAACCCTCTCCCCGGGCTTGTCCCACAACACTATGTCGGTAACTTTCGCCATCTAAACTGCACCTCCAGATACCTCTTTCAAGAAATCCTCAAGTTCAGCTTCGTCCAAAATGTAAAACGCCTTAACGCCCATTTTTCGGGCCCTGCTAACCATATCTCTGTCTGAGGAGATTAAAATTGCATCAAATTTCTTGGCAGTGGAGATAAAGTATGCATCAGCAGCCCGAGGATGGATTTTTCTTGCGATATCTTTTGCGTCTTCGAATATCCAATCCTCTGAAACCTGGAGAACCCTGCTCGATAGGTACTCTTCAATGAGAGCGACTGCCTCATCCTTCCCAGTAAGCCGTTTGACAAGACTTATGGTCTCAACTACCCCCAGTCGTGGCATAGCTAAGGGAATTTCAGCGCTCTCAGCACTGGATATCGCTCGTCTTGCCAGCTCATTTCTGTGCTCTTTTCCCTTCACTGGTATTACGGCGTCCACCAGAGCGGAAGTGTCAACCACGAGCATCCCGCATCTCCTTCAGGAGTTTGTGGGGGTCTTTCTCGACTTCTCCAATGAGTTCTCTCATCCTTTCGTAGAGGTCGTTGATAGTAGGCGGAGCCACCTTAGGAAGCTTTGCCCCCTTACCCTCAGGCTTTGCATGGGTTTCCATAATCACTCCTCCCTCAGCAAGCCAACGTTCTTCGCCTGCTGGACGAGGGCGTAGGCTCCGGCGGCAACGTCCTCCGGCCTCTCGTAGCTCGGGATTCCGTTGGCCTCAAGAAGTTCCTTCGCCTTCTCGCTGACGTAACCTGCCATGAAGAGTCCAAGGACGGGCTTTCCGTTGTTGACTTCTTTTACGGCTTTGATGACGCCCTCGGCGTGCTCAGTCGGCGTCATTCCCGCAAAGGTCGGGACGACGCAGATGGCTATAAGCATGTCCACGTTCGGGTCCCGGAGGAGGAGCTTAGCAGTCCTGTAGTAGTCCTCTCCGCGGGCAGAGGCTATCATGTCCACCGGGTTCTTCACGGCCGCCATCGGCGGAAGGAAGGAGCGGAGCTCCTCGATAGTTTTCTCCTCAAGGTTGGCCAGCTTGAGGCCCTTTCTGTCTATGGCATCGGCGGTGAGAACTCCCGGGCCGCCGGCGTTGGTCATTATAGCTACGCGTTTGCCCTTCGGGAGCGGCTGGGTAAATGCCCTCGCCATGCTGAGCATGTCGTCGATTGTGTCGGCAACCAGAACCCCGCTCTGCTTGAAAGCTGCTTCGTAAATCTTCCAGCTTCCGGCGAGCGAACCCGTGTGAGATGATGCCGCCCTCGCACCGCTCTCACTCCTGCCTGCCTTGAGCGCTATTACCGGCTTCTTCTTCGTGACCCTCTTTGCAACGTCAATGAACTTCCTGCCGTCCTTGAGGCCCTCGATGTAGAGGGCTATCGCCTTGTCCTCTTTCGTGTCGGCGAGGTACTCCATGAGCTCGGAGAAGTCAACGTCGGCCATGTTGCCTATGCTGACGAACTTGGAAAAGCCGATTCCTTCCTTGACGGTCTTGTAGACTATTCCAGCCCCAAGAGCACCGCTCTGGCTGATGAAGGCTATGCTTCCCTTCTTGGCGTCCATGATGAAGGTGGCGTTCATGTCGTCCTGGGTGTTCATAACGCCGACGCAGTTCGGCCCGATGATCCTCATGCCGTACTTGTGGGCAATCTCCACGAGCTCCCGCTCTTCCCTCTTGCCTTCCTCGCCGGTCTCACCGAAGCCAGCAGTTATGATGACGGCGCCCTTGACGCCCTTCTCACCGGCGTCTATTATCGCCCCCTTAACGAACCTCTTGGGCACTACGATGATAGCTAAGTCAACTTCTCCCGGGATGTCCTTGATGTTCTTGTAGGCCTTAACTCCCTGAACAACCTCGTCCTTGACGTTCACTGGATAGACCTTCCCGGCTTTGTACTTCTTGAGGTTCTTGAAGACCTCGTAGCCCAGCTTGAGCGGGTCGTTTGATGCCCCGATGACCGCTATCCCCCTCGGCTTGAAGAAGTAGTCGAACGTCATCAATCACTCACCGTTTAAATCTCGGTTAGAGCGTATATAAGCTTTCCCAAAACGGGCATCGGAGAAAATAAGGGCTTTGATGGACTCAAAGAGACGTTGATGAGCGGTGAGGTTCCTAGACAATGAGGCAGATTAAGCAACGACCTTACGAAAGCCTTAAATACTAATCTGGATTAGTACTAATCATGATTAGGAAATTTGTTGACAGGGAAAGGGAGCTGGGGATCCTCGAAAAGGAATGGAGGAACACTCCGTCCTTTGTCGTCATCTACGGAAGGAGAAGGGTAGGAAAAACCAGGCTCCTCGTGGAGTTTTCCAGGGGAAAGAGGGCCATCTTCCACACATTCATGGAGGGGACGAAAGAGAGCCAAATTAAAAGCCTCACAGAAGAACTTGCAGATTTCTTCGACGATGAGGTCTTCCTGAGCTTCTCCGACTGGTACCCCCTCTTCAAGTACCTTTCGGGAAAAATTGACAATAAAACGCTTCTGGTCTTCGACGAGTTCACCTACGCAATCAAAAGCGATAAAGGCATCTTGAGCGCCCTTCAGAGGGTCTGGGACCACGAGCTGAGCAGCAAACCAGTGATGCTCGTCCTCTCGGGTTCCCTGATGGGAATGATGGAGGATGAGGTTCTGAGCCACTCATCCCCGCTCTACGGCAGGAGAACAGCTGGCTTCAGGCTCCGCCCACTTGGGCTCTTCCCGTCACTCGGGTTCTTTGAGGACTTTGAGGAGGGTCTGAAGTTCTACATGCTCCTCGGGGGAGTTCCAGCTTATCTCATCATCGCTTCCCGTTACAAGACAGTTGGGGACTTCGTTGAGGGGGAGTTCCTCACTCCAGAGGGATACTTCTACGATGAGCCATACATAGTCCTCTCCGAACTCAGGGAGCTGAAGACCTACTTTTCAATCCTCTCGGCGATGGCCTCCGGGAGAAGAAAGCCCTCTGAAATAGCGAGCGGAGCCGGCTTGGATGGGAGGAAAATTTATCCCTACCTTGAGACCCTGATGAGGCTCGGTTTCGTGGAAAGGGAGCTTCCCGTTGCGAGAAAGGAAAAACGAGGCCTCTATAGAATCTCCGATCCAATGCTTATGAGCTGGTTCTCGCTCGTTTATTCAAACAGGACCGGGATAGAGCTTGGAACCATAACCCTCAACGATGTTGGGGAAACCCTCCAGAGGATTTTCTCCTTCCGCTTTGAGGACGTTTCAAAGGAGTTTCTCATCGAGCTGAACAAAGAAGGAAAGCTCCCCTTTAGGTTCACTAAAATCGGCCGCTGGTGGCATAAAAACAAGGAAATTGATCTCGTTGCCTTGAACGAGCACGAGAAGAAAGCCCTTTTCGTCGAGGTTAAGTGGAAGGAGTTAAGCGAGAGGGAAGCGAGGGGAATTTTAAAGGACTTGGAGAGGAAGGCGGGACTCGTTGAACTGAGAGGGTGGGAGAAGCGTTACGGGCTTGTGGCGAAAAAGATCAAGGGAAAAGAGGAGCTAAGAGGAAAGAGCTTCCTGGCCTGGGATCTAGAGGATTTTGAAGACATTTAGGATGATTAAGTTACGGACAATGCTGCAAGACCCTTTTACCTTCACCTCAGCCAAAGGGAGCACCCGAAACCTTTAAGTAAGCTTCGGTTATTTTAACTCTGGAGGTGATGGCGATGGTGAAGGTGAAGTTCCTGGGCCACGCGGCTTTTCTGATCGAGGGAAGCAAGAAGATACTCATAGACCCGTTCCTCAGCGGCAACCCGAAGGCCGCCGTCAAGCCTGAGGAGGTTGAGGCAGACCTCATACTCGTTACCCACGCCCACGGCGACCACATTGGAGATGCTATAGAGATAGCGAGGAGAAGCGGAGCAAAAATAGTTGCCATGTATGACATAGCCAACTACATCTCCCAGAAGGCGAGCGATGTAGAGACCATTGGCATGAACTACGGGCCAACCACTATTGATGGGGTCTTCATCGTCCAGGTTCCAGCCTGGCACTCAAGCAGTGATGGAGTGCACAACATAGGCAATCCCTGCGGCTACATAGTTAAGCTCGACGGAGTGACCATCTACCACGCGGGGGATACATTCGTCTTCGGAGACATGGCACTCTTCAACGAGCTCTACGGCCCGATTGACGTTGCCCTCCTCCCGATAGGCGGGCACTTCACGATGGGACCGAGGGAAGCCGCCAAAGCCGTCGAGCTCCTCAAGCCGAGGAAAGTCGTTCCGATGCACTACAACACCTGGCCGCCGATCGCCCAGGACCCCGAGGAGTTCAAGAGGCTCGTCGGTGACAAGGCGGAGGTTGTTATCCTCCAGCCTGGAGAGGAGCTTGAGCTTTGAAAAACCTTTTAAATTTCTCTTCTTAGCTTACTTCTAGGTGGTGAAATGGGCAGAAAAATCCCAGCGGTGGCAGTAATAGCGCTGTTCCTATTTCCATTGTTGCTCCCCACTGCGAGCGGGCAGAATCAAGACTACGAATATGACCTCATAATAGTCCGTAACGACGACCTCATTGACTACATAGTGGCGCTTCCCTATTCAAAGCATCTGGATGTTCCCATTCTCCCCGTAAACCCGCAGGAGCTTGACCCCGCTACCCTGGCCCAGCTTCAAAGCTATGAGCAGTTCGGCTGGTACCACGTCCTAGTTATAGGTGACTATCAGGCGATAAGTCAGAGAGTCCAGGAGCAGCTTATGAGTCTTGGCTTTCAGGTCACCAGGATAGGTGGTGAGACCAGGGTTGATACCGCCGCTAAGCTGGCCGAGGAGTTCTACCCCTCTGGAATCGACGCCGTCGTCCTGGCCAGTGCGAGTGACTACGGTTCTGCTCTCGCCGCCGCCAGATGGGCAATGGCCTACGACAGGCCGTTTCTCCTCACCAACCCTTCGAATATATCCCAATCCGTTAAGGACACCCTCGCCAGATTGAAACCAGAAACGGTGATTCTCATTGGAGCGGGTCTCTCCAAAAATATTGAGAAAGAACTACAAGACATGGGATACAACACCTATTGGCTCCAGGAGAACATAACTATATCCGTACCGACTTCCACTGTTCCTGAGGGAATAAACTGGGGCTACGTAGTGGGGGCTGTTGTACTTACACTAGCCGTTGCAATTCCTGCTTCGCTATACTATGCCAAGAAGAAGTGGGCCGCCAACAGGGTCCCAATTGAGGTTTTAACCGAGAAGGAGCGTGCGGTCGTTAAGGCGATCCTCGAAAATGGGGGAACCATAAAGCAGGAGGAGCTTCCAGAGCTTACGGGCTATTCGCGCCCAACCATAAGCAGGATAATCCAGGAGCTCGAGAAGAAACAGCTCGTCGAGCGCGAGAAAACAGGGAAGACTTTCATTGTGAAGCTGACGAAGGAAATCATCATGCGTGACTGAGGGTCGGACAAGCCCTCCGCTCATCACTTTTCTCAGGGTCCTGGCTGTCTCCTCATCCCCAAAAAAGAGGGAAAATCGAATCACTTGCGGAAGAGATGGCCGTGAGCCTTGTTCACGTGCCTCGTGTATGCCTTGGCACTGCGGAAGACCATCCCACACCTCGGGCAGCGGAAGAGTATCTCTCCGTCCCTGTCCTCGATCTTGATGGCCTTCAGCACCGCCATCTCCTCCACCCCCGCCCATCCTTTGGGTTTGGACTTTTAAATTTTGCTGGTTAAACCCAAATCCTGTTCCCCTTGACTTTCAGGTATCCAAGCGTCTGTAAGGTTTTGAGGAAGTCCTCTATGGCGTCTTCATCGTAGTAGATGTTCACTCTATCCCCTTCGGCTTCCACCGTTATGGGCTCTATCTCCATAAGCGCCTCTATAAGTTCGTTCTTTCTCCTGTGCTTCTCCGCTAGTTCAAGAATCTTTTCGGCCAGTACAGAGCGGGCTATCGCATCAAAAGTCGCTTCAACCAGGCTCTCTTCAGTTGCATACTCCTCTGCAATTTCAAGCGCATTCTCGAGAAGCTCCCTGTCAACTTCAAGGACTTCAACGTAGTAGTGCTTGCTCAGAGTGTACTCCGTTATGAGGGTTGCATTCAGATCATCGAGCTCGTCAAGCTCCTCTTCAAGCCCGTCAATTGGAAACCTGAGCTCAAGCTCTAGGTTATCCAATGGTGGTTTCCCTCTTAAAACTAGCACTCCGTCGCGCTCCTCAACGGCTCCCTCCTCTATCAGGGCCGTTATCAGGGACAGCTTCGAGAGATCTGGCTCTTCAAAAAGCTCGCTCAAGGGCTTTTCCTGGCCGACTTCCCAGTCGCGCATAAGCTCCTCATAGGCAAGCTGGATTGCTTCAAGTTCTTCCCCGAGGATAGGGGCCTTGGGACTGAGTTCAACGAGTTTTGAGTATTTTCCCCTAACTATCAGGTAGTGCTCTATCTCTGGCTTCGTTTCCTCGACTGGCCTGTTCATTATTCCTGCCCTGCTGAGCTTTCTAGAGAGTTCGTTCATATCCTCACGGCTTAACACTTCAAGCCTCACGGTCTCCACCTATCTTAGACTGTTCTTGAGGATTATAACCTTTCCTCAGCAGGGTCTCAAGAAGAGCTTTCGCTGGCTTGTTCGTCACGATGCTGAGAGTCTCTTTCACCTCGTTTTCCAGTCCGGGTTCGTATCTAGCGTATAGAAGGAGTGCATAGGCTACTACCTTTGGATCTCCCTCGTTCAGAATCTCCATGGAGGAAGCAAGTATTGGGTCTTCAAGCAGTCTGTTTGCCAGTTCCTCAATTTTCGCCTTGTCATCTGCCTGTACTGCCTCCTTGAGCGGTTTGTAAAACCTTTCAAGGAGAGTTCTCGCCATGCGCTCCCTCTCAACGAGGTCTGAGCCGGGGCTTTCCCCGGGTTTCCTTTTGAAGAGAAGGTAGTAAACGACGGGTATCGCAAACAGGAGCATGAGCACAACGTAGAGCTTTATCGGAATTTTTATTCCGCTTTCTATCCTTCTGGACACAATAACGAGGACTGCTGTTCCAAGGATCATTCCCACCAGTGTTATGAGAACGTAGTAAGCGGAGTAATCCTTAATCTGGGGCCCCTTAGCTTTCACACCTAACTCCTCGATGTGTTTCAGCCTGTCCTCAGCTATTTCTATTATTGCATTGAGCCGTTTTTCACGCTTTTCTATTTCTTCAAAGACGTCCATAGACCTCCCCCCGATACTTGGTGCTCGAAGATTAATAGTCTTCTGGTCTTCCAGCGGCGACAACCCTGTAGAATGCAATTGCTCCGACGAGGGCATAGAGGTAAGTTGTGAGGGTCTTGTAGAGGAATGCAGTAACGATCTGGGCCGCTCCGTTGCCTATGGCAATGGTAACACCCAGTTCATTTGCTCCAATTCCACCAGGAGTCCCTAGGACTCCTCCCAAAAACGTGGAATAAAGGACACCTTTGAATGCTTCCCCATAGGAGATTTGAACTCCGACCGATTTGCCCACGAGAAAAAGTGTGGTTGCGTTTGAGAATACCATAGAGACCCCCACCAGAATAGCTAGAAGTACAGAACTTCCCCCTTTGGCTTCCCTCCATCCTTTGTACATTTTGTCGAGCCTTTCAACGGATTTCATTACCCAGAAGAGAGGATAAACAGCGTAGTATGCGACCCTGTCAAAGATCATAGTGACGCCCAGTATAACCGCCAGGATGCCGGCTATTGGGTTTCTCGCCATAACTGCGACCATTATAAGGCCCGAAATATACTCCGTGGCCATTGCCAGGAGCCCAATGCCGAAGGTGTACCAATAGTCAGTCCCAAGAAGGCGAACCTTAACCAAGAACCCGACCGCAGAGTTGAGGGAAAACCCGAGATACGTCCCTGAAAGCGTCGCGAGTAGCGTTCTCCTGAAACTGATGCCCCTCTTCTTCAGGTAGACGTACCAGAGCGTAGTGTAGAGGAGATAGCCCGCTAAACCTGTGATGCAGGCGAGAAGAAAATATGGAGAGAGCAACAGCCCCGGACTGAGCTCAACCGACGAAGCCTCCGAGTGAACGCGGTATATCAGGTAGGAGGTTATGCCTATCGTCAGTACTATTGTTAGAGCTTTTCTCTTGTTGCCCAATTTACTGCCCCTCTAGGAGCTTTCTGACGTAGCGCGGCATCTGGAAGAGGGTTTCGTGCCTCTCGGGATCGTAGTAGTAGAGGTCGAGCTTCTTTGCCCTCTCAAGGTCTATCCTGGTGAAGTCAACGTCTCCCTTGACCCCAACGAGGAAGCTCCAGGGCGAGGCGTAGCCTATTACCGGGAAGCTGAAGTAGTACACCCTGTCAAAGACTTTCTTCATGGCCTTATACGCGTCGAGGAGCTCGTTCGTGAACAAGTAAACGCTGCCGGCCTGGGTAACGTAAAGACCCTTCTCGTTCAGCTTCTCGTAGGCGTCCCTGTAAAACTCTTCGCTGAAGAGAAGCTTCGCGGGGCCGACTGGATCGGTTGAGTCCACGATTATAACGTCGAAGCGTTCATCAGTTTCCCTGAGGTACTTGACGCCGTCGCCGATTATCAGCTCGGCCCGTGGCTCTTCCTTCTTTATGAGCCTGTCCAAAAGGTCTTTGGCGACGTCAAGGTAGAGGTAAGACGCTTCCACAACACCCTCGTCTATCTCCACCATTATGGCCTTCTCAACGGTGTCATGCCTAAGAACCTCGCGGAGCGTTCCACCGTCTCCACCGCCGATGACGAGAACCTTCCTCGGGTTCGGGTGTGCAAGCATTACAGGGTGTACCAGGACTTCGTGATAGCTCTCCTCACCAACCTCCACAAGTTGGACGGTTCCATCCAGGACAAGGAGCTTCCCAAAGCCCTCCGTCTCGTATATCTCAAGACGCTGGTATTCCGTCTGGGTCTCAAACAGTCTCCTCTTCACCTTAAACCCGACTCCGTAGCCGCGAGGGTACCATTCGATGAAAGCCCTCTCCTGCTCGTTGTATCCCATGAGTCTCACCACCGGTGGATACGATGTTGGGTTTTAAAGCTTAGCGTGGCGAGAGGTTTATTAAGAAAATCGCGTATTGTCCTATGTATGGAAGGAACAGGTATTGCAAGAATCGTGGCCGAGAAAATCGCAGAGGTGTGGGATGAGCTTTTAAACACTGAGATAGTTGGGATTCCCCATTTGGTTGGTAGTATTTCCTCAGATGGAGAGGTCGAGATGTTTTTAGTGTTCTTTGATGAGTACACGTTTGAGAGAACAATAGAGGACGGTAGCGTTAGCTTTACTTTTCCAATCGAGGCCACTGACCCGAAGGAGCTGTTTATGTCCCTTCTGAAGTTCATCAGGGAAGGGACGACACCCAGCATTCTAGAACCCGGTGAAAAGATAAAGGAACCCCTTAAAGAGAACCTAACGAAGAGAGGCTTTGAGGTTCTCTGGATTGCGGGAAACGATTACGTTGACGCTTGGGTTTCCAAAAGTGGAGTGAAGTACCACCTGAGCTTCGAAAGAACGGGAAAAGACGAATACACTTTGGTGAGAAAAGAAAAAGTTCAGTAGGGGAACATGACGACGACCGCTATTGCGGCGGCTGGCTTGTCCTTGACGGTTATCTCGGCGCTTGCAACCTTGAACTCACCGAGCTCCCAGCCCCTCTGCCTGAAGCCTTCTTCGACCATCTTCCTGACCATTTCCTCGGCTTCTTCCTTGGTGCAGTAGCCCGAATACTCGTAGATCAGACCGCCTTCGTTGTTCTTGCTTATCCCGACGCCCAGTGCGGCGCTTATCGTCATCCCCGGCTCGTCGCTCTCGATGTGGGCGTAAACTGTCGGCAGGAGCATTCCTATCGGAACGTCGTGTACCTTCTCCATCCACTCGATATGTGCGGGAATAACGCTGCTTAGCTTGACCAGGTTAACGTTTCCTATGCCCAGCTTGAGGAGTGCGTTGTCAAAGGCGTTCAGCTTAGTCCCTCCCTCAGCGGTTGCGGCACCTATAAAAGCTCTCTTTGGGGTTGTCCAGCTCATCTCAACCTCCTCCTTTTCTCTTTAGGTATACTCTCCTCCTGTTATTAGATGAGCAGACTGTTTAATCAAACGCGACTTCTTTACCAGCTTAAAAACGTTTCGCTATATCTAAAAGAGGCGATTTGGGGGTGTTTTTGTAGCATAGAAGGCCCATGGGGGGAAAACGCGCTAAAACATCATTCTCGATGCCATTGAGTAGAGAACGAAGAAGGTTATGATAAGCGTGATTATGTAGAACATCAGGCCCGCCGTGAAGAAACAAGCCCAAACAGGAACCCATCCTCAAATGTCAATTTTTTCTTTCCCATCCGTTCAAATTCAAATCGCCCCAATGGATACTGCGTTTGACCGCCCATGATAATTTTTTGACGGCGCTCTCAATAATCTACAGGAATTTCGACTGAACTCCCTATTTCCGGCCACACCAAAAAGCACTGATAACAGCTTGGACATGATAAGGTTTAAATGCTCAAAGTTGCAACCATGGACGGTGATGTTCATGATCGAAGTCGGGGAATACAAGGTCAAGGAAGGCCTCTACTACACGAAAGACCACGAGTGGGCTCAAGTTCTTGATGACGGCACGGTTCTCGTTGGCATAAGCGATTACGCCCAGAAGGAGCTGGGAGACCTCGCCTACGTCGAGCTTCCGGAAGTCGGCAAGGAAGTCAGCAAGGGCGACGTTCTCTGTGAGATTGAGAGCGTCAAGGCAGTCAGCGAGGTCTACGCCCCAGTCAGCGGCGAGGTCATCGAGGTCAACGAGGCCCTCGAGGACAGCCCCGAGCTCCTCAACGAGGATCCCTACGAGAACTGGATCGCCAAGCTCAAGCCGACCAACCTTGAGGAAGAGCTCAAGGAGCTTATGGACGCCCAAGCCTACGCCGAATACCTGAGGAGCCTTTGATGGGCTTTTTCTTCTTCATTATTTCCTTATTTCTAAAGAACATTAAGCGTTTGAACTTTCTAGCCCTTTTGGATTGGATGTTATCTGTTGGGTGCGTCGAAATTAAGGAATGATTTTTAAGCTTCGCTCCTTTTTATCATCGGTGAAAGTATGGAAAAGAGACTCGTGAGATCAAAAAAGAATAGGATTTTCCTTGGAGTTCTTGGGGGAATAGCCGAGTACCTGGAAGTGGATCCGACTATTGTCAGGCTTATCTTCGTCGTTCTCTTCGCGGTTAATCCAGGCGTTATGACGCTGGCCTACCTGCTTGCTGCTCTGGTGATGCCCGAAGAGAGCTCTGAGGAAGAGAGCTCTGACCTCGGCAAGAAACTCGAAGACGTCATAAAGGAAGCTGGGGAGAGCCTGGGTGCCGTGGTTCACGAGGACAGCACATCCAGAATCGTCGCCCTTGTCCTGATACTTCTTGGAGCCATCCTTCTGGTGGATTCCGCCTTTAGAGTGCTCCCTGTGGTGGGCTTCAAGACGCTCCTTGCAGTTGTCCTGCTGGTAATCGGCGTAGTGCTCCTTAAGGAGGGTGAGTGATATGAGGACGCTTGGATACATCTTCATTTTCCTTGGATTATTGCTCCTCCTGAAGGAGTTTCAGCCGGCAGTACTCGAGCCGCTGAGGGTTTACGCGCCCTACATAAAGAACGCCTTCTGGGGCGTGACCCTGCTGGCCCTCGGCCTGTACATGCTTACCAGAAAGACCCTCAGGAAAGCCGTCCTAGTGCTCTACATAATCTATCTAATCCTGTACCTGGTGGTGTGAATGGAGCGGTGGAATATTGTGAGAGCGTTTCTGCTTGGCCCCCTGCTGGAGGCGGCACTTCCAAAGCCCGGCAACGTGAACCGCTACCGCGACTTCAGCGACCTCACCCTCTACAACTTCATATTCGCCAACACGGCTGTTGTGAGTGTTTACCATGAGGCCGTGAGGACTGCGGAGCTGGTCAGGAGGGGCGAGCTCTTCCCGTCTGAGGCTGGTATTGGGAGTCTGATAAAACGGGCGGTGATAGCGTCGAAGGAAGTCCAGGACGCCAACCCTAACTTTGGAGTTCTCGTACTGGGGATACCTCTGGCCATGGGTTCTTCCCTCTCGAAGAACCCCCTGGAGGCTGGAGAAAAGGCCCGCGAGCTCATCCGGGCCTCGACGGTTAGAGACACAATGGAGCTTTACCGGGCAATCAGGACGGCCAACCCGAAAGGAATACCCGGCGGTGTCAAGTACGACGTATATTCCGACGACTCATTTGAGGAGCTCTTCAGGGACGGGATAAACCTGTGGAAGCTCGCTGAGATAAGCTGTGAGAGGGAGCTTGTCTTCTGTGAGTGGCTCACCGGCTACGAGCTCACGTACTCGACCGCTGAGAGGTTATTCCAGCTCATAAAAGAGTACCCTCTGGAAGATGCTGCCGTCAGGGCTTTCCTCGAACTTCTGGCAAGCAGGGAGGACACACTCATAGTCAGGAAAGCCGGAAAGGAAGAAGCAGAGCTCGTTTTGGAAAAAGCCCGTGAAGTTCTCGAGGGAAGGCTCAGCGTTGATGAGTTCGACGCCTTTCTCAGGGAAAAAGGTGACTTGAGGAATCCTGGAAGCCTCGCCGACATCATGGCGGCATCGCTCAGCGTTTTAGCCCTCGCGGGCCTGAAAATCAAAGTTGTGGACGGAAAAGCATGGGGAATCATGGGACAACCTTAAAGCGCCTCGTGGCTGGGGCGTATCCAAGGGCTTTGGTGTCAACGACGACCGCATCTCCGCCGAGCTCCTCAAGGATTCTCACCCTGAGGCCGGAGAGCTCAAAAACTTCCTCCTCTCCGCCAAACTCCTCGTTTACTTGTTCTTTTATAAACTCATAAGCTTCCTTCCCGACGAGAACGACATCGGGTTCAAAGCCCTCCAGCTTCAGCTCGTTCGCCTTCTCTTCAACAGAGCTCAGAATCCTTATCAGGTCTCCCCTCATAACTGTCACCATCTCTGGGTTGTCCCGAAGGTTAAAAACGTTTGCAGGAACAAAACCAGGGAAAAGAAAAAGACATCAGGAAATCTTCTTCAGCTTCACGACTTCCTTGGCGAACTCCTCAAGAACCTCCTTCCTCATGCCCTCGAAGAACTTTATCGAGCCGGCGTAGCTGTGACCGCCGCCCTCGATTCCGGCTGACGGAAGCTTCTCCTGGAGCTTTGGAATTATCTCGTTGAGGTCAAAGCCGTAGGCAGCCATACCGTCGCTGGCCCTGACAACCGCGAAGTCTGGGCCGTAGGCTAATGTCAGTATCGGCGAGTCCTCACCGTACTTCTCCTTGAAGTGGTCGTGGATTAATCCAGAGAGCTTGCCTGGAGACGGATAGCTGAACTTCGGCGCGAACAGCTCCACATCTATAGTGTTGAACCTTACCCCGTTCGGCAGGACAACGCTCTTGACGTGCGGCAGGGAGGCCCTCAGTGCCTTCTCCTGCTTCTCCTTGACCTCGGGATAGATGGCATTGATGAGCTCGCGGTGCCTCTGGAGGTTGCCGGTCAGGAGGAGTATTTCATCGATAATGCCGTGTCCGTCCATGAACTTCCAGAAGTAGGCCTCGTGGTCGATGACCTCGGCTATCTTCTTCAGGTCTTCCTCCGTGAGGCCCTTCGCCTTCTTCGCTATCTCGAGATACTGGTAGAACTCCGGGGCCTTGCTCTTGTCGCCCGTTCCAGCTATCGCAGGAAGGTGCTTTATCTTGTCCTCTACTTCTGGATTGATGAAGCGCGCCACTTCGGTGGCGAGCATTCCGGCCGTTAGCTCGTAGTAGCCGCGCTTGACGTGGTGCGGGTTGACGTGAACATCGACGTAGTCATCAACCTTGGCTTTGTCTTCGCTCACCCACTCGCGCGGGTCGTGGTGGTCTATGACCACTATCGGGACGCCGTAGGCGCGAATGCGCTTGTAAGCTGGAATGTCTTCGCTTGTTCCACCGTTGTCAACTATAACAACCAGCGGGAGCGGGTCGCCGAACTTCTCGTGGTCTTCGACCATGAAGATAATGTCCTTAAGAACATCCTCCAGCTCGTAGAAGGGTGCCCTGCTCGGTCTCCTCTTGAAGAGCTTCCACCTCGCCTGCGGGTCTGGTGATATCTTCTCGATGAGGGGGACTATAGCGTACTCAAGGGCCAGGCCGGATGTATAGCCATCGGCATCGGCGTGATGCCTCAGGAGTATCGGCCTTCCCTCCAGGATTGCCCTCCTTATCATGAAGGCGGCCTTCATTATCTTCGGCTTGAGCTTCTCAAGAACCTCGCTCTCCACCAGGAAACCAACGTCTTCCGGCTGTGCCCTCCTGTCGAGCTCGGCCTCTATCTGTTGCTTCACCCTCGCTGCATCCGGGCCCCAGAGCCTCGCCATGTCGCTGGCTTCGATCTGTATCTCGCCCGAGTGGAAGGCAACCTTACCGATGACCTCAACTATGTCCCCAACGTTGATGTTCGGGTAAGCCCTGACTCCGGGCGCCTCAAAGGCCGCTACCCAGGTTATCCCAGTTCCGTCGGTTATCGTGAAGACCGTCGGCCCGCCGGTTACCTGAACTTGGGTGATTCTTCCCTGTATCCTGACGGTCTTACCCGCCATGTCCTTGCTCAGCTCGGCTATCGGAGTGACCGGAAGCTCCTTCCTAACAACGACCGTCTTGTAGTGCTTGAGGGCAGACTCTATGAGGTCGACCTCCCTCTTGTCGGGTCTCACGTCGAGAACCTGCACGACTATCTCGTCGCCGGGCTTGTACTCCCTTCCACCGAGGAGGTCTTTCCTCTTGATGAGACCCGTAACGTGTGGGTTGAGCTTGACGAAGACGCCGAAGCGCTCCACCCTGTCAATCGTGCCCTTGTACAGGCTACCAACTTCAACGTCTTCATAATCACATGTCTTATCGAGGATGTAAACGACCTTGTATTTCCTCAGACAGTCAGGACAAACCCACGTTGTCTCCATGCCCGGCTCCCAGGGGCCTTTTATCTTTCCACAGATGTCGCAGGCTAGAACTTTCCCAGTTCCCCCGCAGGTCGGGCAGGTGTCGTAAACTGGAACAGTACCCTTCCCATGGCACTCAGGGCAGGGTATCTCGTCAACTTCATCCTCAACTCCAAGGTGATCTAGGTTTCTGTAACCCTTGAGTTTGTCTCCAATCTTAAAGTCAGCTGGAACGTATCCCCAGCCCTCGCAAACGGGGCACTCCTTCTCGCCAACTTTTACTTTGCCCGTTCCGTGGCATTCGGGACAGTCTTTCACAACCATCTTCTCTCACCGGCCTAAGTTTGAAGGTTGCCTTAAAAAGTTAGTTAGTCCGCTTTGGGTCTTCGGGGGATATCTCCAATCGTTGCAACCTACACAAATACATACACAAATACCTTAAAAATAATCGAAGAGTAATTCAGATTGGTTGATGATTCCCTTAAAGGGGGGATTGTTGTTGAGGTTTAGGCAGAAGATTTACGTCGCGATCATTGGAACTCTCACGGTGATAATGCTCATAATGGCGGTTCTCCAAGTTAGGGGGATCAGCCGGATGGGGGAAACCGTCGAGGAGACAATGAGTCCGGCCCTATTGGAGCAGGCGAAACATACGGCGTTATTGGAAAGTGAAAGCTACTCAAGGGAGATTGATGGTGTTATGTATGCGCTCCGTATGTTGGCCGATTCCTATGCTAAGTCCATAGAGAAGGAATACTCGTTTGGCTCCTACATCCCCGGATATACGGATAGCCCCCCGTTCTGGAACTACGTTAAAAAGATTCTTCAGAGCTTTAAAAATTCCGATGAGAGGATAATCAACGTTTACTACGCGGATTTCAGGGGGAGGCTGGAAATAATCCCGCCAGCGGAGCTTCCAGAGGATTTCAACGCGACGAAAACTAGCTGGTATCAGAGGGCGGTAAGTGAGGGGTCCTTCTGGACGGATCCGTATACGGATATGATAACTAACAAAACTGTGGTCAGTTACATCGTCCCCATTAAGTATGAGGGAGAAGTAAAGGGCGTTCTTGGGGTTGACGTCGATGTCTCCATCATAAAGGAGGAAATACTGAGAGCAAAACTCGGAAAAACAGGTTACTCATTCGTTGTCAACTCAAACGGCACCGTCATAATACATCCGAACAGCGACCTCGTTGGGAAGCTCAACATTTTTGAAGATCCATCGTATTCGGCCCTTTCCAAGGCTCTGGAGAGGAAAGATACTGGCGTCATTGAGACGACCCTCAATGGGAAGGACGTGCTGGTGGCATTTTCGAAGAGCAGTGTGTCAGGATGGATAATATTATCAGTCGTGCCCAAGGAGGAAATGATGGCCTCCCTGCTCAGCGCCCTGGAGAGGGCCAGGGGTGAGGCATCAAAGAGTCTCGTTTTAAGCCTCCTCGCTTCTTTGGCTGCTGGTATAGTGCTGGCTCTCCTCAGCGTAAAATATCTGCGCGACTCTCTCAGACCCATAGAAGAGCTCACCAAGGCTGCTGAATTGATTGGGGAAGGGAAATTGGAGGAAGCAAAACGGCACGTGTCGTCGATTGACTACCCGTACAGGGACGACGAGATAGGAAAACTCCTCACCGCCTTTGAGGCAATATCGAAGGATGTCATAGGCACGCTGAACGGGGTCATCGCCCGTCTGCAAGACATGGCGGAGGGCAGGCTGAACTACACCCTCGATGAAAACGCGCGCGGTGACCTCCAGAACATAATCCTCGCCCTTAGGGAGACCTCAGCAAAGATGAGGACGCTCATCGGAAACATCAGGGAGATAGGGTTTGAGCTTGATAGGCAGGCTGATACACTGGCGGAAATCGCGGAGAACGTCAGGCATTCCATGGATCAGGTCGGCGAGGCGGTGGAGCAGGTGAGCATCGAGGCCCAGAGGGAGCAGGAGAACATCAACGAGATAACCGAGGGCATGCGCGTGGTTTCTTCCATAACAGAGGAGACAGTAGATACAATGAACGAGTTTGAGAGTGCCGTGGGGGAAGTTGTCAGGATAGCTGAAGAGGGCAGGAGCAAGGGAGAGCTGGCCATTAAAGATGTCGAGAGCATAAAGCGCTCAATGCACTTCATAGATGAGGCCGTTAAGGCGGTCAGTGAGATGAGCAGGAAGATCGGTGAGATAACCCAGGCCATCAGCGGCATTGCCGAGCAGACCAACCTGCTTGCCCTGAACGCGGCCATTGAGGCGGCCAGAGCAGGTGAGGCAGGTAAGGGATTCGCAGTAGTTGCTCAGGAGATACGCAGTCTGGCTGAAGACAGCAAGCAGGCTGCCGAAACCATAAACAGAATCATTGCGGAGATGGAGGAGAAGGTTCAGAGGGCCGTTGAGGAGACGCAGAGGGGAGTTAATACCGTTTCGAGGTCAACACAGGGTCTCCAGGAGAGCCTGGGCTACCTGGGTCACATCGCCGAGATGATAAGTGCCGTCGGTTCCAGGGTCTCGGAGGTTAAGGAGCAGGCCGAGAGGACGAGGGAAGAGGTGGAGAAAGCCCTGAAGGCGCTGGAGAACCTCGCTGCAAGTGCCGAGGAAACGACCGCCAGTGCGGAAGAGGTAAGCTCCGCCATGCAAGAGCAGAGGGCTGAGATAGAGAGCCTAGCAGAAGAGGCCAGAAAGCTGCGCGAAATCGCGAGGTCACTCCGCCAGAACGTTGAGCAGTTCCAGCTCTAAGCTTTTCTGACTTTTCTTCTTGTTTTCTATCATCTCCTCCCGAAAATAAAAGAAGGGGCTAAAAGGGGATTAAAACACGCCGCCGAGGTAAGCGAAGTACGCGACGAAGACTATGGTCAAGACGTACATTAGCGGGTGGACTTCCTTCCAGCGGCCGCTGAAGACCTTGAGGATGGTGTAGCTGATGAACCCGACTCCTATTCCGTCGGCTATTGAGTAGGTGTAGGGTATCGTCACGAGGACGAGGAACGCTGGAAGTGCCTCTGTCGGGTCGCTGAAGTCAACTTCCTTGAGGGCGGTGAGCATGTAGTAGCCGACTATGACGAGGGCCGGGGCTGTTGCAAAGGCAGGGATTGCTCCAGCCAGGGGAGCTATGAAGAGACCTATCGCGAGGAAGAGGAAGCCGGTAACGAGGGCCGTCATTCCAGTCCTTCCGCCTTCTTCTATTCCCGCGGCGCTCTCGATGTATGTGGTCACCGTTGAGGTTCCGAGGACCGCACCGAAGGTCGTTCCTATGGCGTCGGTCAGGAGAACCTTCTCGGCATCGGGAACCTTTCCGTCCTCGGTCAGGAAACCAGCCTTCGCGCTCAGTCCAGTTACGGTTCCAAGCGTGTCGAAGAAGTCAACCATGAAGAACGCGAAGACAACACCCAGGGCTCCTGCGTTTAGGAGTCCGTGGAGGTCCATCTTCATGAAGGTGTAGCTTATGTCGGGCATCGAAAAGAGACTCTCAGGCCAGGGAGCGGCCCCAGTTATCCAGCCGAGGAAGCTTGTCGTGAGTATTGAGATGAGGAGCGCACCCTTGATGCGGAGTGCAATGAGGATTCCGGTTAAGAGAAGTCCAAAAACGAAGAGAAGGCCCGCTTTGGTCGTGAGGGCCTGAGCGTTGAGGCCCGTAAAGGCGAGCTTTCCGATGAGGTTTACCTCCCCGTTTATGACGAACTCGCTTCCAGCAGGGGCCGTTACCTTTGCCGTGAGCAGACCAACGTCGTTCAGGCCGATAAGCGTGAGGAAAAGCCCGATTCCAGCGCCTATAGCGTACTTCTGGCCCGTAGGTATCGCGTGGATTATCGCGCTCCTGACCTTGGTGACGCTGAGGACTATGAAGATGAGACCTTCGACGAAGACGGCCGCGAGAGCCACCTTCCAGCCGTATTTAGGAGCAACTGTGTAGGCGAAGTACGCGTTGAGACCCATTCCCGGTGCAAGGGCAAAGGGCTTCTTGGCGTAGATACCCATAAAGATAGTCGTGAATCCAGCGGCTAGAGCTGTCACAGCGACGAGTGAGTTGAAGGCCTCCTTTCCCATCGCATCGCTGAGGATGGATGGGTTCACGAAGAGTATGTACGCCATAGTGAGGAAAGTGGTTACCCCAGCTAAAATCTCGGTCTTCATATCGGTTCCATACTTTTCGAACTCGAAGTACTCCTCAAACCATCCCATGAGCGTCACCCCCGTTTGACTATTACCTGCTAATAAAACCGATTTTTAAATCTTTTTTTGACGTAGAAATGTAAAACTGGGGGCAGATGAAGGTCTGGTGCGTTTGGGCAAAACAGGAAAAAGCAATGGCATCAGAATGGCCACTTCATTCGAGGACAGAATACGAAAGAACCTCGACGCTCACTTCCTTGGGGATGTCTTCCGGGCTGAAGGGCAGTTCGTTAAGGAAGCGCTCCGCAGTTATGGTCTCGCCACCTATCCCCAGTCTCAGGCGTATCCTGCCCGGCAGGAGGTCGTAGTCAATGACCCTGGCGCCCTTTCCGGGCTTCACGAGGACGTTTTCGGGCCTGAAGAAGACCCTAACTTTTCCATCTCTTCCCGTTTTGAACTCCAGAGTGCCAAGGCGGGCGATTCCGTTCTCAGCTTCAAGCTCCAGTATGTTGCTCAAACCCAAGAACTTGGCGACAAACTCAGTTTTCGGGTGGTAGTAGAGTTCAAGCGGTTTTCCTATCCCTTCTATCCTTCCCGAGTTCATCACGGCTATTCTGTCGCTCACGGCCATTGCCTCTTCCTGGTCGTGGGTGACGTAGATCGTCGTTATCCCAAGCTCCTTCTGGATTCTCCTTATCTCTCCCCTCAGGCGCTCGCGTATCTTGGCGTCGAGGTTGCTGAGGGGCTCGTCGAGGAGGAGAACTTGTGGCTCTATGACCAAGGCCCTGGCGAGGGCTACCCTCTGCTGCTGGCCGCCTGAGAGCTGTTCTGGGTAGCGGTTTTCAAACCCCTTGAGGCCGACCAGTTCAAGCGCCCACTCGACCTTCTTCTTTATCTCGTCCCTGGGAAGCTTCCTCATCTCAAGGCCAAAGGCGACGTTTTCAAAGACCGTCATGTGCGGAAAGAGCGCGTAGTCCTGGAAGACTATCCCAATGTTCCTCTTTCCTGGTTCCAAGTTCGTAACATCTGTCTCGTCGAAAAACACCCTTCCAGAGTCGGGTTTTTCAAGTCCTGCTATGATCCGCAGGGTGGTCGTCTTCCCGCACCCGCTCGGCCCGAGGAGCGTCATCATCTCCCCGCTCTCCACTTCAAGCTCCGGAATCTCGAGTGTAAAGCCCTCGAACGACTTCCTTATTCCCACAAGCCTAACCCTCACCATACTTCCTCACCGGTTCTCTCGATGATTATGAAGCCGAGAGCCGAGACCGCCATGAGGAGAACGGACAGCGCCGAAGCGCTCCCGAACTGCCTCGCGCCGAGGAACTTGTATATCGCTATCGTCATCGTGGTGTATTCCGGTGTGGCAAGCATGTAGGTCGCACCAAGCTCCGCAATGCTCATCGCGAAGGCGAATATTGCTCCAACCACCAATCCTCCAGCGGCCAGCGGTAGCTCAACTCTCAGGAAGGCTTTCCACTCCCCTGCACCGAGGCTGAGCGCAGCTTCCCTAAGGTTTGGCTTTATCTTCTTCAGGGCAGTTGAAACGGAGCGAAGGACGAACGGATAGGCTATAACTGTATGGGCTATCACGATTATCCAGATGGTGTAGTAGAGGGGTGTCGTACTGAAGAACTTCACGTAGGCGAAACCGATGGTTATCGGCGAGCTGGCCAGCGGGAGCATCGCGAGGGCATCGAGCAGGACTTTTCCCTTAAACTTCCAGCGGTTGAGGAAGTACGCTATCGGCAGGCCGACCAGAGTTGAGAGGAACACAGTTGCAAAGCCGAAGAGGAGTGAGTTCCTTATCGCTCCGAGGGTTGAAGTTCCGAACATCGGGTTGTACTCGGTGGAGAATATCCTTCTGTACCACTCAAGGCTCCAAGTTCCGTTGAAGCGCAGGGAGTCGTAGACGACGGCCCCAAGCGGCGCCAGGATAAAGACCACGACAAAGATGGAGTAGAGAACTATCCCGAGCCCCTTAGGGCTTAAGATTGACCTGATGGTCAGCTCCTTCGGTTTCCTCATTATTCTCTGCTCCTCTCTCTTTGAATACGCCTCAAGCGCCTTCAGGTAGAGGTACATGAAGACCACCGAAAGGGAGAGCTGGATTATTGCAAGAGCCGCCCCGGTTCTGAAGTCGAGGAGGGTAACTATCGTCGAAAATATGTCCACCTCGATGGTAACATACTGGTAGCCGCCGAGGATGAGTGGCACGGAGAAGCTGAGGAAGCAGAAAACGAAGGTCAGCATAGCCGAGGCGAAGATGGCCGGTGAGATCAGCGGGAGCGTGACCTTTCTGAATAGGGTAAACCCCTTTGCCCCTAGAACCTCAGCCATCTCCTCGTAGTGGGGGTTGACCCTCTGCCAGAGCGCCGAGACCATCCTGACGACAATCGGGAAGTTGTAGAAGGAGTGGGCCAGAAGGATTGCCTTCCAAGAGTAGATTATGCCCGGGTCGCGCCCTATCAGTCCCGCAATGATGCCGCCCTTCCCGAAGAGGATTACGAAGCCGAGCGCTACCATAATGCCCGGCATCACGAAAGGAACAGTCAAGACGGCCTTTATCAGTCTCTTTCCGGGGAAATCGTAGTTGGCGAAGATGTACGCCCCGGGAAGGCCGATTAGAACGGTTAAAACCGTTGACGCTAAAGCCTGGGAAATCGTGAAGAGGATAACGTTTCGGTGGTACTCGTTGCTCAGGACTGCCCGGAGGTACTCCAGGGTTGGCCCGTTTTCCCAGACTCCAAGACTGAGGATGCTGAGTATTGGGGCGTAGAAGAAGAATACGAGAAAGGCCAGTGGCGGCAGGATGACCGCGAGCGCTTTTGGTCTCATGCCTATAACTCGGTTCTTCGGGTTTATAAGCGTTGATTGGGCAAGGTTGTTAAGGTCTGGTGGGCTACTCATACCGGTGACTCCCATGAAGGCCCCTGACCTTGGAATAAGGATAGGTCTCCACGAACCCGGAAAGAGGAACTCAATAGCCGACCTCGGAGTTAAAGTCGGGCACACAACTCTCATCGAGGGCGATGACGTAAGGACTGGCGTTACCGTAGTTCTACCGCCGGTAAAGAACCCCTTCAGGGAGAGGCTCTTCGCTTCGACATTCGTCATGAACGGTTTCTCCAAGCCGATAGGCTTCGTTCAGGTTGACGAGCTCGGCTACATCGAGACGCCGGTAGCTCTGACCAACACCCTGAGCGTTTATACCGTCGCCAGTGCCGTCGTCAGGCACATGATTGACCTAAACCCAGACCTGAAGAGCGTCTCGCCCGTCGTTATGGAGTGCAACGACTCCTACCTGAACAACATCAGGAAGATGGCGGTTAAGGAAGATCACTACTTTGAGGCCGTTAAAAATGCCTCGCTCGACTTTGAGGAAGGCGCTGTGGGGGCTGGGACAGGAATGAGCGCCTTCGAGTTTAAAGGCGGTATAGGCTCTTCCTCAAGGGTCGTCGAGATTGGCGGGGAGGAATACAAGGTCGCTTCGTTGGTTTTGGCAAACTTCGGAAGGAGAGAAGACTTAACGATAGCTGGAGTTCCCGTCGGCGAGCTTTTGAAGGACTATCCCGGTAGGGGGACTTCAGGGAAGGGCAGCATCTCGATGGTTGTTGCCACCGACGCTCCACTCACGGCAAGGCAGCTTAAGAGGCTTGCAAAGAGGGCAGTGGTTGGACTTGCGAGAACTGGCGGCTACGCCTACCACGGGAGCGGAGACATAGTGCTGGCCTTCTCCACAGCCCAGACCGTTCCAATTGGAAAAGAGCCGGAACTGGTTAGTTTCCTGCCTGACAACGCTCTCAGCTACCTCTTCAGGGCGACCGCCGAGGCAACGGAAGAAGCGATAATAAACGCCCTCCTGCAGGCCAAGACCGTTGAGGGAAACGGGCACGTGAGGTATGCGCTTCCGGTTGAGAGAGTTTTGGAAACGCTCAAAAAGAACCGAGCATCATAGCCCCTCGATCTTGGGGATGACTTCCTCTGGGCTGCCCTTTAGAACGGCCCTTCCCGCGGCTATGACCACAACTTCGTTCGCGAACTTCATTAGGGGCCTCCACACATGGGACACCGCCACGATGTTCAATCCATCGTTCGCGAGCCTTCCGAGCGTCTCTGAGACCTCATTTATTCCCCGAAAGTCGAGGTTTGCGAGGGGCTCGTCTAAAAGGACCAACTCTGGTTTTCCAATGAAGGCCTGGGCCAGGGAAAGCCGCTTCATCATTCCTGCGGAGTATTCGCCAATCCGCCTGTCAAGAAAACCCGTAACCGAGAACATCTCGGCACTCTCCAGAACGTTATCGTCATCGGCTCCCTTGAGTCTCGCGATGTAATCAAGCCACTCCCGCCCGGTTCTGTGCTTCGGGAGTGCGGGTGGATCAAAGGAGACTCCAAGCCGTGATTTGACCCTTTCATTGCTCCAGGGGGCCTCGCCGAGAACTTCAACTCTCCCCGAGCTGGGCCTGTAGAGCCCCGCGCATAGTTTCAGGAAAGTGCTCTTGCCACCACCGTTTGGACCCAGGATGAGCGTGAATCCCCTTTCAATCTTCACGCTTATTGAGTCGAGGGCTACGAGCTTTCCAAAACGCTTGCTCAGATTTTTTGCGGTGATCATCTTCTCCCCTCCCTGAAGAGCAGTAACGCGAGAATTATTGCCGAAGTTCCGCCGGTGAAGTATTTTATCTCCAGGATTCTCCTCGATGGATACTTTGAAGTCATCCGGTATGCCAGGGTAACCGGTGCATAGTAGCTGTTTATCTGGGCAAAATAATAACCGGCGTGCTTGATTTTCAAGTATCCGTTGAGCTGGCCCTTGGGAGTCTCGTTAAGGAGAAATCCATTTCTCTCCGGGTCGTAGAACGAAACGCTGTAATTCGCACCCATTCCGGCGTTGGTCGTCACGCGAAGAACGCCGGCGGATGGCAGTACAAAACCTTTTTCGTTACTCACAACGCCCGAAGTGGACGTTCTAAGGGCCTTTTCTTGCAGTGGGAACGAGAGGAGTGTGAAGATCAAAAGGGCCAGGAGGAACGCTTTTATGAGCCTCACGAGACATCCCTCCACTCGCTTAGAACGAGCGTGAGTGAAAGAACGACCAGCGGGAGCAACAGGCAGGGATAAAACGTCGTGTTAAAGAAAATGCCCAGCTTTTCCCATGGATCCCAGAACACGGCGTGGGCTTTTATGAGTCCATCGTTCAGAATTCTGGGAGGCAGAAAGTCCCAGCCAAGGATCTCCGGGACGTACATCACGGTTATTCCGCCCAGGATCGCCGCAAACGTGCCGGGGCTCAGCACGGCTATCATGGAGGACAGGGACGACACGTAAAGCGCCGCTTCAAGCCAGTAGAGAATGTGTATAAGCAGGTAACGCTGACCGAGCATTCCCTCCTTGATCATGGTGGGACTGTCCCCGTAGGAGTAAAGGTAGGCAACAAGGGCCGCACTGAAGGCTGAGAGGAAGAGGACTACAAAGACCGCAATGAACTTTGCCAGAACAACCTTGTAGTTCCTGAGGGGAAGGGAATAGACGCTCTTTGCAACCCCCGTGTCCCTGTCGTATCGGATGGCCAGGGATGTGAGGAGAACCCCAGTAATGGCAAAGATCGCTGTGGACTTATCGGAGAGTCCCGGAAAAAGCATGGCAGTCCCAGCGGCCGCGTGCTCCCTGGCCGTTCCCAGCCCCATGGTCATCACGTTCGTATCAATGTCGAAAAGATTGGTGTAGAACGTCACCGCCAGCAGGAGGAAGCTGAAAACAAATATGAGTGCCACGTAGGGGTCCTCCAACTCCCATTTCAGCTGCTCTTTGAAGCGCCCCATTGGCTCACCTCCTCCTTAGAGCGATCCCAGTTAGCAGTATCACCACGACGAGCGCGAGAAGTTTGTGAGTAGTGCCATAGGAGTTTCTTCCTGAGGACGGCGCTGGCGCTGGTATTTTGGTTAGTTTCTTAGTCGGGGTATCGGAGTTCATGGACTCATTAGAGGTTCCCGCATTCTTTCTGACCTTCTCAAGGGTTATGGTGACGTTGACCACCTTTCCGGGCTCCAGGTATGCGGTCTTGCTCGCGTTCATGTACCCCTCCAGAGATACATCCACAGTGTAGCGTCCAGGTTCAAGGGCCAGCATGCATGGGCTCCGGCACGTTTTGTTCCCAATTGATACCAGGGCCCCGGATGGCACCGTGGTGACCGAGAGAACCGGCAGGGGCTTCAGACCGATTTTTAGAACCCTCGACTCGTTTGGAGCGAGCAGGACGCTCAAGTTCTCGGCGACGTGGCCGGGGGCTGTTACGTGGATGAAGTGTCTCCCCGGTGAGGTCTCAACGGAGCGGTTATTCACGGGTTTCCCGTCGATGAAGACGGAAGCGTTTGATGGGGTCACGTTGAAGAACAACCGCGCGGGTAGAGGCTTGAGTTTGAGGTTGAGCTCCCTTGTTTCTGGAACTGAAAAGTTCACGGTGACGCCGCTGTTGTTCGTGAAGGCCGTGAGGGTGTAATTCCCCTCCGGAAGGTAGATGGTCCCAGGTGAGACCCCTGCTGCCTTGGCGTTTCCGACGACTTCAAAGCTGGCCGCGGGGGTGGTGTTCACACGAACCCCGTAGAGCTCGACACTCTCTTCCCTCACCCTGATGAGCTCAAGGGCGGTCCTGAGGCTGTATGAGATACCGTACTTTTCCCAGGGTCTTGGCTTTACCACGGCCGTCACGAGAGTGTGATTGAGTCCCACGCTTAAGTTGTAAGTGTCAGTTTTTGGGATATGGTTTATGGTGATGGTGTCTCCGTCGGTAGTCGTTCCGGTGACGTTGTACACATCTTGAGTAACCACGGGCAGGATTATAGTGAAGGGAGTTACCATCGAAGTCGAGCTAACGTTGTAAAGGTAGCCATTTACGAGCTCCACGTCAGAGGACACTTCAACTGATGAGAGGGGAGTCAGAAAACTTGTGTCCTTGAGGGCAATTCCTGATGTTCCAAAGGGGCCTGCAATCGTATAGAAGATGTACTCCAGCTTTCCATTTATATCTTGGATGCCACTCCTTAAGTAACATGGTGTTATAGTGTTATTGATCGTGAGCTTTGCGATTGTGTCTCCAGCGTCTTCTAGGGTCATCGGCAGAGGTCTGTCGATGTAATAAAAGGGACTCCACGCTCCTCCACATCCCCTTGGAATCCCAAGGCTTGGGCGAGAGCTGTATTTTGGGTAGTGTTTCCACCAGTCGTACGTCACTTTAACACCGAGGATCGTGAGGTTTCCCTCCACCAACTCATCAGGCTCAACTGTACTGAATTCCACCCTCACGAGTTTTGAAGCGTTAACGAAGACTTTGGCCTCAAGCTTAACTTGACCCTCTGCGCTCACAGTGTAGTTCCCCACCGGAAGAACGAGAGTTATTGGGGTGTTAAAAACTCCAACGCCGCGAACTTCAACCGTGAGGTTGTCCCCTTCTATCGTGAGGGCACCGTAAGCGGAGCTGGCCAGTGCTCCCTGTGTTGTGGGATTGAAGATGGCAGTCAACAGCAACCCCATTAGGAGGAGCCTCTTCATCTTTTCCACCTCCGGATGAGCGAGACTACAAGGGCCCCTACACCGAAGAGCATGTAGTACTTGAGGGCGGTATCGGGACGCGTTCCTGTTCTGTCCTCAGGGAACCGAATGTTGGTTTTATAAAGTACAAACTCGTAGGGCCAGTACTCTCTAGAGAAGTCAATTTTGTCGTTTATCTCTGCTGAGTAATAGTTGAATGGGGCGACGAACATTATCCCCGCTGCGTAGAGTTCTGGATATGGAGAATCTATGTCAATTGCTATCCCCGTGTTCAAGTCGTAGAGTGATTCAAAACCTATAAAAGAGCTTAAGTAGCCTTTTTTCTGATAGATTATCGGCAACCAGTTTGATCTAATCCTCACTAGCGGGGGGCGGAAGGTTCTAACGAAAGTGTGCACGAGTTTGTCCTGGGCAAAGGTTACGTTATTCACCTTAAGATCTCCCACCACCGTAAAACCATATCTCTTCAGTATTGATGCTTTGTAGAGTAGGCTCTTCCTTTCGGGGAGGTTGTAGGGGAGGATGAAGAATGTGGGTCTGCCCAGTTTGGAGCCGTTGATGTAATAGTATCCGTCGGTGAGGTTGAGGAAAAGTTTTCCCCTGAACGTCAGTGAATCAACCCAGCATCCTGGACTCGGCGTCGCGTTTTCCAGCGTTAATGTGACAAGAACCACTGCAGAAGAATTCGTCACATCCGTAAGATTAAAGGTGATAAAGATTGGACCGAAAACTAGAAAACTCCGGAGGATTGAGTAATTTTTTGAGTTCTCTATACCTTCCCTGAATTCCTGGCATTCTCTCTTTCCATTTTCAAAAGAGGATTCAAAAGACTTCCTGTTCTCCGTGGACAGCTCTGAGGGAATGAACGATACAGAATTGAAGTAGTCCTTGTATCTTCCTTCCCCCGGCAACACCGCGTACGTTACGTACGTTCCGTTTTTGAACCAGGAGGGTGGGGTGAAAGCGCCTGCATAGGAGACAAAAAACAATGAAAGAATGAAGAAGCCCGCGAGAGGTCTCTTCACGGCCGGACCCTCCATTTATCCGGGTGGCCAGTAGTGGGGTATTCTTGCGTAGACCCTGGCTTTCTTTCCTGTGTCTGGATCGATATATTCAACCAAAGCGTAGGCCCATTTCCAATCCGGGTCTATTTCAGTCACCTTAGCCCTTCCTGTCAGTTGTACTCCCTGTGCCACTGCGACAAGATTTGGTGATTTTGGGTTTTGATCCGGAATTATGCGAACGAATCTCGAGTGGCAGATGAGGACCTTGGCGTGAGCACCGGCCCAAACGAGAACTTCTGAACTCCAGCTCTTCTCATCGACGTCGTGATCCCAGACCTCTTTGCATGACGATGTCGACGCAGCCGAGGGCACAGGCAGTCCCCACGCCGATACTAAACCAAGGAGTAGTCCCCCAACCAGGAGGACCCCCAGCACTTTCCTAAGTTTCATAGGTATCACCTGCGTATAGGCAATTTTAACTATTTATTTTTGATATATAAAATTTTCTAGCAAACAAAATAACTTGCCTTCAATTTGAATAATTAAGAACATATGTGGACATTATTGTGCTATAAATAATAGTATGAGTAGTTAAAAAACTGTTCCTCTGGCCTTCCCCTTGCCGTGAATGATGAGACTATCAAAGAAAGGGTATTGGGTCTGGAGTGGGTGGTGTTCTAGAAAATCGTATCCTCTTAAGTACACACCCGCTTGGATATTATCGTTTCAGGAACACTCAGATTTGAAAGAACGCCTGGTTTCGAGTTCAATGTGCTTATCTATGGGCATCGATTTGGTACCACAAATTGATATGGGGCATTTATTGAAAATAGAAATTCTTAAATATGCAATTTTTTCTTCATACCTATGAGGTGATGAAATGGCTAGAATAGTCCTGACGACCGATGAGACTCTGACGAGCACGTACCACGACGTGCCCCTGCTAGACTTTCTCGGCTGTGCGCCCTACGACAAGCTCCCGAAGTGGGTTTTCAGGTTTTTTGACACCCAGCTACCTGATGAGAACGGCGTCCTGACTCAAGCGCCCTACGGCCTCAGGAAGGTCGAGGCAGCCCTTCTCAGGGATGGCTTTAGGAGGGATGAGGTCGTCGTCGCTCACCCTCGCAAGATTGAGAATTTCATAGGGAATGACACCACCATCGTTGCCCTCTACGAGATGGACCCACTCGGCCTGGGGCCGGTCAGCATGATGTTCACGAACGGCGGCAAGTGGACGAACTACACCAAGGTCAAGTTCCTTGAGCTGGTGGAGAGGATAAACCGCATAAGGGAAGGCAAAAAGCTGGACTTCAAACTTGTCGTCGGCGGGCCGGGGGCCTGGCAGGTTGACTTCAGAAAAGAGGAGCGGGAGAGGCTGAAGATAGACCACGTGGTAATCGGTGAAGTAGATCACGTTGCGGGGGAGCTCTTCAGGGAGATCGAGAGCGGGAGCGCCGACGAGACTATCTTTATCAAGGGCTGGCCGCGGGTGGAGCATATCCCGACGATAGTGGCGCCCTCTTACAAAGGCCTCGTCGAGGTGATGAGGGGCTGCGGAAGGGGCTGCCGCTTCTGCGAGCCGAACCTGAGGGTAGCCCGCTACATGCCGCTGGAGAGGATAGAGGAGGAAATAAGGCTCAACGTCAGCGCTGGAATCGACCACGCCTGGCTCCACAGCGAGGACGTGTTCCTATACCGCGTCGAGGATAAGAAGAACTTCTACCCGAACGCCGAGGCCGTTGTTGAACTGTTTGAAATAGCCAGAAGATACACGAAGAACGTGAACCCGACCCACGGGGCCGTTGCTGGCGCTCTGGCCGTTCCTGGAATGATAGAGGAAATTTCCCGCATCGTTGATGCAGGCCCAGCTCACTGGATAGGCATTCAGGTCGGCTTTGAGACGGCTTCGCCGAGGCTCATCGGGAAGTACATGAACAACAAGATGAAGCCGTTCTCACCTGAAGAGTGGCCCTGGGTTCTCCTCAACGGGACGTACGTCCTCAACAAGAACTACTGGTTCCCCGCATACACAACGATTCTGGGATTGCCCGGCGACACTGATGATGACGAGATAATGACTGCCCAGCTGATAATCACGATGGAGAGGGAGCTTGAGGAAAAGCTCGGCAACAGGGCGCACTTCACCGTGACTCCGCTGGCGTTCGTTCCGATGGGCCTGCTCAAGAACCAGGAGTTCTACCAGATCGACGAGATGATAACCTACGGCCAGTTCCTCCACCTCTACTACGCTTGGAAGCACATGATGAGGGAGGTAACTAGGGGCCTGCCCGAGGTTATGAAAAACAACCCGTTCCTGATACCGTTCTACCCGCTGGCGAGGCTTGGAACTAGGATCGTCATAAGGCAGATAGAGAAGTGGGGCAGGAGCAGAGGTTATGAGGTAAAACCTCTTGAGCCGCTCGATATTCGGATTGAGGTAGAAGAACACCGCTGGTATTCTCAGCCGAGCCTTGTGGAAGCTTACTGATTCTGGAAGCTCATTTTCTTTCATATTTTACTATTTGTCAAACTTTCGGAAATTTCCGAAAATTTTATAAGATCCGAGTGCCAATGCACACATGGAGATGATACCATGGAGGCGTTCCTCCTGCTCGTGACCGATGCCCGGAACGACGACTGTGTCTTGGAGCGTGTTCTTGGCCTTCCGCAGGTCTTTGAAGTTCACCGTCTCTACGGGTACTACGATATCCTAGCTAGGGTCAGCGTGGAGGACCCCGAGGAACTTTCAGAGATTCAGAGAGAACTTTTAAACACAGGAAGGGTTCTCCTTATAGAGACATTAATCTGTGCGGAGGGAGCGAGTTGAGCGTTGAAAATGCTAAGAGGATAATGATGGAGCATTTTGCGAGTACGGCGAGAAAGTTCGGCCTCAGCGAGCTCTACGGTTACATCTACGGCGTGCTCTTTTTTGAGGATGAGCCCATGAGCCTTGGAGAGATAGCCGAGAGAACTGGCTACTCGCTCTCCCACGCCAGCAGTGCCCTCAAGTTCCTTGAGAACCTGGGACTCGTCGTGAGGATAAAGAAGCCAGGCGATAGGAAGGCATATTACAAAGCCGTGAAGAACATCCAGGAGTGGCGCAGGGCGGCGTACTACAAGAGAATCCTCGAGGACGTTAAAGAAACCCGCGAGAGTCTTCTGAGGGCACTTGAGGAGCTGGAAGGAGAGGAAAGTGGGGAAGCCGAAAGGGTTAGAGAGAGGATAGAACTCCTCCTCAAGAAGAATCTCGTGGCGGAGAAGATAGCGGAAATACTCTCGAAGGGCGATGAGAAAGTTCTTCGGGTCATCATAGATTGCATTGAAAAGAGGTCGAAAAGAACTTCAGACGACGGCTCTGGTGCTGCGCTTTAGGCCTTTATCTCCTCATACTTCTTCTTCATAAGGAGGGCGTCTTCCTCTATGTTCGGGCTCTCGCTTATGACGACGCCTTTAACCCTGAACTCCTTCAGGACTCTGAGCAGGTCTTCCCAGTTCATGTCGCTCTCCTGGAGAGGCAGGTGTCTCTTTTCACCTTTGTCAGTGTACTCGATGCCGCTCATGTGGATGTGCATGTTGTCCAAAGCCTCTCTGCCGAGTCTGTCTTCGATGAAGGACAGCATCTCGCGCCACTCTTCAACGCTGTTGCACTTTCCCCTGTTCCTTGCGTGGGCGTGGGCGAAGTCTATCGTCGGAAGAACCATCTCAAGCTCCTCGCTGAGCTTCACTATCTCCTTCAGGTCGCCGAACTGGGTGGGCTTTCCAGTTAGCTCTGGCCTTATCCAGACTTTCACGCCTTTGTCCATCAGCTCCTTCTGGATGTCCTTGAGTGCTTCGAGGATTCTCTGATAGACGCTCTCTGGCGGCTGTTTGAGGTAGTAGCCAGCATGGAATACGACGCTCCAGCCACCCGCCTCGTAGAGCCTCTCGGCGCTCTGGATTATCCTCTTCTTGCTCGCCTCGACCTTCGCCTTTTCCTTAGCGTTGAGGTTGATGTAGTATGGGGCGTGAGCGGTTAGAAGAACGTCGTTCTTTTTTGCCACGTACTTGATTTTCTTTGCCAGCTCTGGGGAAATGTTGACACCCCTCACGAACTCAAGCTCCATAGCATCTAATCCGAGATTTCTGACGTGCTCGATGCCAGTAATCGTTGAAGGCTTCGGCGTTGACAGGGGTATCCCAGCCGTTCCAAAGCGAAGCCTGTCCACCTTGAACATACTCACCACCGGTATGAATTAGGCCTTCCTAATTTAAATGTTGCCCCATTCAATCTCTTCCCCAAGGGCCTTTTCAAGCAATTTAACTTCCTGCTGAATCTCCTCTTCAAGGCGGGCCTTCAGTTTTTCGAGCTTTTTCTTCTCGCTCTCAAGCTCGGCAGTCCTACGCTCCAGGAAGCTTATCTCGTCTTCAAGATGCCCCGCGCGTGAAAGTTCTTTTTCCATGGCACTTCTAAGTTCATGAATTTTTCTGTCCAGTTCTTTAATCTCACTGACAGTGCTTTCGAGGTTCTCACTCAGCCATTCAACCGATTTGCGGGCCTTTCCTTCAAACCTTGGCTTGAGCGTTTGGAGGAGCGAGACCACTTCCCCCGGCTTTTCGAGTGCCACACCACTGTCCCTGGCAAGCTGATCGGCAAGACCACCCATGCGGAGCCTCTTTAAGGTTTTCTGGATTTTCGAAACATTTGACCTAACTTCCATCTCGAGCTTTTTCTTCTTGGTGATAAGGTTTTCAAGTTGCCCTTCAATGCTCTTGACTTCTGGTTTCTGGCGCTCTTGTTCGATTTCCTTTCTTTTCAGCGATATTTCTTCTAGAAGAGACTCTATCTCGGAATTGATGAAACTGAGCTTTTCCTTCACGGTTTTAAGCTCTTCTATCTTTTCTTCAACTTCAAGCTTGGGGAGTGATATCCTCTGGGTCTCTTGGAGGTATTCCCTGTACCCTTCGTCCATCTCCTTGAGAATCGAGTTTATTGCCAGAACTTCCTTTTCAAAAAGTATTATGACGTGCTTTCCGTAATCAATATGGACTTTTCCCAGTTCGGGAAGGCGCTTTCCGAGGTCTTCAATGTCCTGGATGCCCTCAAGGGCGCGTTTAAAAGCCGAAACGTAGGCGCGCCTGTCGGCTTCGACGATCTTAAGGAGAGTCTCGTCAACGTTTTTAGGGGGCTTAACCTTCTCAAGTTTTTCAACGGCCCTTTTCAGTTCCTTCTTTTTCTTGGAGAGCCATTTTTGGTAGTTCTTTCTTATTTTCAGGGCTTCTTTCTGCGACTCTTCAAGCCTTAGCTGATACTTTCTGAGTGCGTCTTCCATTCTCAACGTTCATCCATCCCTTAACTTTTCCGCGGAGGTACGCCCCCGCTAAAACTGCCAGCCCAACGTCCAGAATGCCTAGTAAGAGCTTCTGGAAAACCTCAATGTCGGAAACAGTGAATATCGATAGGGCATATCTCGTAGTGAGATCGAGGGTCACCCAGAGGGCAGGTGTCATGAGGAGCGCCGAGATATAGTACCATATGTGATAGTCGCGCCTCAAGTAGGCGTGAAGGACTTTTCCGGCTATCATTACGGCAATTCCAATGGTTATTGTCCCGGATATTGCGTTCAGGTATATCAGCGTTGCCAGAAGCGACGTTCCGGGGTAGCTCCCTATAAGCTGCAGGGAATAGCTTTCCAGGTTCAGGTAGGCGTTTATTGCGCCGCTGACGATTATTAGAATTCCGGCCACAAAGGACAGGACAACTACGAACTGCTCAACAACCGCGCGCCTAAAAGCTGCTAAAGCTCCCCCAATATCCAGGTTGAACCCTTTCGTAAAGAACAGACCGCCGATTATCAGAAGGACAGTACCGGAAATTACCGTTGACACTATCTTCTCACTCTGCGGATACCATACACCCACTATCTTGGACAGACCGTAGAGCAGAACGATAAGGCCGGGAATACCGAAGACGACCTTCGCAACTTCCGGGTCGCTCAGTATCTCCTTCATGTACTTCACTATAATGTACCATGTCGTTTCAATGCCCGGGCTTTGCTTGACCACAACGCGGTGGGAGGTTATGATAGGGACTTTTGAAGCTATTATGGGAAAAATCTGCTCGTCCTCCGCCCCATCGGTTACCGGGATCACACCATCGGCCGGAAAAACTTTCAAAACTTCATCGAGCTGTCTGGCGAGCTCCATGTCACTCTTCAGCCCGACCTTTGGATGGCCCGTGATCAGGGCAACTTCGACATCGTCAAACTCGCCCTTCTCCTTCAGCTTGTCGTAGAGCTTTATAGCAGCGTAGAGAACGTTTGCATCGCTGTCCTCGGGATCGGCCAGACTAAGCTTTACAGCCGCATCTAGGCAAGCGGCTCTCCCGATAACCGGCCCCTTAACTCCGGCTTTTTTCCCAAAATCGTCGTCCCTATCTATGGCCAGGATTAGCACCCTGATATCAACCACCCCTGACCTTCTCCATGACTGATTTTACCTTGTCCTCCATGTGACGCTCTTTGTCTCTCCTGTCGTCAATCCGCACGGTTGTTGAAACCCGCTCAGCTCCAAGCTTAAACATGAGTTCGTGCGCCTCCGCGACTATTTTGAGGACGTCTTCGACGGTTGGAGCTTCGATAATGGTGGCCATCGGCGTCAGTTGGTATTTAACACCCTTTCTATCTAAAAGCTTTACTACTTCGGCGACGTACCTGCTGAGGCTTTTCTCGCCCAGGGGGACGATGACGAACTCCGCTATGACCATTTTCGGCACCCGTCTTAAATTCCTTCGGCGATGTTTTAAACTTTGTGCCCTGGCTAAAGCACATGTTATAAACTTTGGAGTTCAATTAAGGATGGAGGTGATGGGAGATGTACCGCATAAAGGACGAGTGGGGGGAGTTCCTCGTCAGGCTCGCGAGGAGGGCAGTTGAGGAGTACGTCAGGCATAAGAGGGTCATAGAGCCGCCTGAAGACACTCCCACTGAGCTCTGGGAGAAGATGGGCGTCTTCGTAACCCTCAACAGGCACAACGTTCCTCCCCAGATGGCACTGAGAGGATGCATCGGCTTTCCGCTCCCGATATACCCGCTCGTTGAGGCAACGATAAAGGCGGCGATATACGCGGCTGTTGATGATCCGCGCTTTCCGCCAGTCCAGCCCGAGGAGCTTGACGAGCTTACCGTTGAAGTCAGCGTCTTAACCCCGCCAGAGCTCGTAGAGGGCCCGCCTGAGGGGAGGCCTAAGAAGATAAAGGTCGGGAGGGACGGCCTTCTCATAGAGAAGGGCATTTACTCGGGCCTGCTCCTGCCTCAGGTTCCAGTCGAATGGGGCTGGGACGAGGAGGAGTTCCTTGCCCAGACCTGCTGGAAGGCCGGCCTTCCACCCGACTGCTGGCTCGACCCAGATACGAAGGTCTACCGCTTCACCGCTGAGATTTTCGAAGAGGAGTATCCGAGAGGGCCAGTGAGAAGGAAACCGCTGGTGTGAAGTTGGGAGATACAATGGGGCAGCTGGAGAATACAGAAGGTCTCGGGCGAAAACATCAATCTTCCTGGAGTTTTTCAATTTCCTCTTCCAGTCTCTTCAGCTTTCCCTTGAACCTTCTGACCTGGGCGTTTGCTAGGTTTACGATTTTCTCAATGTAAGCTTCATCGACCCACAGTTCCCCGTTCTCGCCCAGCGGGACGTCCATCCTCTCGGTTGAACGTATCTCAACGACCAGCTTTTTGTGGCTCACGCTCTTTATGTTGGAGTACTTGAAGCCGAGCCCTATGGCAAGGTTTAACAGTCTCACAGCGTCCTCAAGGGTTCTCGCCCCAACGTGGAGTATTGGACTCCTGACCAGAAACCAGAGCTGGCCGGAGCGGTGTTTTCCCACCGCCTCAAGGACTTCTTCGAGCCTGACCTCCCTGTGCCACTTGCCGAGCCAGACGGAATTCACCTTGTCACCGAAGTGCGGCATCTCCATGACCGAAATCCTTCCCGAGCAGGATGAGGTCGTGAAGTAGTTTTGGAGGGCGTTTATCTTCTCCAGGAGCGGGATTATGTCATGATCCACCTTGTCCTCTTCAAGGGCCTTCCTCAGGCCTTCCATCGCCTTTTCCTTCTGCTCGTCGAAGTTTTCAGTGTAGAGGAACACGCCTGATCACCTCGCTGTGTATTGTCTCACTTTTCTAGGAGAATCAGCCTTAGGTTTGAGACTTGGGCTATTTCTAAAAAATCGGAGTCGTGTGTTATTAGCTCCTCCCCGCGATTTACACAGATGGCAGCGATTAACAGGTCGGCAAAGCCCCGTGGTGTCCCCCTCTCCAAAAGTTTTTCCTGAAGCTTATGGGCAAGAATAAAATCATCGAGAACAGGGAAGAGGACGTCTCCCCTAAACTTCGAGTATCTCACGATGCGGGGGAACTCCACGAAAGTAACCCCTGTTATGTTTTCGGAAATCTCCTCGCCTTTTCTGACTTTCTCGATGACAACGTTTGTATCTAAGACAACCACTTCAACCGCCCCTTGTCTTTTTTCCTGATTTCTTCTATCCCCTCTGGAACTTCAACGTTCTCACTGGTCTCCTTTACGTCGAGTAGCCGCCTTATTTCTTCAATGTTCATCTTTTCCGGAGAGCTCTCCAACAATGCTCGCATGAAAGCCTCTTTAAACTTCTTCTCATCAACCCAGTCTGGAACTGAGATTGTGATTACCTTTCCCATCTTCCACCACTGTTGGAAGTTTGTCAGTCTGATATTTAATGTTTCTTACCGTCAATCTCAATGAACGTGCCCCTCTCCCTCACGAACTCTATGAACCTCCTGTAAGTTGGATGGTTTGAAAGCGTTGAGGAGTCCCCAACAGCTATTAACTTTCTCTTGGCCCTCGTGAGTGAGACGTTGAGCCTCCTAAGGTCTGTAAGGAAGCCAAGCTCTCCCCTTCTGTTGGAGCGGACGAAAGACAGCACGATGATCTCTTTTTCTCTTCCCTGGTAGCCGTCAACCGTTTTTACCTCAATATCTTCGCCCACCATTGAGCTTATCAGGTCCCTCTGGTCGTCATAGGGCGTGATTACACCTATCCAGTCAGGCTTCACGCCCATCTCAAGGAGCTTCTCAACGGTCTCAGTGACGAGCTTCGCCTCAAGCGGGTTCTCTCTGCTGTCGCTCCCGCGCCTCTGCCTCTCGAAGCGATCTTCCCTCTTTGAGGTGTCAATAAAGACCAGCACGTTTTCAGGCTTAAGGGCTTCGTCCCAGAAGTTTCCGAACTCGGGCTCGCTGACCCCAAGGTCGGCCAGCGTGATATTTTTAACGCTCTCATGGGCCTTTATCTTCCCGTCGTAGAACTCCCTGCTCGGGAACTCCATCAGTCTCTCGTTCATCCTGTACTGGACCGTAAGCATCTCACTCTTTTCTGGATAGCGCTCGATGAGGCCTTCAAAGAGGGTCTTTGACAGCTCCTTTGCCTTCTCGCTCAGTATCGTCGGCGGAAGCTGTTTGTGGTCTCCAGCAAGCACGAACCTTTTTGCTCTGTTTATCGGGATAAGAACGCTCGGAATCGTTGCCTGCGTCGCCTCGTCTATTACAGCGACATCGTATTCGCCGTAGTCAACCACTTCCAAGCCGGCTGAGGCGTTCGTAGTCAGAACCACGTCGGCTTCCTGGATTATCTCCCTGGCTATTCTTTCTTCAAGCTTTCTCGCATCGTCGAACGTCTTTTGCACCTGCTGGTTTATCCTAATCCACTCAGCCATCTCCCTGATGAGTCTTGCAGGAACTCCCCTCGTCCCGATTCCCTTTTCAGCGAGCCTCAGAATCTCCCTGTCGCTCAGACCCCTACGGTATTTTGGTGCGGGCTTTGTGAAGGTGTCCCTTTTCTCCTTGAGGTTCTCACCTATGACCCTAAGCTCCCTAAGCTCAGCATAGAGGTCGTGCTGGGTGATGAGGTAAGCCAGTGTCGTCTCGTGGAGGGCCTTTGAGACCCTGCTCGGGTGGCCAATCCTTACCACCTTCAACCCTGAATCTGCGAGCCTCTCAACTATGTTGTCAACGGCAACGTTGCTCTCGGCGGTTGCGAGAACCTTATGGCCCCTCGCCACCTCCTGCCTTATCAGCTCTACCAGGGTTCTCGTTTTTCCAGTTCCAAAAGGCCCGTGAACGAGGAAGAAGTCTCCGCTGCCAAGGGCCTTTGCTATTGCCCCCCTCTGGCTCGCGTTCAGGCTCTTGTCGAAGGGCTGGAACTCAACGGGTTCGCTCTCCTCAGGCTCCCTAAGGCCGAGGTACAGCTCAAGGGCCTTTCTCCCGCTCTCCCTCAGGTTGTCGAGGTTCTCCATCCAGCGCTTGAAAGTTATGTCGTTCGCGTAGAGGTCAATCCTGACGCCCTTAAGCGCCCACTCCGGGACAGTTTCTATGGCAACGGTGAGAAAGCGCTTTCCCTTCTCCACGACGGTTCCAACGAGGTCGCTCTTGAGCGGGTCACGTTTGCTGATTACAACGAGGTCGCCGACGCTTATCTCGGTCTTTATCTCCCTATCCCTTCCATACCTCACCAGAAAATAGCCGAGCTCCTCCCCGATTACCTTTCCGTTGAGGCCGAGAACGGCCCTCCCAACTTTCTCTCGCTCCCTGCCGCTGAGGCGCCTCATCTCTAAGCGCATAGCCTCTATCTCGGCCCTCCGCTCCATCTCAACGAGTTCCTTGAGGTGAGCGATGAACTTTGACAGCAGTACTTCTTTTTCGTTCATTTTCCTTCCCAGAGCGGGAAGGCCGGGTTGACTTAAAAGAGTTGCCCGCTGTTGTCCTTCCTGAAAAGAGGTACAAGACATGAGAAAGGAAAAGAAGAAATCACTTCATAGGCGGCCTGAACTTGTAGCCGTAGAGGATTATGCCGTCCTCGCCGAACTCCCTTATCTTCCTTGTCACCATCTCGACTTCCATGCCCTCGTGGATTTCTTCGGGATCAACGTCGGTCAGCTGGGCCAGGACGACTAGCCCTTCCTCGAGCTCGACGAGAGCCAAAGGATACGGCTTGTAGTACTCGAAGCCGCTCGGCGGGTTCCTCACTATAGTCCAGCTGATGACCTTACCCTTTCCGCTGAACTGGTATTCCTCAACGTTCCTTGAGCCACAGACAGGGCAGACGGGCCTCTTCGGGAAGAACACGTGATCGTTCTCGCACTTGCCCCCGATGAGGGCGTACTTCTCACGGAAGTGTCTCCAGTGCCTAGCAACCTGCATCGGCCTCCCCATTTCAGACCCTCCTCAGGACGTTAACTGTGATGTTTGAACCTGTCCCACCTATGTTCTGGGTCAGGCCAACCTCGGCGTCGGGAACCTGTATCCCTTCGGGAGCCTCTCCGCGGAGCTGGAGAACCGCTTCAACTGTCTGGTAAACACCGGTCGCTCCGACCGGGTGTCCCCTGGCTTTGAGTCCTCCCATCGTTTGTATCGGGTAGTCACCGTCGATGGCTATCTGTCCCTCTTTCGCGAGCATTGCTCCCTTGCCCTTCTCCGCAACGCCGAGGGCCTCGAGGCTGAGCGCAGCCATCACCGTGAAGGCATCGTGAACCTCGAAGAAGTCGATGTCCTTAGCCGTTACCCCCGCCATCTTGTAGGCCTTCTCGGCCGCGACCTTGGCGGCTTTGAGCGTCAGGAAGTCCTCTCTGTTTGCAAAGTTTATGGTGTCGATTGCCCTCCAGAATCCAGCGAGCTCGACCATCTTGTCCTTCGGGACACCGAGCTCCTTCGCCTTCTCCTTTGAGGTTATTATCACAGCGGCTGCACCGTCGCACATTGGCGCAGCATCGAAGAGCTTGAGCGGGTCTGCAACGTAGGGACTCTTGAGGACGGTATCAACCGTTATCGGCCTCTTGAACATAGCGTAGGGGTTCTTGGCACCGTTTGCGTGGGCGTTGACGGCGAAGTGGGCCAAGTCCTCCTCGGTGTAGCCGTAGGTCTTCATGTAGAGCCTCATGATGAGAGCGTTAAGTGCCACGAAGCTAGCCCCGTGGAAGAGCTCGTACTCGGCGTCGGCCGCGTAGGCCAGATATCTGGTAGCGTCGCTCGGCCAGGCGTCGGTCATCTTCTCGACGCCGACGACGGCAACGATGTCCTCAAGGCCGGCCATTACGGCCTTTGCTCCTTCCTGAACGGCCGCACCGCCGCTTCCACAGGCGGCCTCAACCTTTACCGCTGGGATGTTTCCAAGGCCTGCCCAGTCGGCTATAAGGGCACCCAAGTTCTCCTGCTCGATGAATGAGCCTGAGGCCATGTTTCCAACGTAGAGCGAATCAACCTTGTCTATTCCAGCGTCGTCCATCGCATTGAGAAGGGCCTCAACGGCCATGTCCCTGAGTGAGACTCTCCAGTGCTCGCCGACGGGAACCATACCAACTCCAATTATGACGGGCTTCTCCATTTCAACCACCTCACAGTATGTACTTGCCCCTGTGCTTCGCGTAGAGGGCGTAGTCTATGTACTTCTTTCTGTTCACGTAGTCCATGGTCTTTGGAGCCAGGTCCCTCTTCTCCTCTATCGCGTCCTGGACGACGAGGCTGAATGCGTCACTTCCAGCTCCTGAACCAAAGCTTACCCACAGAATCCTGTCGCCGGGCTTGGCTATGTCGAGAACCGCCGATACACCCACGAGGGTAGCGCCGCTGTATGTGTTGCCTATTATTCCGCTGAGGAGTCCTGGAAGGACCTTCTCCTTCGGGAAGCCGAGGATTTTGGCGGCGGTGAGCGGGAACTTGACGTTCGGCTGGTGGAAGACGGCGTAGTCGAAGTCGTTCGGCGTGTAGCCGAGCTCCTCCATGAGGGTCTTTGCGGCGTTTATTATCTGGTGGAAGTAGGCGGGCTCACCTGTGAAGCGGTTACCGTGCCTCGGGTAGTGCTCGTGCTGCCTCCTCCAGAAGTCGGGGGTGTCGGTGACGTATGAGTAGCTCGCCTCGAAGTAAGCCAGGGTCTCGGAGCTCTTTGGAGCGAGAATGTAGGCGGCTCCTCCTGCCGCGGCCGTGAACTCAAGGTGGTCGCCGGGCCTGCCCTGCGAGGTGTCTGCACCGATAGCCATCGCGTAGTCGGCCATTCCCGAACCGACGAAGCCAATAGCTGCCTGTATAGCCTCGGTTCCGGCCTTGCAGGCAAACTCAAAGTCAGCGGCATCTAAATCTGGCGTTGCACCAATTGCCTCGGCTATAACCGTTCCGCTCGGCTTGACGGCGTAGGGCTTGCTCTCGGTTCCGAGCCAGATGGCCCTGATAAGCTTAGGGTCGATCTGGGCCCTCTTGAGGGCGTTTCTCGCGGCTTCAATGCCGATTGTTATCGTATCCTCATCAAGACCGGGGACGGACTTCTCCTGGATCGGGAAGCTGCTAACTCCCCAGACCCTTCCTATCTCCTCTGCCTTGATTCTATACATCGGCACGTAGGCGCCGTAGCCGATAATGCCGACCTCCCTCTTGGGCTTCAGGAGTTTGCTCATATGACATCACCTTCAAACTTTGAAAAGTCCCTGGGGACTGTGAGAAAGGGCCTTATAAAAGTCTTTCGGTAAAAGTGAAAGAGTTTTTAGACGATTGTCGAGAAAGGGTATATAAGGGATGAGACCTATTCAGCTTGAGGTGTTTTTATGAAGTATGAGATAATCCACAGGCCGAGCTTTTCTCTCCTTGAGATCGAACTTGAGAGGGGAGAGGCGGTACAGGCGGAAGCCGGGGCCATGGTGCACATGAGCCCGACTATAAAGCTGGAGACCAAGGCTAAGGGCGGCGTTTTTGGTGCGCTTAAGCGCTCAATGCTCGGGGGAGAGAGCTTCTTCGTGAACACGTTCAGGGCGGAAGACGGACCTGGGAGCATCGGTCTTGCTCCAGCATATATGGGAGACATTGAGGCCTTTGAGCTTGATGGAACTCTCTACGCCCAGAGCGGTGCCTTCCTGGCGAGCTATGGTGACATCGACATAGATACCAAATGGGGCGGCGCTAAAACCTTCTTCGGCAGGGAAGGTCTGTTCCTCCTTAAGATGAGCGGAAGGGGAATCGTTTTCCTTTCGAGCTTCGGGGCAATCTACAAGAAGGAACTCCACAACGAGCGCTTTATAATAGACACCGGTCACATGGTGGCCTTCAGCGAGGGTCTTGACTTCAACGTGAAGCGCGTCGGCGGTCTTAAGAGCACCCTCTTCAGCGGAGAGGGTCTTGTGGCGGAGTTCTACGGAACTGGAACGCTCTACATCCAGACGAGGAGCATGGACAGCTTCCTGAGCTGGCTCGTTCCACATCTGCCGAAGAGAGACTGAAGTCTTCTCTTCTTTTTTGTCTTGCTTTAACACAGAAAAAACGTAGAAGAGGAAAAATCAAGGCTTCCTCACAACAAAGAGTGCGTGGTCCTTCTCGTAGGGCTCGAGCGAAAGCCTCTCGACGACCTCGAAGTAGGTCGAAAGCTCTTTCTCGACCTCCTTGAAGACCTGCTCCGGCTCCTTGGTGACGTCTATGCTCCTGCTCTTGACGGATATCATTCCGTAGCCGCCGCTCTTGAGGTAGACCTTGGCGTTGTCTATTAGTATCTTCGCCTGCGTCGGCTGGGCAACGTCCTCGAAGATAACGTCCACCTTCGGAACGAGCGCGCGGTAGCCTTCGGGCTTGGTGGCATCGCCAAGGATTGGCACGATGTTCCTCCTCTCCTCGACGAGCGGTACGAGCTCCCTGAGAACCCTCGGCGAGAACTCGACGCCAAAGACCTTGCCCTCCCAGCCAACGATGTCGCTGACGTGGGAAGCGGTGGTTCCGCTCGCGACACCGAGGTAGAGTACCGTTGAGCCCGGCTTTATCGGGAAGTTCTTGAGGCCGTTGAGGATGGCCGCTCCAAGCTTTGACCTCGTCGGGTTCCAAATCCTGTACTCTTCGCCTTCGAACTTGACCACCCTCTCGCCGTAGACCCTCTGGCCCGGAACGAGGTTCTTGGTCGCTATCTTCTCGCTACCGTCGTCATCAATAACTATGTAAACGCCCGGGAACCTGTGCTTCTTAACCTTCATCTTGATCACCTCTTACCGCCCTTACCCTTCTTCTTTTTCTTTTTGTCCTTCTTTCCGCCGAAGCCCTTGCCCTTCTCGTGCTTTCCTTTTCCTTTGCCCTTGAACTTCTTCTTTTCCTTCTTTTTCTTCTCGGGCTTGGCCTTCCTCTTCGGCGGGTTCGGGTACTTCTCCTTGATCTCCTGAATCCTCTGCTCAAGCTCCTTCTTCAGCTCCTCACCTATGTATTCGCCGGAGAAGTAGTCCACCCTTGCCGCTATCGCGAGCTTTCCTGCCAGAGCGCGGGCTATCTTACCCCTCTGCCACCAGGGTGAGCGGTTTATAGCCGGATACTGGAAGATGACACCGTGCTTGGGCGGCTTTGCACCCGTCCTGAGGTGCCTGAAGAGGGCTTTTTCGGCTCCGAGAACCTGTATGGTCGATGCCGGCATCATGGCGAGCTCTTTCAATCCACCTGCGAGGCTCATGAGTCTGGCAGCAAGCTTCGCCCCGACGAGCGCCTTGAGGTTCGGAGCAACTTCGTCCATGGCAGTCTCAAGGTAGTCCTCTATCTGCTCCCTCAGCTTGTAGAGGTCGTGTATCTCGCTGGCCAACTTCTGGATTATGGCGCTGTCGAACTTGCCGAGCGGGGCGCCCATTGACTTCTCGGCCGCTTCAAGGATTTTCTCTATCTTGCCCTCGGAGAAGCCGAGCTTCTCAAGCTTCTCCCTGGTCGCGTTCTCCCTCGGGCCGATCTCCTTAACGAACGCAACGTACTGAGGGTGCTTCGGGAGGAGTTCATCGAGCTCCGGGAAGTGGAGACCGTACCACTCCCTAAGACGAGAAACGAGGAGGTTTATGACCTTGTCAATGTCGTCGAGGGCCTCGATGGCCTGGATGATCATCTTATCGCGAGCGCCGCTCTGCTCCTGTATGCGGAGCCTGGTCAGGGCAACACCAACGCTGAAGTACTCGTCGAACCAGTTCTCGCCCAGGAACTCCTCGGGGCTTGAGCGGAGCTTTTCGCCAGCTATGTTCGGGAACTCGGCTGTGGCGTTGTAGCCGAGCTCCTTGAGGTTTCTGCTCAGCTCGGAGTCCTCGACCACGAACTCGGTGTAGCCTTCGCTTCCAAGCTCGTCGAGAAACTCTATGAGCTCGTCGCTCGGCTCGCCCTTGAGGAGCTTGTCAAGGCTTACCTCCGGCTTCCCGCTGAAGGGTTTGCTCCCTATGAGCTTCCCGCTCTCGTCAAAGGCGTAGATGCCCCTGACGTTCTCGGCTATGTAAGCTTTCATCATTAACCACCCCTTTGTTTTTGTCGCTGGAGTATAAAAGGCATACTCCTTTTAAGCCATACCGTTGAGCTCGAAAAGAAAAGGAAGAAAAGCCTCAGTCCTCCCAGGGCTCGGTGTACTTGAGAGCCCAGCCGAATTCTTCTCTGAGAATGTCTATCGCCGCGTACGGTGGTATTATCCCGCGCTCGGTGATTATGACGTCCACGTACTCCGGTGGAGTAACGTCAAAGGCCGGATTCCAGACCTCGATGTTCTTCGGCCAGGTCTTCAGCTCATCCTCGGGGATGACCTCCGTTGGATCGCGCATCTCAATCTCGACGAGCTGGCCGAGCATCGTCTCCGGGTGGAACTTGTAGGTTTCGGCAGCGATCATAGTCCAAACCCTGTGTTCCTTCGCGGTCAAGGCTATCAAAGCAGTCCCAATCTTGTTTATCACCGCGCCGTTTACGGTTATCGAGTCAGCCCCCATAACGACCTTGTCGGTCATCTTCATGTAGTGTCTTGCCGCTGAATCAACGACGTAGATGACCGGAATGCCGTAAGAAGCGAGCTCCTTGGCGGTTATCTTGCCCTGCCACTTGGGCCTAGTCTCGGTCACGATGACCTTTATGTCCTTGCCCTGCTCCCAGGCGGTCTTCATGACGCTTATGGCAGCCTTGCTGTGGCAGTGAGTCATTATGACGTCGCCGTCCTCGATTCTCTTTGCGCCGAACTCTCCGATCCTCTCAAGGGCCTTCTCCGAATTGTGGATGAACTCCTTGGCGGCGTTTATTATGACGAACCTGAGCTGTTCAAGGTCTGCCCCGCTTGAGTACGCTATCTTCCCCCTGTGCATGACGTAACGGAGCGCGTTTGGCAGGGAAACGGCGGTGGGCCTTGTCTCGAATAGTATCTTTGCCGCCTGCTTCATCTCTTTCCAGAACTCGTCAACGTTGGTGGCCTTGCTTTTCTCGGCCTGAAGCTGGAGGGCGTAGGCGGCCGACCTGGCTATCTTCCCGGCTCCCCTGATTTCCATGTTCTTTATCTTCTCCGCAATCTCGAGGACTTCCTTTACAACTGCCATGCAACCACCTCCGGGTAAACTCAGGTATAATCGCCGGGGTTTATAGATGTTTTCGTACTTTTTGTACATTAACGCTTGGAAAACATCCTCGATGCACTTTAGTCTCAGTTTTGAGATTCTTTTACGTTTGTAAAGGACAGAGCGGAATGAGAAAAGTTTATAACAAATCCTGCCTAGTTAATTCCGATGTATATGTTTGATGACGTGAACTGATGTGTTCATTAGGTTTAGGTGGTGATGGTAATGCAGGAAAAGCTTGAGAACAAACTCGCGGCCCAACCCCTGGACTTCGAGTCATTTTTCTCACAAAAGGCTATGGAGATGAAGGCTTCTGAGGTTAGGGAGCTCCTCAAACTCGTTGAAACGAGCGACGTTATAAGTCTCGCGGGGGGTCTCCCCGCCCCCGAGACGTTTCCCGTTGATATTATAAAGGAGATCACTATGGAAGTCCTCTCAAAGCACGCGGACAAGGCCCTCCAGTACGGAACGACCAAGGGCTTCACTCCGCTCCGCCTTGCCCTGGCTAGGTGGATGGAAAAGCGCTACGGAATCCCAATGAGCAAGGTCGAGGTAATGATAGTCGCAGGAAGCCAGCAGGCGCTTGACTTGATAGGAAGGGTCTTCATTGATCCGGGAGACATCGTGGTGGTTGAGGCGCCGACCTACCTTGCCGCCCTCAACGCCTTCAAGTTCTATGATCCTGAGTTCATCTCAATCCCTCTGGACGACGATGGAATGAAAGTCGACGTCCTGGAAGAGAAACTTAAAAAGCTGAAGGCCGAAGGAAAGAGGATAAAGTTTGTCTACACTGTCTCAACCTTCCAGAACCCCGCTGGAGTGACGATGAGCCTCGAGAGGAGAAAGCACCTAATAGAGCTGGCTAACGAGTACGACTTCCTCATCGTTGAGGACAACCCGTACAGTGAGCTCCGTTATTCGGGCGAACCGATACCCCCGATAAAGCACTTCGACGATGAAGGTCGTGTTATCTACCTAGGCACGTTCTCGAAGATATTCGCCCCCGGCTTCCGCCTTGGATGGGTCTCGGCTCACCCGCACTTCATCAGGAAGATGGAGATTGCAAAGCAGGCCGTTGACCTCTGTGCGAACCCGTTCGGTCAGGTCATAGCTTGGAAGTACGTGGAAGACGGCCACCTCGACAGGCACATTCCAAGGGTCATCGAGTTCTACAAGCCGAGGAGGGATGCGATGCTCGAGGCCCTCGAAGAGTACATGCCAGAGGGGGTCAGGTGGACGAAGCCAGACGGAGGCATGTTCATATGGGTGACCCTTCCTGAGGGCATCGACACCAAGCTAATGATGGAGAAGGCGGTCGCCAAGGGAGTTGCCTACGTCCCGGGTGAGGCTTTCTTTGCCCACAGAGAAGTTAAGAACACAATGAGGCTCAACTTCACCTACGTCCCGGAGGAGAAGATTAGGGAAGGAGTCAGGAGGCTCGCCGAGGTAATAGAGGAGGAGATAAAGAAGCTCAAGTGAACTCTCTTTCATGTCTGCTACCTATACTTTTTTATTTGCTTGTCCCTAGTTTTCTCCGGTGAGACTTATGCGTCCAATCATAGCCATAATCGGTACTTCCAGAGATGGATACACCCTGGCGAATACACATCACTTCAGGAAGGTTCTTGAGGCGGGCGGTCTTCCAGTGCTATTCAGCCCTGAGGGAGATCCCGAGGACGTTATAGAGGTCGCGGACGGCATACTCCTCGTTGAGGGCCCGGACATTCATCCCAGGTTCTACGGCGAGGATCCCTCACTCAGCCTCAGGGATGTGGACGTTGCCAAGGACGAGTTCGAAATAACCCTGGTCAAACTGGCGATTGATGGGGAAATTCCAATTCTCGGCGTGGGCAGGGGAATGCAGATAATAAACGTCGCCCTCGGGGGGACGCTGTACCAGGACGTATATGAAATTCCGAAAGCCATAAAACACGACTGGGAGATCGGCAGGGTCAGGCCTGACCAGAAGCTCCACACGGTAAGGGTAAAAACGGACTCAAAGCTCTACAACATCCTCAAAGACGTCCTGGTCATCGAGGGCACGAACGATGCCTGGACCTGGGTAAACAGCTTCCACCACCAGGCCGTTAAGAAGGTTGGAGAGGGTCTCAGGCAGGTGGCCTTTTCCGTCGATGGTCTCATAGAGGGCATTGAGTCCACCGACGAGAGCTTCGTTATTGGCGTTCAGTGGCAGCCCGAGTATCTGGATGAGATGAAAGTCCTGTATGAGGCGCTGGTGAAGGCGGCTCTCGGTCATCAGGAGAGGAAGCACGAGATTGAACTGATTCAGCTGGAAGAAGAAGCAAAGAAGAGGCTTGCCCAGGAGACTACGGAACAAGATGAGACCCATCACACGTCGGAAACGAGCGATAACCTTCCCGACACGACCCAAACGTGATTCCCTTCTCGGTTATCTTCTTTTCTGCTTCCCTCAGGATGGGCATTCTGACGTCCTTTGGGAGGTAGTAGTAGCCCCCTATCCTCTCTCCCCTCTCGTAAAGCGGCCACAGCTTTTCCATAAGCTCCGGGAACTTTGCAAACATCCTCTTTTTTGAGTCGGGCCTGAGCTTGAGGGTGGAGACCGTTATGTGGCTCACAAAGGAAAGTGCATCAAGCGTCTCGTCGAAGTCTTCCCATGTGTAGTAGGGGATTATCGGGTCTATCCGGGCGTAGACAGGAATGCCTGCATCTTTCGCTTTTTTCAGTGCCTTCATCCTTCTCTTTGGAGATGGGGCGTTGGGTTCAAGGAGCTTTGCCTTCTTTTCGTCCACAGTCGTTACAGTTACTCCAACAGCGCACCTCAGCTCGCTCAGGATGTCTATATCCCTCTCAAAGATGTCGGACTTCGTCAAAAGGAGGCAACGGACGTTGTACCCCCTAAAAAGCTCGAGGACCTTTCTGGTAATCCCAAGCTCCCGTTCTATGGTTGGATACGGATCGGATGAGTATGAAAGTGCCACTATTGCGTTTTTGTCGAGCTTTCTGAGTTCCTTTTCAAGCTTGGGGAGAAGACCCTCTTTAGTCCTCACGCGGAAGGCGTTGGGAATGTAGCTGGTTATGTAGCAGTAAACGCATGCATGGTCGCAACCGGTGTAAGGGTTGAGGGTGTACTTGAAGGGGCAGGTACAGAGGGGGCTTTTCCAGGGGTCGAATGGCCTTATGTACATGGTCTCCACTTGGAAAGACATTTAAAAAAGTAAACCTTAGCGCTCTCGGTGGTCTCATGGTCAAAGGGGCAGTAAAGTGGGTTCCTGGTGAGGAGTTTCAGTTCATCGGAAGGATGGAAGACGACAAGTGCTCCGTCATCCTGGGTGATGGCGGTATAAGTCCAATGAAGCTCCTCCTCCTGAGCGTGGCCGGGTGCACGGCCTACGACGTCGTCATGATCCTTCAAAAGATGAGGGAGCAGATAAAGGGGCTGGAAGTCGAGATTTCTGGAGAAAGGCGCGAGGAGCACCCGCGCATCTACACCAAAGTCCATATCCACTACAAGATATACGGAAACGTTAAAGAGGAGAAGGCTAGAAGGGCCATAGAACTCAGCCAGGACAAATACTGCTCGGCATCAGCACACGTAAAGCTCAGCGGTGCCGAGCTTACATACTCCCTTGAGATAGTCCCTGATGATGAGTAAACCCGTTGCTGAGAAAAAGATGATGATGGATGGACCAGCTGACCTTTCTTTTTTAAAGCTCCCCACACAGCTCCGCGAAGTTGCGGTAGATGTCCGCTCCGTGTTCGGTGTGGGCAACCTCCGGGTGGAACTGAACGCCGTAGATAGGGAGGCTTTCGTGCTTCATTGCCTCGACGGGACAGGTCTCGCTCCTGGCTAAGAGCTTGAAACCTGGAGGGAGCTCCTTGACCTCGTCCATGTGGCTCTCCCAGACCCTCAGCTTCCTCGGAAGCCCCCTGAATATATCATTCTCGTCGAGTATCTCTATCTCGACGAGGCTGTATTCGGCCTTCTCTCCCCTTCCGACCTTTCCTCCGAAGTGCTTTGCTATGAGCTGGTGGCCGAGACAGATGCCGAGTATCGGAACGTTGAACTCGTCGTAGTGCTCAAGGATGGCGGAGCAGTTTCCTGTTTTATTTATGTCCGGGCCTCCCGAGAAGATTATCCCCTTCGGCTTCATCGCCTTGATCTCCTCAAGCGGCGTCGTGTTCGGGATTATCTTCGCCTCAACGCCGAGGTAGCGAAGGGTTCTCCAAATCCTGTGGACGTATTGGCCCCCGTTGTCCATTATGACTATCATCCATTCACCCCCGCGAGCTTGAAAAACTCATCGGCCTCTTCAGTGAGGTAGAAAGCTTTCACACCGGCAGACCTGGCCATTTCGGCCATTTTTCGGTCGTTGGTCAGGAGAAGGGCGTTGATATGTTGTGCAGTCGCAACGAAGTAGAGGTCAGGAATGCGATGACCGGTTGAAAAGGCGAGTTCAAGGATCCTATCGGACAAAAGGCCTTCTCCCACAAAGTCTGCAACGAGTTCCATATATATTTCGTGAGCTTCCCTCACCATCTCTTGGGAAAGGAATCTAGATAGAACTGATACGAACTCGAACTCCCCGAGCCGCGGAGCATAGATTTCAAGAATGCCCATTTCCGAGAGCTTGGCGATCCTTTTGGCGACTTCAGACCTGTCGGGATAAAAACTGGAAAAAAGATTAACCACAACAGAGGTATCGAGGACAACTTTCATAGCCGCTCCTCCCTGAGCTTCTGGAGGTACTCTTCGGGGCTTTCTTTGAAGTTCTCAGGAGATATTATTTTTCTAAATTTTTCCGTTTTCTCAACTATGTCCTTCCTGTAGAGCTTTATTACTAGATGCTCCCCTTCCTTCAGCTTCAGCGGCTTAAGCGGCTTCAGCACACCGTTCTCGTAAACCGCTTCAACGACCTCGACGTTCTCTCCCATTCTCCCACCGCTCTAGCTTAGTCGTCAAAGTAAATAAGGGTTTCACTCGAACTCTATCGTCGCCGGAGGCTTGTTCGTGATGTCGTAGAGCACCCTTCCAACCTCTGGAATCTCGCTCGTTATCCTGAAGGCTATCCTCTGGAGTACCTCCCAGGGGACGTTCATCGCGTTGGCAGTCATTCCATCGAGGCTCTCAACAACGCGAACCGCTACCGTCTCCTTGTAGGCCCTTATGTCGCCCTGAACGCCGACGGTTTTAACCCCGAGCAGAACTGCGAAAGCCTGCCATGGCTTAAGCCCGGCCTTCTCAATTTCCTCTTCAACTATAGCGTTTGCTTCTCTCACGATTGCGACCCTCTCAGGTGTAACCTCTCCGAGAACCCTAACGGCCAGCCCCGGCCCCGGGAAGGGCATGCGGTTGTATATCTTCTCAGGAAGACCGAGCTCCTTCGCCAGCTCCCTGACCTCGTCCTTGTAGAGGTCCCTCAAGGGTTCGATCAGCTTGAGGTTGAGCCTCTCAGGCAGTCCCCCAACGTTGTGGTGGCTCTTTATCTTGCCATGGCTCTCTATCCAGTCAGGGGCTATCGTCCCCTGGATCAGGAAGTCGGCGTTTATCTCCTTCGCAACTTCCTCAAAGACCTCGATGAATACTCTTCCGATTATCTTCCTCTTCTCCTCCGGGTCGGTCACGCCCTTAAGCTCCCTGAAGAATCGCTCGCTCGCGTCAACGTAGTGGAGGTTCAGTCCAAACTCGTCCCGGAAGGTCTTGACTACGAACTCGGGTTCGCCCTTGCGCATGAAGCCCGTGTTCACGAAGACAGCGTGCAGTCTGTCGCCTATAGCCCTGTGCGCCAGAACTGCGGCGGTTGAGCTGTCAACACCACCAGAGAGGGCTATGATGGCCTTTCCATCACCGACAGTCTCTCTTATCTCCTTAACCTTCTCCTCGATGAAGTTCTCCCACATGAGCACCACCTTTCAACATTATCTTGCTAATTTTAGCTTAAAAATTTGTTGTTTTTGAGTTAAAAATGTTGAAAGTGGGAGCCCTCACTTCCCGAGTGGGTAGTTCGGCGCCTCGTTGGTTATCAGTATGTCGTGCGGGTGGCTCTCGATGTAGCCAGCGTGGGTTATGATAACGAACTCGCCCTTCTCCTTCAGCTCGGGGATGTTTCTGGCCCCCACGTAGCCCATTCCAGCCCTGAGGCCGCCTATGAGCTGGTAGAGAACTTCTCCAACCGGTCCCTTGTAGGGAACCACTCCCTCAACCCCCTCCGGGACGAACTTCTTCGTCTTCATGTGCCCCTTCTGGTAGTAGCGCTCCGCTCCGCCTTTCATCATGGCCCCGAGCGAGCCCATTCCGCGGTACTGCTTGTACCTTCTTCCGTTCATGACTACCTCCTTGCCCGGAGCCTCCTTCGTTCCGGCCAGCAGGGAACCGAGCATAACGGCGTCAGCCCCAGCGGCTATCGCCTTCACTATGTCTCCAGAATAGCGTATCCCACCGTCGGCTATCACGTGGAGGCCGTACTCTTGGGCTTTGTCAGCCACGAGTGCTATGGCGGTAATCTGAGGAACGCCCACTCCAGCAACTACCCTCGTGGTGCAGATGCTTCCTGGCCCGATTCCGACCTTGACGGCGTCTGCGAAGGTGAGATCATCAACCGCCTTCGGGTTTGCGATGTTGCCCACTATGAGGTCGGCATCCACGGCGTTCCTTATCTCTTTCATCGCCTTTATCGCCTTGAGGTTGTGGGCGTGGGCCGTGTCGACGACTATAACGTCGGCTCCAGCATTATCGAGGGCCTTTGCCCTCTCGAGGTCGAAGGGGCCAACGGCCGCAGCAACGAGCAGGTCACCGTTTTCGTCCCTTACCGCGTTCCGGTACTTCCTCCTCTTCGCGAGGTCGCTCATCGTTATTATGCCAACGAGCCTTCCCTCACCGTCAACCACAGGAAGCCGGTCTATCCTGTGGTCGAACATTATCTGTACTGCCTCCTCCGCCGTTACCGTCTCGGGCACTGTTATGACTTCGCCCGTCATGACCTCGCTGACCTTCGATCCCTGCTTCGCCGCTATGTCCTTCTTGGTGATCACACCAACGACCCTTCCTTCATCGTCAACGACGGGCAAACCGTCAACGCCGTTGCGCTCCATGAGGAACAGCGCGTAGTCGAGGCTCTCATCTGGCTTTATGCTTATGACATCCTCAACGATGAAACGCTCGGCCCTCTTGACCCTCTTCACCTGTTCGACCTGCTCCTCTATGCTCATGTTCCTGTGGATTACTCCCAGGCCGCCTTCCCTTGCCATCGCAACGGCCATCTCCCACTCGGTAACCGTGTCCATGGCCGCGCTGAGAATCGGGATGTTCAGCCTCACGTTGGGCGTTATCTGTGTAGAAACGTCCACGTCCTTCGGCTCGACTTCGGTCGCCTGCGGTATCAGGAGAACGTCGTCGAAGGTGTAGCCCTTAAGAGCATTAACAAGTTTTTGTTCAAATTTGCCCATATCTTCCGAACCTCCTCACCCTTTTTGACTTGAGAATGATGAGGGCTTTTAAGGCTTGCGGAAAAAGGGTTAAATATCAGGACAAAGTACTTTACCCGGTGGTACCGTGGACTCCTACCTAATGGCGGCGGCGTTTGACGCTGGAGTAAAGCTAGCTGCGGGAGGAATGCTCCTGTTTTTCTCCCACCAGCGGCATAGAAAGGCCGCCTACTACTGGGGTTTTGCCTGGATAATATATGCCTACGCTATAATCGGGGATCTAGGCATTCATCCTGAGATAGCGGCGGTTCTGCTTGGCTTCTTTTCATCTCTGATCCTGCAGGGGGTCCTAAGGGTAAACGAAGAGGTCTCAATGTCTCAGGATTACATCCGGGCTCTTTCGTGGGGACCGGCCGCTATTGGAGTGTACACAGCGATTCTCCTCCTTTTCCTCGAAAAAACGCCTGAAACAGCCGTTATGGGGATCGTCTACGGAGCCTCCGGTGTCTTCTTGAGTATCGGCGGACTTATACTTTATCGGATGAGGGAATTCTACGATCAGGACACTGCGTACCTCGGCCTGTCCCTGAGCACGTACGGGGTATATCAAATGCTTTATCCCGTGTTATGGAACGAGGGCTTTAAGTTCTGGGGGCTGTTCATTGGCCTGGTTCTGACCGTCGTTACGGCCCTCTTCATGGTTCAGCTCTCGCTTGGGGAGGTCTTTGAGATTGAAGAACCTAAAACGCAGGTGGAAATTCAGCCAGGAGTCCTGGTAGTGGATCCGGCACAGTTTGAAGACTTCAAAAAGCAGTTTAGGGAATACCCCGTTCTGGCTTTTGTGAGGAACGTCGAAGTGCCAAGTAGCTGGAAAGTATATAGGATAACAAACCTTGGCGGTTATGGGAACGTTTCTCCAACCAATCTCCCAAGGATCCTCGAAACTGCGGTTGATTACATCCGTTCATTCGAGAACTCTGATTTAAAGCCTGTCATCGTTCTCGAAGGGCTCGAATACCTCAAGCTCTACAACGATTTTAGGGCCATAGCAAAGTTCCTGACATCCCTGCGGGACTACGTCGCTGTTAGCAATGGAACACTCGTGCTCGTCCTAGAAAAAGACGCCTGGGAAGAAAGGGAGATGAAAACGCTGGAGAGGCTCCTCACGTGAGGAGTTCTCCCAGTCTGTCCTCTTCCAAGCCCTGCTTCAGCTCCATCGCTATCCTCCTGCCCGTGCTGACGGGGAAGTCGTATCGGAGCCAGGTGTACGGCGAGCCGTGCACGAAGGGGTTAGTTCCAGCCACTATTCTCGCGGATATCTCGAAGACCACGAACTCCATGTCAGGAGTAAAGACACCCTCCAGGCAGAACGGGCCCCAGAGGCCACCCATGAGCTCCTCCGCAGCTTTCACCACTCGTTCTCCAGCCTCGATGACGTCCATTAGCAGGCTTTCCCTTAGAACGATCGGAATGTTCCCGACGACGGTGTAGTCGGTGCTGATTCCAAGATCAATCTGCTCCCTCGCTGGAATTCGCCCTATCGCGTCCGCGTTGGACTCATAGCGCCTGTCAACGCTCATCAGCTCAAGCTCGCCGTTGAGCTTCGAGTAGAAGTAGTGAGGGTAAACTGGAACGCCCACCACGTACTCCTGTATCTGGACTCTCGAAAGGTCTTCTTTACTACGAACACCTAGCCTCTCGGCCTTTTTCCAGAAGTCCTCGGGGGAGCTGGCCAGGAAGTACCCCCTTCCCCCTCCAGCGCCAAATGGTTTTACGATGACGGGCCCGTCTATGTCGTCTGGGTCTTCGTAAATCCTCGGGAGCCTCAGCTTAGCTTTCTCCAGCCACTTCCTTTCGAGGGAGCGGTCGCTCTCCCACCTTAACACGGCTTTGTTGCCGTAGTAAGGAACCTTCATCTTCTCAACAAGTTCTACGCCGAGGTGGGCAACGAACGAACCAGTTGGAACAACTACGGCCTCGAACTCGAGCAGCTCCTCTTCCGGATATGCACCCTCTATGAAATGATCCGCAACTGGAAAGTACTTGGTGTAGAGCGGCTTAACCCTGGAAGGGCCGAAGGCAACCGTCTCGAACCCCTCGTCTTTTGCCCCTTTCAAAATCTGGAGGGCAGAGTGGGAAGCATAGGTCGCTACCCTCATTCCTCCTCACCCAGGAGCTTCGGAAAGGACTCGTGAACTTCCCTCAGCTTGGTGATCGGCTTCCTCAGGAGCTCATCTCCATTCCAGAGGAAGACGGCACCGCTTCCTCCTGCTCTGCCGATTACTGCGAAGTGCCTGAAGAGCGCCTTAAGCTCCTCAAGTCTTTCCTCGGGGAAGACTACGATGTAGCGGCCGTGGCTCTCGCTGAAGGCAACCTCAAGCGGGTTAGAAGTCTCGGCGGGCACCTTCGAGAGGTCAGCGGTGAAGCCCGTGTTGCCCAAAACTGCCATCTCCGCCAGGGCCACCGCTATTCCGCCCTTGCTAACGTCGTGGACGGCCTTCAAGAGTCCCCTTCTGATCGCCTCAAGGATTCCCTCGGCGTTCGCCTTTTCCTCCTCAAGGTTCACGCGCGGAGCGATTCCGCCTTTCAGACCGAGCCTCACGTATAGCTCACTTCCTCCGAGCTCCCTCTTAGTGCTCCCAACGACGCCTATAAGGAGCCCCTCTTCGAGGCCAAAGCCAGGTATTTTCTCAAGCTCCACCTTTCCGAGGCCAGCAACGACTGGAGTCGGCTTTATGGGCCTGTCAACGACCTCGTTGTAGAAGCTGACGTTTCCGCTCACGTACGCTAAACCGAAGGCTCTTGCAGCATCCGCCAGTCCCCTGACTGTCTCCGCAAAGCTCCAGTAGACCTCGGGTCTCTCTGGGGAGGCGAAGTTGAGGTTGTCCACCAGGGCTAAGGGCTCGGCACCCACACTGACGAGGTTTCTCACGACTTCAGCAACAGCCCCCATCGCTCCGTGGTAGGGGTTGAGGTGGCTGTGGTTAGGATTACCGTCGGCCACGAAGGCCAGCCCGTAGCGCTCGTTTATCTTGAGCACTGCAGCATCTCTTCCTGGCTTTACCACTGTCCTGCCCTGAACCTCGTGGTCGTACTGCTCCCATACCCAGCGCTTGTTCAGAACGTTCGGACTGCTCCAGACGAGCTCGAAGGCGTCAGAAAAGCTTATCTTGGGTGTCTCAACGTCCCTTTCGAGGCTGTAGGGCCTCGTCTCCCACTCGATCGTTGGAACTTCCGTAAGGAGATCTATTGGGAGGTCAGCAACCTTCTCGCCCTTCCAGTAAACGATGTAGCGCGGTTCTTTTATAATCTCTCCAACGACCGTCCATTCGAGGCCGTACTTCTCGAAAATTTTCCCGATTTCTTCAACGTCCTCTTCCCTGACTGCAAAGAGCATCCTTTCCTGGCTCTCGGATATCATTACCTCCGTCGGTGTCATGTTTGGCTCCCTTAGGGGGACGCGGTCGGCGTAGATAACGGCACCGAAGCCCTTCTTCCCGGCCATCTCCGAGGAAGCGCAGGTAAGTCCGCCGCCGCCGAGGTCTTTGAGCGCTCTAACTTTCCCTGTGTAGACGGCCTCAAGCGTGGCTTCAATTAGAAGCTTCTCGGTGAAGGGGTCGGGAATTTGGACCGCCGAGCGGTCTTCCTCCTCCGCGTTCTCGCTCAGTTCCTCGCTTGCGAAGGTCACGCCGTGGATTCCGTCCCTGCCGGTCCTGTTACCGACGAGGACGAGCTTTAACCCGGCTTCCTCAACGTAGCTGTGGACGAAGTGCTCCGGCCTCATTATCCCAACGCAGGCAACATTCACGAGCGTGTAGTTATCCAGGCTCTCGTCGAACTCTGTCTCGCCGCCAACCGTCGGAACTCCTATCCTGTTGCCGTAGTCCGCTATGCCCTTCACGACGCCCTGGAGGAGGTAGCGGTTGCGCTCCTTCTCAAGCGGCCCGAAGCGTATCGGGTCGAGGAGGGCTATCGGACGGGCGCCCATACAGAGTATATCCCTGACAATTCCGCCGACACCCGTGGCGGCACCGCCGTAGGGCTCAACGGCTGAAGGGTGGTTGTGGCTCTCGATTCCAACCGCTATCCAGGTTTCATCGTCGAACTTCACTATTCCAGCATCCTCTCCCGGGCCCAGAACCACGTGCTCGTTCTCCGTTGGAAGGAGCTTAAGGAACGGCCTGCTAGACTTGTACGAGGCGTGCTCGCTCCACATTACTTCGAGCATGGCCTTTTCCACTTCGTTCGGCTCCCTCCCGAGCCTCTCCCGGATGAGCTTCTCCTCGTGGGGGAACATCGTGACACCTCCTTTATTATCAGAAAAATGTAAAAATTTTGAGTTTTTAAGGTTTATTTTGACGAAAAAATGTCAATACACGTTTGCTTCTAAACTCTTAAATCACGTTTAAAATAGGCTACAAGCCAGAATGCAGAGACCGCTATGGCCAATTCCATGATGCCTGCCGTGAGGAGCACGAAACTGACCCCCATTTTGTCTGCGAGCACTCCTCCCCCTGCCATTGAAACAAGGGAGAATGCCGAAGTCAGAAAGTACTCAAAGGACAAGACCCTCCCTAAAAGATCAGAGGGAACCGTCTTTTGGAACAGCGTCTGTAGGGAAATGTTGAGAACGCTGTTAGCGGCGCCGTTAAAGACTCCTATCGCTGCCGCCAGGGACAGATAACCCACCTGGCTCCACATTATTGGGGCGAGTGCCGTCATAAAGAGGCCAGCGATGAACGTCGTCTCATCAGAGAACCTGTCCCCAAGGAGGCTCATCAGAAAACTTCCTATGAAGAATCCCGCACCGAGGGCCGTGAGCAGGACGCCGTAGCCGACCTCGGCCGAAGCTGACAAGCCCGCCGAGTAGGGAACCAAAAGCACGTTTATTATTCCCCCGCCTATCATAAGCCCCCGGAGATTAAAAGAAGAGTTAGCACAGGCCTGGACGTTTTAACGAATGCCAGGCCTAATTTAACCTCCTCCAGAAAGCTGTCCTCCATGTCGGAGGACGGCTCTTCAACCACATCAAGCTTCTTTAGGAGTATCACCGAGATCCCAAAGATTATGGCCGCTAAGAGGGGCGTGCGTTCCCTACCAATCGCAAGGATCATGAGGGAAGCGAGCGTGGGGCCCAGAGTATCTATCAGGTCATCGGCTAATGTCAACAGCGAATTGGCTGTTTTAAGCTGGTCAGTTTTGACTATTGAGGGGATTATTGCGGAGCGGGCAGTTCCAAAAAACAGCGAACAGGCATCGAGCAGGAAGGTGACAAAGTACAGATACAGGAGAAGATAGATGCTGATGGAGGAGTTAAAAACCGCGGCGAGAGACAGCACGAAAACCGCTTTGAGAAGGGTTGAGGTTACCATAACCTTTTTTCTGCCGTGTCTGTCCACGATCACTCCAACTACTGGCGAGAGTAGTAAAAGCGCCAGTGTTTTTGCAATGAACACCCCCGAAGTGTCCGCTGTGGAAGACTGGTTGTAAATGTAGAAGACTACGCCGATGAAGAAGAGGTATTCGGCGATTCTTGAGATTAGCTGGTTGATAAGCAGATAGGGGAAGTTCTTCCGCGTAAGGAGGTCTTTTTTGGAGTTTAGGCTTGGAACTTCCATAATCAGCACCACACGCTCCAACCCTGCCTTAGACTCCGAACAGCAACCTTGGAATGTCCCTAACCCTCTCGTCCGTGTAGTTTATGAATGCCTTGAGGAGCCGGTAGATTTCGAAGAGCCTCTCCTCCTCATTGGTTCTTGGCTTTTCTCCCCTATCCGCGCGCGAAAAGATGTCTATAACATCGAAGCGCTTAGCTAAAAGCCTCGGCGTTTCCTCCTCCATAAGCCAGTTTATGAAGTAGTAGACGTTGAAGGCCTTTTCTCTGTCCATTAGATAATGCTCTCTAACGAGTGAAAAAGCCCCCACAATGACGTTCTCCAGTTCCTCCGACGAGAGTTTTTCCAGGGCCTTCAGGTACTCCTCTTTTAGCTCCCTCACGGTTTCATCCTCGCGGTAGCTTGATTTCCAGAGTTCAACACCCTTTAGCACCCTCTTTGGGTTCCTGACGTAAACAGCACCTTTATTTCCGTCGACGATTACCTCATCGCCGTCCCTTATCGCTTCAACGTCAACCCCGACCACGCAGGGAATTCCGAGCTCCCTCGCTATTATCGCCGGGTGGGAGAGAATGCTATCCACCTTCGTCACTATTCCTGCGGCCTTCGCGAAGAGGTTGTAGTGCTCGGCGTGGAGAACGTAGGTAACGAGAACCTCGCCTTCCCCAAAAATCATCTCGGCCTCTTCTGGGGGCTGGTCGTCCAGCACAAACCGCGCCCTACCTCTCGCCACTCCAGGGCTCGCCGGGATGCCCTTTAGAGCGTACCAGTTCTCGGTTTTTATATCTCCTGCTTCTCTGTTTTGCCCGAGCACCGTTATGTCCCTCGACTGGAGTATCCAGAGCGTCCCGTCGTAGGCCCACTCTATATCCTGCGGCCTTCCGAAGAGGGACTCAACTTCAAGACCCACGGTGAGAAGCTCCCTCATAAGCTCGTCATTAACCTCTTCCGGGTTTCTTGGAAGCAAAACCCGCTCAGCGCTTTTTCTACCACCCACAAGCTCCTCGCCGCTTCCTCTTACGAACTCGACTAAAGCTTTTTCCGGTTCTGTGGACGAGCGTGTAAAGAGCACACCAGCGAACTCGGGTGTTATCTCCCTCTGGACTATCGCCGCCATCCTCGACTGTCCACTTAGGCCCATCCGCTCCATGTAAGTCCTAACTCTCTTCGAACTGGCGCTCTTAAAGACCCTCTCTATTCCTTCGATTAAGTCGTTGAAGGAGTTTATCCCCGTAACGCTCTCGAAAACCCCTGCAAAGCTTGCCTTGGAGCTATCCTCGACTGTCGCGGAACTGCGCACGACTACTGGAAACTCTCCTTCGAGGAGGTAGGGAGAGGTGAAGTAGTCCTTCACTTCTTCCACGACTTCTTGGGGGAGCTTTCCTTCCTCTTTCCAGAGGTCGTAAGCCCTCGTGGTCACCACGAAGCCAGTGGGGACGTTGAAGTACCTTGCGAGGATCGAAAGACGGTGGGCCTTGTTCCCAATTTCATTCACGCTGCCCCCAGCGGAAAGCGAGCGGACGAACATTTATAATCCCCTTTAGTGAAGGGAACACTACACTAAAAAGGTTTTTGGCAAAGAGTGCAAAGAAGGAGAATTTGAGAAGTTACTTCCTCGCCCACTCCACCATGCTCCTGAACAGCTTCAGCCCGTCCTCACTGCCCAAAAAGCGGTCGCTCGCCCTCTCTGGGTGAGGCATCGTTCCGAGGACGTTGCCATTCTCGTTTGCTATCGCCGCTATGTTGAGGAGCGAGCCGTTCGGGTTCGCTTCCTCCGTGATGTTGCCTTCCTCGTCGCTGTACTGGAAGGCGATTCTGACCTTTGAGGGGTCGTCAGCGTAGTAGTTGCCCTCGGCGTGGGCTATCGGCATCCTGATGACCTCTCCGGGTTCGTAGAACTGGGTAAATGGGGTTTCGGTATCGGCGACCCTGAGGTGCACCCACCTGCAGATGAACCTCGGAACTTTGTTCGGCCTCAACGCCCCGGGTAAAAGGCCGGCCTCAGTCAGAACCTGAAAGCCGTTACATATCCCGAGGACGGGCTTCCCATCTCGGGCGAACTCCTTCACTTCCTCAATTATCTCCTGACGAGCTGCTATAGCCCCTGCCCTTAGGTAGTCGGCGTAGCTGAAGCCCCCGGGAAGGACGACGCCGTCAAAGTCCTTAAGCGAGGTCTTGTACCACACTCGCTCAGCTTCCGCCCCAGCCTTCCGTATAGCTCTCTCAGTCTCGAAGTCGCAGTTCGTTCCCGGAAAGACAACGACGGCAAACTTGACCATGTCAGCTCACCGGCTCTATGCTGTACTCCCACTCGTGGATGAGGGGATTGGCGAGTAGCTTCCTGCACATCTCCTCGACCTCTTCCTCCGGCCTTTCGCTCTCAAGCTCGAACTCGAAGTACTTGGGAACGCGCAGGTTCTCCACGCTGAACCCGAGGTTCTTCAGGGCGTTTCCTATGACCCTTCCCTCTGGGTCGTTGAGACCTTCCTTGAGCCTTACGATGACCTTAACCTTCCACTTCATCCTCATCACCTCACGTAACGACCTTCTCAAGCTCGTCCAGCTCAATTGCCCTCTTGATTTCGAGCGCAACCCTTCTTCCCGTGCTCATCTCCTTCCGCCAGAGGGCGTTGCCGTAGGGATGTCCCATCGCCATGTGGATGTTAGTTCCTCCCCCAGTTCTTGGTGCCACATCGTAGATGTAGAAGTTCAGATCCTTGTCCACAGCGGTCTGGAGCGTGAACGGCCCGATTATTCCGGGTGGATAGTATCTCTTTGTTGCCTCGACGTACTTCTCGGCCATGTCGAATACCTTCTCCAGAAGGGACTCACGGAGAGTTGAGGATGCATGACCTGTGACGGTATATTCGGGCTCGAACTGCCACTCTGGAAGTGTGAGCTGCTGGCTCGCTGGAAGCCTAACGTGGCCGTCAAGGCTCGTCTCGAAGCGCCAGTCTATTCCGAGGAGCTCTATCTCCTCATCGAGCGGCGAGTAGAAGAAGTCGAAGTTGAAGACCGGGCCGATTATGTAGCGCTCTATTCTAGCCTTGGCGAGATCTTCCTCTGTGATGACGCCAAGCTTCATTAAGCGCTCTGACTTCTCCCTGAACTCCCTGTAGGAAGCGGCCGTGAAGAAGCCCCTCTCAAGCCTCTTCTTTGCGTGGGGGAGCTTGACTATGACGAGGCCTACCTCGTCGATTTCTTCCGGCTTAACGGGTTCTGGGTAAGGCAGCCCTGCCTTCTCAAGGAGCCAGTAGTAACTCTTCTCCTCGCTCCTCTCCTCGCTTCTCAGAAGGTTTCTGCTCCCGAAGAGAGGCACAAGGAACTCGTTCTCAACCCTGTCAATGCCAGTGTAGACAACAAAGGAGCGGTTCGGAACGAAGATAACGTTCCTCTTCCTCAGCTCTTCCTGAACCTCGATTATCTGACCGAACTTCTCAAGAACGATTACATCATCAATGAAGCCCTTAGTCAGGCCGTCTCTCGTCTTCTTCTCCTTAAAGTACTCCGCATAAGTCCTGTGCCGCCCCCTCTGGGCAACCACGATTGTCTTAAAACCTTCGGCCTTGGCGCCATCGGCTATGTCAAGGGCCGAGTGGCTCCCGATGACGCCCACCTTTATCTTATCCTTCTCATACCCTTCAAGAACCTCAAGAATTTGCTTCCGTTCGATCATTTCACTCACCCCTCATAGCCCTAACAAGCTCTATTCTCCTTGCTATGCTCTCCCTCGTCCCCACGTCCTTCCTGTAGAAAATTTCCCCCCTTACGTGCCTTATTCCAGCTGAGGCTATTCTCTCGGCCTCCTCCAGCGAGTCAGCAATTCCAACAACGGCCAAAGCCCTTGAGCCGAGCATCCTGAAGTTCTCGTCGAGGGAAGCGTAGTAGACTCTAGCCCCTTCCTCCCTAATTTTGGCCTCATCCACGTGAAGCTTTATTCCCCTTACCGGGTTGGTTGGGTAGCCTTTTGGAGCGATGTACTTCACAACCGTTGCCTTCCGCTCAAATTCTGCTCCCTTCAGGTTGCCGTCCACTATTTCCTCGCCGATCTCAACGAGAGAACGCTTCAGAATCGGCAGGACGTTCATTGCCTCTGGATCGCCGAAGCGGGCGTTGAACTCTATTATCTTCGGCTCGTCCTTGGCGAGCATGAACTGGCCGTAGAGGATGCCCTTGTAGGGGGTTCCGTTCTTCCTCATGGCTTCCACAGTGGCTTTGAGTGTCTCAAGAGCTTTCTCGTAGTCTTCTTTAGTTATAAACGGTAGTCGGTGGTCTTCGCAGGAGTAAGAACCCATACCCCCTGTTATCGGTCCTACGTCGCCCTCGTATGCGTGGGGGTAGTCCTGTGCGAGGGGCATTGGGACGACTCTCTTCCCGTCGGTGAAGACCTGGAAGGTAAACTCCACGCCGTCGGTGCGCTCCTCGATGAGGACTTTTCCGTCCCTCTTTATCAGCTCCTCGGCGTAGGCTTTAGCCTCCTCGTTGTCCTTCAGCTGGTAGCCGACGACCTTGACACCCTTTCCACCCGTGAGGCCAAGGGGCTTGACGACAACTGGCCTTCCAAAGTCGTCGATCCAGGATTTCATCTCTGAAACGTCGTCGAAGACCTTGAAGAGCTTCCTTCCGGGAATCTTGTACTCTTCCATCAGCCACCTCGCGAAGGCCTTGTTGGTCTCGAGCATGGCCGCTTCCCTTGTGGGTCCTACCGTTGGAACCCCGTTCTCTTCCAGAACGTTGACGATGCCCTTCTCAAGGGGCGCCTCCGGACCGATGAAGGCCATATCTACTCCCCACTTGAGGGCAAAGTCGAGGACTCTCGGGACGTCGGTTTCCTTCGCGAGGGCGTAGTCCTTTGCGAGCCTCGCGATTCCGGGGTTTTTGTGGCCTGCCACAACGTAAAGCTCAGCATCTCTGGCAAGGACTTCAGCGATCGCGTTTTCTCTCCCACCTGCACCCACGAGCAGAACGCGCATGAGTTTCACCATTTTTGTGTAAAAAATTGAGGTTTTTAAGCTTTATTTTTACATTTAATTGGCAAAAAACTGTTTAATAGAAGTTGCTCCTAACTACTGGAGAGGGGACACCTATGGGGCTTTCAAGGTTGGTTGATTCTGTTCCTGAAAACGGAGTACTCACAGTTATTGCGAGGGGGCCCGATTCCAACGGGGACGTTATTGGGGTAAGGCTTCTCAAAGAGCTTATAAGGCGTGAAGAGCCTGTCTTTGTGGTTCTCTACGAGCCACTCCTCGTTTTCAGGTCTAACCTGGAAAGAGTAGGGATTTCTCTGGAAGATGTGCTTGGGGAGAAGTTTGTAGTTTTTGATGTCTTCGGGAGCTTTAAGGGGATAGATCGGAATCTCCCCCACGTTTATCAGCTGAGCGGGTACCTTGACGACGGTGTTTTTGTCACCAAGTACAGTGATTTTGTAAGAACTCTATCCGAGAAAATATCGGCCAGCCGTATCTGGCTCTTTACGTATTTGAGTTCTGGGACCTGCAAGCTCTTCAAGAACCCCAGGAAGACCTACCAGTTGGTATGGAGTACAAAAACTGAAGTGACGAGTAAAATCCCAGACATTAGGGCCATACTGGTCTATGACAGTACAGACTGCCCCGAGATAGAGGACTTTATCTACACGTTCTCCGATATTGTGGTCGAGGTTACGAGAGAGATGTTTAAGAGAAAGGCATACGTAACGAAGGGACTTGAACCCGAGGTTTTCGATCCTTTTGAGGGTGATGAACATGATTAAACTCGGGATAAAGCCTCTAGACGAGGCCCTTGGTGGGGTTAAGGAGCACTCATACATACTGCTTCACGAGGAAGACCCTCGCTCCCTCGGCCGTGAGCTAGTCTTTGAGTTCATGAAGAATAAGCTTGAGAACGATAACCTGGTAGGGTTCTTCAACATCAGCCATGCTCTTCCAATCCTCATTGAGATCATGAAAAAGAGGGGCATTAATGTTGATGAGTACCTTGATTCGCTCAACCTAGCAATAGTGGATACCTTTGGAAGTCTTTACGGCCCGAGGATAGAGAGGCGCGGTGTCTGGTACCTTTCAGGTTCCCTCTCCTATGAGCTTCTGTCCAGGAAATACGCTGAGGTCGTCAGGGCACACAAGGAGCTCTGGAAGAAGGAGAACATGTTTGAGGGCAGGGAGCTATGGGGAGTGGCTATGGACCTTTCGGAGTATTCAAATATTTTCGGGGAAGCCAACGCCCTGAGCTACTTCGAGGTCTCTGCTGAGATTAGGAGACGCCACAGGGCCTACAGAGAATACCCAACGGGCACTAACATATGGGTCTTTTCTGGAAAGCCCGATCGTGTGTTCTCGTCCCTTTACAGGAGGGTCGATTACGTTGTGAGAACGAGGAGCGAGCTCACCGAAGAGGGGGTAAAGCGCTATATGTGCATACTCAAGGCCCCGGGGGTGTCTGATGTTATATCATTCGAGTACTCATTCACCCGGAATGGCATTGAGATGAAGAGGACTGATTAGGATTTTGAATTTTTATCTCGAGCCTTTTAATCGGCAAAAACAAAGAAGAATTAAGAGTGGGGGAGGATCCCCATTCTCAATTTTACCTTCCTCTCCCATTCCACTCTCTTATTCGAACTTGATTCCTGGTTACATCCCCTTTACTTAACCCTGCTGATTTTAGTACACCCACGTAACTTACCAGCGTGTAGTGCTATTCTCCGGACTATTTAAATTTTTCGGATATTGTCCAAATCATTGGACTAATCAGCATATATGCTCATTTTGTTAATGGCCAGAACCGTATCTAAGGAATGCCCACATCACTTAATTTTTGCCATAGGTGTTCATAACTTTGTAATAACATTCAACAGTTCGAAGCGGAAGAAAATTGAAGAATCAAAACAGGCGTCAGAGTAAGTGCTTTCTCTTCTCGTAGTCCTGGGAGTGCCAGTTAGCTGATCTCGTCCTCAGCTCTATCGAGTGGGCCACCATTTCGGCCTTCCTCTTTGCCTCTCCCACGTCTTTGTCCCACGCTATTGCAACGCCGAGCCTCCTTCCAGGGTAGGCCTCGGGCTTGCCGAAGAGCCTCACTGTGGCGTTCGGGACGCTGAGAGCCTTTGCCAGCCCCCTAAAGCGCGGTGAATAACCGGAAACGTTGGCCTTTATGACGTGAGTGGCCGCTGGAGTAAGCATAGGGAAGAGCCTGTAACCGTCTACCCACTCGCCTGGAATCGGGAGTCCGAGAACTGCCCTAAGGTGAAGTCCAAACTCCGAAAATCCAGTGGGGTGAGATGCCAGAGTCACCATGCCGGTGTCGTGGGGCCTCGGGGAGACCTCGTTTGCCCATACCTTATCGCCTTTCACGAACATCTCGACGCCAAAGATGCCCAGTCCGCCGAGAACGTCCGTTATGCGCTTCGCTATCCTGTAAACTTCCCTCTCGGCCCTTTCGCTTATCTCGGCTGGCTGCCAGCTCGAGTGGTAGTCGCCGTCAATCTGATAGTGGCCAACGGGCTTGGGGAAAGTAGTTACTACCTCACCGTTTTCGTCGTAGTGCCTCACAGCTAACTCCGTAATCTCCACATCGAAGTCTATGTGCTCCTCCACGATGAGTTTCTCGGCACTTCCCCTGGCTTTCTTCTTGGCCTCCTCCCAGGCTTTCGGGACGTCCTCAGGGCCTTTGACGAAGTAGGAGCCCTTCCCCGAGGAGCTCATTATGGCCTTGGTGTGGCAGGGGTAGCCTATCTTTTCACAGGCCTCGTAGAGCTCGTCGAGAGTTGAGGCATAAGTGTATCTGGAAGTTGGAACCTTCGCTTCCCTTGCCAGGGTCTCCCTCGTCCTCTCGCGGTGCATTGCTATCCACGTTGCTTTGGCGTTCGGAACTACGAAGTAGCCGTCTTTCTCAAGCTCGAAGAGGGCATCTAGATTTATAGCCTCGATCTCTGGAATTATCGCATCCGGTTTCTCCCTCTCGACGACTGAAAAGAGAAAGTCTGCTTTCCTCATGTCTCCCACGTAGGAGCGGTGGGCAATCTGCATAGCTGGGGCGTTGGCGTAGCGGTCAACGGCGATGACCTCAACTCCCAGCCTTTGGGCCTCGATCGCTATCTCCTTCCCGAGCTCTCCGCTCCCGAGGAGGACTATCTTCTGAGCGGAATCAGTCGTGGCAGTTCCAAGTTCATCGCGGGGCCTTATCATGAGCACCACCCCTTGTTTTAACGTTTAAATGTTAAAAACTTAAGATATTTAAGCCTTTTTAGTCATGAAAATGGCAAACTTTTTAAGCCGTTTCTCCAACTCTCCCCGGTGGTGCTCATGCTGACCTACGCTCAGGCGGGAGTCGATGATGAAAAGACTTCGAGGGCCTTGAAAAGCATAATCTCTCTTGCCAAGGGGACTTTCGAGTTCAGAAGGGGTAAGCTCGGAGAGCCGGCCGAAGACCTCGGCCACTACGCGGCCTTAATGGACTTTGGTGACTTCTATCTTGCCATTACTACGGACGGAGTTGGGACGAAGGTTTTGGTGGCTGAGGCCGTCGGGAAGTTCGACACGATAGGAATAGACATGATAGCGATGAACGTAAACGACCTGCTCTGCGTTGGGGCCGAGCCGGTCGCTTTGGTTGACTATCTTGCCGTTAAAGAGCCGGATGAAAGAGTGTTCGAGGGGATAGCGCAGGGCCTATACGAGGGGGCAAGGCAGGCTGGAATAGCTATCGTCGGAGGCGAGACCGCTGTGATGCCTGATCTAATCAACGGCTTTGATCTGGCTGGAACGGCCATCGGAGTCGTTGAGAAGAGGAAGGTGATTACCGGGAAGAAAATCAGGCCGGGGGATGCTGTGATTGGAATAAAGAGCTCGGGAATACACTCCAACGGTCTTACTCTTGCTAGAAAGCTCCTCATCCCCAAGTACGGTCTCGACTACGAGTACGAGGGGAAAAAGCTCTGGGAGTGGCTCCTCGAACCTACGAGGATTTACGTCAAGGCCGTCCTTGAGCTTATCGAGAACGTTAAGGTGCACGGCTTGGCACACATAACAGGAGGGGGCCTTCTCAACCTCAAGCGCCTTACTTCCTTCGGCTTCTCCATTGAGATGCCGCCTATTGAGGGAATCTTCAGGCTAATCTATGAGAACGGCGTCCCTCTTGAGGAGATGTTCCGCGTTTTCAACATGGGCGTCGGGATGGTTGCCGTTGTCCCGCGGGAGGAGAAGGAAGAGGCCCTCCAGCTCCTAAACAGACACTTCGAGAGCTTCGAGCTCGGAAAGGTTGTGGGAGAGCCTGGAATAAGGGTCGAGAATTATGGGATAAAACTTTAACGTCTCATTCCTCTTTTTTCTTCGGTGATATCATGGAGCTGACGGTTAGGAAGAAGGCATTCCTTGAGGAGCTTCCGGACGTTGTTAAAACGGCCGTTGAGGAGTACGGCACTGCCCTGAAAGGCATAGAAATAAAAGAGGACGATAAGGGCTGCTACACCGTCATGATTACCTACGAACGGGAGCTTCGCCTGTGATCCTCTCATAGAGCCTCTCGTAGGCGGAGATGAGATCGCCCTTGCCGAAGCGGAAGACGTCCTTGTCGAGGCTCTCCTTGGTTTCGGCATCCCAGAAGCGGCAGGTGTCGGGGCTTATCTCGTCGCCGAGGACTATTTCGCCCCTCGTGTTCTTTCCGAACTCCAGCTTGAAGTCAACCAGGATTATCCCCCTCTCCGCGAAGTACTTTCTCAGGACATCGTTCACCTGAAGGGCAATTTTTTCCATCTCTTTAAGTTCGCTCTCACCCACACCCAGGACTCTGGCGTGGTACTGGTTTATCATGGGGTCCCCAAGGTCATCGTTCTTGTAATAAAACTCTATTATCGGCTCTGGGAGTTCAGTGCCCTCCTCAAGCGGGAGGCGCTTCTTTAGACTTCCAGCAACGACGTTCCGCACCACAACCTCAAGGGGATACATCTTCAGCCTCTCGACTATGAGCCTGTTGTCTCCGGCAACCCCAATGAAGTGTGTCTTTATGCCGCTCGCCTCAAGAACCCTGAAAAGATGGGCGCTTATCTGGGCGTTGAGCCAGCCCTTTCCTCTGAATTGGGCCTTCTTCTCGCCATTAAAAGCGGTCGCATCGTCCTTGAACTCCATAATGACCTTACCGTCATCGAGAGGGATTATTTTCTTGGCCTTTCCTTCGTAGACGTCCACGCTAATCACCATTTTTATGTAAAAACTTTGTTCTTTTTAAGAATTTTTTTGCCATTAGAATGTCAATCACTGGGCAAAGTTTTTAAACTTGAATCTGCAAAAGACTATCGCATGAAACGTTTAAATTAGCATGTTTAAATCAAAAACCCCTTTCAAGAAGGTGCCCGGTGAGAGCAATGCGCGAAAAGTGCGGGGTCTTTGCAGCACTCTCAGAGAACGCGCCGAAGAAAGCATACTACGCCCTGATAGCCCTCCAGCACCGCGGCCAGGAGAGCGCCGGAATAAGTGTATGGAAGCACAGGATAAGAACCGTCGCTGGCAGGGGGCTTATCCAGGACGTTTTCAATGGGAAAACCCTCTCATCCCTTCGCTCCAACCTCGCGATCGGTCACGTCCGCTACTCCACATCCGGCTCTCTCAGCGAGACTCAGCCTCTTGAAACGGAGTGCTGTGGAAAGAGGATAGCAGTTGCCCACAACGGCACCCTCACGAACTTTCTCCCTCTGAGAAAGAGTTATGAGAATAGGGGGGTTAGGTTTCACCACTCCGTTGATTCTGAACTTCTTGGGATTTCGTTTCTCTGGCACCTGAATGAGACCGGCGACGAGTTTGAGGCCATGAGAGAAGTCTTTAACGAGGTTAAGGGCGCTTATTCGGTTGCTCTGCTCTTCGACGGCAAAATCCTCGTAGCGAGAGATTCCGTAGGGTTCAGGCCCCTGAGCTATGGGATTGGAGACGGCCACTACTTTGCGAGCGAGGATTCGGCTTTGAGGCTTTTCGTTGACGAGACTGAGGGCGGGGAAATAAGGGACGTTCGGCCGGGTGAGGTCTTTCTACTCTCGGAAGGGAGTGTGGAGAGTAGAGTTCTGGCGAGGGAGAAGCACCACCACTGCGTCTTCGAGTACATCTACTTCGCCCGGCCAGACAGCACAATAGACGGCGTGAACGTCTATCATGCGAGGGTGAAGATGGGAAGGGAACTTGCTAGGGAGAGTCCCGCCGATGCAGATGTTGTGATAGCGGTTCCCGACTCTGGGAGGGCAGCAGCGTTGGGCTTTTCGATGGAAAGCGGGATACCCTACTCGGAGGGGCTGATAAAGAACCGCTACATCGGGAGGACTTTCATAACCCCCGGCCAGTTCTACAGGGAGCTTAAGGTAAAGCTCAAGCTCTCGCCCGTGAGGGAGGTCATCAACGGAAAGAGAGTCGTTCTCGTTGATGATTCCATAGTCAGGGGGACGACCATGAGGAGACTAGTCTCCCTTCTGAGGAAAGCGGGAGCGAAGGAAGTGCACGTGAGAATAGCGTCGCCGCCTATAAGGCACCCCTGCTACATGGGTATAGACATCCCGACGAGGCACGAACTTATAGCTGCCTTCGGGAGCGTTGAGAAGGTGAGGGGAGCGATAGGTGCTGACAGCCTGGCATATTTAAGCGTTGAGGGCCTTATCAGGGCTGTTGGCAAGAAAGACCTATGCCTGGCGTGCCTCACAGGGGAGTACCCTGAGTGGGCCTTCAGGTTTTAATGAACCGCTTCCTCAAAGCTTCAACAACCTTATCGCTGAAGCGGACTCCTTTGGTCCTGAGCTCAAGCAACAGGGGTTCGAGGTCTTCTTTTAGGAGGCCCCTTTCTTTGGCGATGAAAAGCAGCGCCAGGGTTCCCGCAACCTTTATTCCGAGGGACTTCGCTATGATCCTCGGGATCCTCTCATCGAGAACCAGCAAATCCGCGTTCAGCTCCCTGGCGAGCACTATGGCCTCGGCCTCTCCAATCTCGATCTCCTTCATGAGGATTTCAACGCTCAACCTGTCGTTTACGTCCTGAACCTTTATCCATTCTGCTTCGCTCACTTCCCGGGAGCCAGGACGGCCTCTGCCCTTCTCTACTACCTCTGCCCATACGGCTCGGGGGATGACAATCTCACCAAACAGCTCTCGTAGAAGTTCCAGTTTTTCAATCTTTGCAAGGGCTATTAGCGGTCCGGAGTCGGATACAACTATCATAGTAACCTCTCCAGGGTTTCTATGTCCTCCTGGAGATCTTCCTCAGTGTAGTTCAAAGGAACGCCCTTGGAGGCCAGAATTTCCATCATCTCTGCTTTGGTGACCCCAGCAATCTCTGCCGCCTTTCCAAGGCTAACTACGCCCTCCCGATAGAGTTCAACGGCGAGGTATATCCTGACAAGCTTTGGTAGCTGTTTCTCATCGACTCTGAGGATTCGCGAGAGGTCTGAGGGAATGACAACGGTGACTTCTCCCATCTTCCCACCATATCCAGTTGTTTTTGAGCCCTAAAAATATGTCGGCGACGGGGCGATTAGACTTTCCTAACCCTAGCCGCCGCGAACTTAAATTCTGGCGTTCCGGCCTTGTTTAGCGCATGGCTCGTCAGCTTGTTGGCCTTGAAGTGGAAGGGGACGGCGATAACTCCTTGGGGCACGTCCCCAATCTCCGCCGTCATTCTGATCTTCCCGCGCCTCGTCTCCACCTCTACCCAGTCCCCGTTCTGTATCCCGAGTCTCTCAGCATCTTCACGGCTTATCAGTGCTTTTGGCTCGCCCATGAGTCTGACAAGTGACGGGCTCCTCAGCGTCATCTCCCCGGTGTTGTAGTGACCTATAAGCCTGACCGTCGTGAGGACAAAGGGGTACTTATCGTCTGGGCCCTCCCAGGGAGGTATCCACTCAACTGCCATGAAGCGGGCTTTTCCATCCGGCGTTGCAAACTCCCAGGTGTGAAGCCTCTTCTTCGGCAGGAAGATTCCGTCCGAGTTCTTCAGCTCCTCTACGCTCTTCTCCTCAAGCTCCGGGAATAACCTGAAGTACTCGGCGGTTATTTCCTCAACTGAGGTGTAGTTAAAGCCAGGCAGACCGAGTGCCTTTCCGAGCATCGTCAGTATCTCCCAGTCGGGCTTTGAGTCGTATGCTGGCTCGCAGACTTTCTCGCTCCATTGAATTCTCCTCTCGCTGTTCATGTAGCTTCCAGCTTTCTCACAGAAGGCCGAAGCTGGAAGGAGATAGTGGGCATAGCGGGCCGTCCTCGTGGGGAAGATGTCCTGGACGACGAGTAAGTCAAGATTCCTTAAGGCCCTTCTAACCCTCATGAAGTCGGCCTCGCTGACAGCCGGGTTCTCGCCGACGATGTAGAGTGCCCTAACGTCGCCCTTCTCTATCGCATCCCACAGCTCGGTGAGGTAGAGGCCCCTCTCCGTCGGGAGGTCATCAACGCCCCAGAGCCCTGCAACTCTCTTCCTGAACTTCCCGTCAGTGAGCGGGACGTAGCCGGGTAAAAACTCGCTCAGAGCGCCCATATAAGCGGCCCCCTGCACGTTGTTCTGGCCGCGCATCGGGTAGAGGCCTCCCCTCTCGCCGATGTAACCGAGAAGCAGTGCGAGGTTTATGAGCGCGAGCACGTTCTCTACACCTGAAACGTGCTGGGTTAACCCCATCCCCCACATCTCTGCCCCGCTTCCGGCCAGGGAGAAATCCCTCGCCACTTCCTTGATCTTTTCTGCAGGAACTCCAGTTGCCCTCTCGGCGTACTCTGGAGTGTACTTTTTGACCGCCATTCTTACCTCAGAGAAGCCAGTTGTCCTGCTCCGGATGAACTCCTCGTTGTAGAGCTCCTCCTCGATTATGACATGAGCGAGAGCGTTGGCTAGGACTATGTCAGTCCCGGGCCTTATTATGAGCCTATGGTCAGCGAAGGCCATCGTCCTCGTTTCCCTCACGTCAACGACTATAATCTTGGCACCGCTCTTCTTTGCTCTCAGAATATAGTCCATGACGACTGGGTGGGTCTCGGCTGGGTTGTATCCCCAGATCAGGACGGATTTGAACTTCGGTATGTCCTCGTAGGGGTTGGTCTGCGCCCCCGTACCAACGGCCAGCTTGAGGGCATGAACGGAGGCCTCGTGGCACAGCCTTGCACAGTTGTCTATGTTGTTCGTGCCGAAGAGGCGCGCTATCTTCTGGAGCAGGTAGTTCTCCTCGTTGGAGACCTTGGAAGACGCCAGAAAGGCAACCGCATCGGGGCCGTAAAGTTCCCTTACCTCCAAAAGCTTATTCGATATCTCCTCCATCGCCTGCCCCCAGCTTATTGGAACTATTTTTGAGCCGACGCGCTTGAGCGGTCTTTTGAGTCTGTCTCTGGATTTGACGATCTCAGTAGAATATAAGCCCTTGGGACAGAGCTTTCCTTTGTTTGGCTCGCCCTTGTATGGCTTTACTTTAAGTGTGGCGGGATCAATGAGAAGTTTGCAGCCAAAGCCGCAGTAAGGACAGACGACCTTCTTCACGCTACCACCTGTTTGGCAAGAAAAAGTCAAAACTAAAAAGTTTTTTGGTAAAAATTGAAAAAGAATTGCTAATTAATTTCACGACTAAAAAATTGAGAAAGCTTCGCTGTGCTATCCTCCTTGTATGTAGAACCCAACCTCAAAGTAGTTGTCCCCAACCAGGACATAGCTTGGAAACCCCCGCCAAAATGCCTGCATTATTAAGGATTCGTTTGTCCCAGCTAATACTGTGATGTAAGTCCTGTCGTTCCAGGGGTTTCTTATGGTCTCTATAACTCCCCAGGGGGAGGGTGTTGGATACTCCAGTGGCAACTGCTTCACGGACTGGTTTGTAATTTCAAACGAGAAAAACTCTTTCACTGATGCGCTGTCTCTCTGGAGAATCCACGATCCATTGAAAACGAACTTCACCGGAAGTCCGTCGTTGAGCTCTTTCACTAGGTCGTTTGTCTGCGGCGTTCCAATGAGGATCAAGTTGGCCTTGGTATCCTCGGGAGTCAGCTCATCGTAGGCTTTTATCTCTATTGATGGTGCTTGGCCAAACTCCTCATTGTAAGAGTCCTCGAGGGCATCCTTAATGGTTTTAGCGGCTTCTCTTTCTTGTTCACTCGATCCGGGGACTATAACCACCCGACCGTAATGGAAGGCAGTGTTCCACTCATGGTCCCATGTTACTGGAGAGAGCTCCCAGTAGAGGGTGCTTATGTTGGTTGGAGTCGCCCACGTTCTCATGTGTTCGGCCAATGTGGGTGCGTACTGAGGCAAAGTGCTGTTGGTCTTCCACACAACATCGTACTCTTCGAGGAGTTTGGATAGTGGAGGGAAATACATTGACATCAGCAACGTTGAGTAAGTCATGTAGTCTTTGGGTATGCCACACTTTAGAGCCGCGTACTTTGCTATGCTTTCGGTTAATAACTCATTAAGATACCTAGAGAAGGAACCGTAATGGGGTGTATCGTAGGTGGTCAACGCTGGCAGTTCTTTTTTGATTTCGTCTAAGTAGTAGTCCATGCCCTCAAAAAGCTGGAAGTTTTCATCCAGGAACTCCCCCACGAAGGGATGTGCAAACTCATGGAACATCCTGCGAACCTGACCGTAAAGTCTGCGGGGAGTCGTATTATGCGAGATCCATCCGATGTAATAACTGGTTTCATTCTCCCAACTGGCGTGGGGGTGTATCCATACTGAGTACGAAGCTTCAATCCTGAACTTGGTGTACCACTTTCCGAAAAAACGCCAGTATATAGGGATTGCACAGTTTATGTATGCTGAGATATTGGAAGTCGCCTTTGAATATTCTTTCAGATGTGCCCGATAAAATGCACTGAAGTTGCTCTCTCTGGCAAACTCTGATAAGAGCCTCAAATCTACTGCCAACACACTATCGTTGGTTATGTTCCCAAGGTATTCTAACTTCGCCAATTTGTTGCCAAATTTCATTATTGAATAGTCCCTAGTGTAATACGGGAGTGACGGGCCAAATACATCACGAACATATCCAACGACTACACTGTCATTGTACGGGCCAAAATAAGTTAAAACATCCTGTATGTACTCCTTGGGGGCCATTATGAAAGGATCGCTTCCATTGAAAGCGAGAATGTACACGACCGAGAACAGCTCCAGATTTGGATTAATCTCGACAGTTATATCTGCGGTGTGGTTTGCTGTTGCGTAGCTCGCCGTATTTGTTGTGGAGTTGGAATCCCTCCCAAGTTCCGTGGTGCTGGTAGTACCAGTTTCGGTAGAAGGCTGGGTAGTGTTCGAAGAAATACATCCTGCTGCCACAACGATTCCAACGAGGAAAAACACCAACAGCGTCTCTATTTTGGGCTTCACTTTTATTCATCAGTATCTTATTTGAGCTGTTGTCTTTAATAGATTTTCTTATTTGGTTAAATAGTTGTTTAAAAAGAGTGCACGTAATTTTTGGAAACTCTTCTTGTAAACTGTTCGGGGGATGAGATCTTTGTTTAAAAGCTATGCAGTAAATGATGGCCTTCAAAAATTAAGTGAACGATCTAAAAAGCGAAATCAAACTGCCTTCCTCAAGAAGTACTCGTGCACCCTCGTGTCGTCGGTCAGCTCTGGGTGGAACTCAAGGCCGATGATGTTGTCCTGCTCAACTCCAACGACCCTGTCCCCAAGCCAGGCTATCGGCTTCACCCTCTCGCTGAGGAGCTCCACTATTCTCGGGGCGCGAATGAAGACACCCGGGAATGGTTCGCCGCTGAAGGCGAGCTTTATTGGGGCCTCGAAGCTGTCCACCTGCCTGCCGTAGGCGTTCCTGTTAACCTTCACGTCGAGAAGTTCGAGGAACTTCTGCTCCGGGGTAGCGCCGATAACCTCCTTTGAGAGCATTATCAGACCTGCACAGGTGCCCATGATGGGAAGACCTTCCTCGCCGAGCTTCTTTACAGGTTCGAAGAGGCCGTTCTTCACCATGAGTCTTGAGATTGTGGTGCTCTCTCCTCCAGGGATTATGATGGCCGAGATGTTCTCAAGCTGCTCCGGCTTCTTTAGCCAGATAACATCTCCAGAGACGCCGAGGTTTTCAAGGGCTCTCCTAGCAGCCCAGATATGCTCCTCCACGTCTCCCTGAAGGCCAATGACACCTACCTTGACCATACTACCACCCCAAAAGAGTGAAAGAAAAAGGCTCAGACGCCCCTCTCCTCAAGTCTTACCTCAAGCTCCTCGATGTCCTGGCCGCGCATTGGTTCGCCTATCTCCTTGCTGATCTCGACGAGAACGTCAGGCTCGTCCCAGTGGTTGACGGCTTCAACGATAGCCTTCGCCATCTTCGGCGGGTTGGAGCTCTTGAAGATTCCAGAGCCGACGAAGACACCGTCCATTCCCATCTGCATCATCAACGCGGCATCGGCGGGGGTTGCGACACCTCCTGCCGCGAAGTTGACAACCGGAAGCCTTCCAAGCTTCTTTATCTCAAGGAGTATCTTGTAGAGCCCGTCAACGATCTCGCGGTAGGTGTAGTGGCCGTAGATCGGCTCGTTGTCGAGGACTCTCTGCGGAAGTCCAGCTATCTCCTTGACGTTGAGCGAGAGCCTGAGGTAGGGTTCCGCGAACTTTTCAGCAACGGCGTAGACCTGATCGTCGGTCATGGCCTGGATCTGCCTGATGCCCTCAGCCACGAGGCGGACGTGCCTGACGGCTTCAACTATGTTTCCGGTTCCGGCCTCGCCCTTGGTTCTGATCATAGCGGCGCCTTCCCATATTCTCCTGACGGCCTCACCGAGGTTTCTCGCACCGCAGACGAAGGGTACTGTGAACTCGCGCTTGTCTATGTGGAAGAACGGGTCTGAGGGAGTAAGAACCTCGCTCTCGTCTATCATGTCCACGCCAAGGGCCTCGAGTATCTTCGCCTCGGCGACGTGGCCAATCCTGACCTTCGCCATCACCGGAATGGTTACCGCGTCCATAATCTCCTGTATCTTCTCGATAGGAGCCATCCTGGCGACACCGCCGGCCTTCCTGATGTCAGCGGGAACGCGGTGGAGGGCCATGACGGAAACGGCTCCTGCCTCTTCGGCAATTCTCGCCTGCTCGGCGTTGGTGACGTCCATTATGACGCCGCCCTTCACCATCTTGGCGAATCCCCTCTTCAGCCTCTCGGTACCCTTAGCCTGAATAACGTCCAGCTTTCCCATATCCCACACCTCGGTTATGAGAATTCTAAACTCTATAATATAAGTCTTCCCTTAACGAACGGTGAGTGATGTCGAAAGATGTTTAAAAAGTATTGGCGAAGAGCGAAAAAGTTCATCAAAGCCTGCCAATTATCTCAAGGCTTACATCAAAGTTCTTGACCGAGTGCGTGAGATACCCAAGGCTGATGACGTCAACGTCGAGCTTCGCGTATTCAGTTATGTTCTCGGGGGTTATCCCACCGGAAACTTCTATTTTGACCTTCTCCCTCAGGCCTTCGCGCTTGAGGGCTTCGATAACCTCCGCTATTTCAGCAGGCTTCATGTTGTCGAGCATTACCACATCGGCCCCTGCTCTCGCTGCTTTCAGGGCATCTTCAAGGCTCTCGACCTCAACCTCGACAACCTTGTAGACGGAGAACTCCTTGGCGCGTTTTATAGCCTCTTCAAGGGGAACTAAGGCAAGGTGGTTGTCCTTTATGAGTATCGCGTCGCTGAGAGAGAAGCGATGAGTCTCTCCGCCTCCAATGAGGAGTGCACGCTTGTCTATGGGTTTGAGGAGGGTCTTTCTCGTCCCGGCGACTCTGACTTTGGGGTTCACGCTCTTGACTTTCTCCACGAGCTTCCTGACCTCAGTTGCAATTCCGCTCATCCTCCCCATTACGTTCAGGGCGGTCCTCTCCACCAGGAGAATCGCCCTCGCGTTGCCCTCAAGCTCGAGTATAACGTCTCTCTTCCCAACTAACTCTCCGTCCCGTTTTTTAACCTCTACTTTGACCCCAAAGTGTTCGAAAAGCGCTTTGGCCTCTTCCACGCCGGCTATGACACCATTCTGCTTTGCTATGATGACTGCCCTTGCCTTCATATCTTCAGGAATCACGGCCTCACTTGTGACGTCTCCAAAGGGCGCGTCTTCCTCGATGAACCTGAGCAGATACTCGAGCGGAACCATCACTCTCACCAGTTCTCACTCTAGTTCTCTCTTTATTTTGTTTTCTGATTTTGCCTTAATCACTGCCATTTTCCCTTCGGAGGGGATACTTTTTTATTTACTTGTGACAAAGTTAAACGGTGGGCCACCATGATAAAGAAAGCCGTCATCCCCATAGGTGGAGACGCCACGAGGCTCCGCCCTCTCACGATAGAGACTTCTAAGGGCTTGGTCAGGCTTTTGAACAAGCCCATTCTGGAGCACTCCATTCTCAGTCTCGCGAAGGACGGAATTGAGGAGGTCTACCTTGGGGTTAGGGGCTATGTGAACTACACGACGCTCTTTGACTACTTTCGAGAGGGCTACTGGCTGCAGAAGAAATATGGCCTTGAAAAAGAAATTAGAATCCGCTACATGCCGCGCTATGAGAGCACCACCAACGGCGACGCTGTCTGGTACACAATGGAGTACTACGGGATAAAAGAACCTGTGGTAGTTATCCAGGGCGACAACATCTACCAGCTCAACATCCAGGACATGTACAAGTGGCACAGGAAGAAAAACGCCTTCATGACGATTGCCCTCCAGCCGGTTGAAGACGTCACAGGCTTTGGTGTGGCAAAGATAGACGATGACTACCGGATTGAATACTTCGTCGAGAAGCCAAGGCCGGAGCAGGCACCCAGCAACCTCGCCAACACAGGGATTTACATCCTCTCTGAGAACTTCTGGGAGTTCCTCAACGAGGGATGGGCAAAGGAGATGAAGGAAACTCGGAGGCTGGACTTTGGAGGTGACATAATCCCTGCCCTCATAGAGCACGGCTACGAGGTTTACGGCTATCCGATGGAGGGCTACTGGTTTGACGTAGGTACGCCTGAGAGGTATCTCAACGCCGCCATGTACCTGCTCCGTCACCTTTCACCCGAGGATATGGAGGCCGTTGAAATAACCCACGACGTTTACATGCAGGGCAAATCGGAGATGTCCGAAGACCTCCGGAGGAAGTTCCGGGAGATGATAAAGACTGGGAAGCTCATCGTGGAGGGTAAGGTGCTCCTGGGCAGGCACATCAGCATCGGAAAGGGGACTGCACTTGAGGACGCTGTTATAGACAACTACACGATCGTTGGGAGGAACTGCGAGATCCTCCACTCCGTTGTCATGGACAGGGTGAAGCTCGGAGACAACGTTAGGATAGTGAACTCCATAATAGGTCGCCACGTCGAGATTGGGAACAACGTGAGAATCGTAAACTCCGTAATCGGCGACAACGCCGTCATAGAGGACAACGTGAGGATGTACAACGTCAAAATCTGGCCACACGAGTTCGTGGAGAGGGGGGCAACGCTTGAGCACTACACCGTTAGGACGGGTGTGCCGAGAAGATGATTAAGATTGGAGTAAAGCCAGTCTTATTAGTGGCGTATTCCTTTTTCGTCTTTCTTGTTGAGGCATCCCTCGGAATCCACAGGAAGGTCGCTGACCTCTACCTGACTACCCAAAGGGTTGGCGGGATCCCCTGCGTTAAGTTTTACTGCGTTACCTCCACCTGGATTCTCGCCCTAGCCATTTTGATAGCCCCTCTCCTCCTCGGCTATCTCCTCCTTGAGCGCTACGAAGCCCTGAGAGAGCACGCGAAGAGCCACTTGCTTTTCGGTCTCCTCCTCGTCCCGGTCGGCCTCTGCAAGACTCTTTATGCTGGAGGCTTTGTAACGATGCTCTACTTCCTCTCCCTCGCAACCGACCTGTCGTATCTCCTTCAGCAAGACTACTACGAAAAACGCCTTCACGAGCTCGCTCTGGTTGTCTTCACGTGGTTTTTAACCACATCGGCACTGATGCTCAAGCCCTGGGTGTGCTGAGGGACTTGCATCCCCAGCTTTGACTCTCAATCGAAAGGTATTAATTTCTGGTACTCAAACTAACTTCGGTGGGACGATGCACTACGAAGAAGTTGAGGTTCTCCTTCAAAGATCAGAGGACTACATGGAGCTTGCTGATTCTGCTTTTGATGAAGAGAAGTACGACGCCGCGATTTTTCTGACAGAACAAGCGATTCAGTTTTACCTCAAAGCCCTTCTGATTAAATACGCTGACGTGAGACTCAGAACTCACTCGGTAAGGGAGCTTCTGGCGGCCCTTGGGAAAGCCCTTGAAGCGGAAGAGAAGGTAGCTGACTTCATAAGGTCGCACCGGAGCCTTCTCAGAGAGCTTGAGGATGCATACATAGGGGCGAGGTATGAGCCGCGGCGCTACTACCGCGAGGACGCGGAGGAGCTTATGGAGTTCGTGAGGGAAGTTAGGGACTTCGTGGAGGGTCTAGCGGATGAGTTCGAAAGGAAGAGCCATTGAGGCAATGATCGAGCGCGGGAGGAAGAGGTACCTAATGATAAAGAACTACAAGCGCTACCTTCCAGCGATAAAGAGGGCTTGCGAGGAAGTCTTTGGTAAGTGCGAGCTCTACGTCTTTGGCAGCGTCCTGACCGGGAAGTTCACCGCTGGGAGTGACGTTGATCTGATGATAAAGGTTCAAAAAGTCCCAAAAAGCCTCCGCGAGAGGGCTGAACTTGAGGCGAGGATCGAAGAGCTCGCAGGCCTGCCCGATTATCACCCCTTTGAATTCCACATCGTTGATGAAGAGGGATTCGAGCGGTACGTAAAACTGCTGAAAGCCGAGCTGAAAAAAGTGGAATGAAGCAAAACTTAAGGTCTTCCTCTCTTCTTTGCGATCCACAGGAGGAACAATCCAGCCACTATGAATCCAGCAAGGCTTGCACCGTAGGGCAGCGTGGGGTGAATGCTCGCAAGGAAACCGGCTGTGATCGGAGTTATGAGTCCAAGAACTTTCCGGTAGCTCGAAAGGGCCGCATGGAACTCTGTTGTCCTCTCCTTTGGAATGAGCTTGAAGAGCCACGAGCGGTAGAACGGGAACCAGAGCGCGTTGCCGAAGTCTCCGATGGCGTAAACGACCAGGGCGAGCCAGAAAGGTGGGGCAAGGGCCATCACGAAGGCGTAGAGGGCGTTTAGGAACATTCCCAAAGCTATCGCGTGGAAGCCCTTATTCTTTGGAACCCTCTCGCTGGCGTATGTGCCTGCTATTCTAAGAAGACTGCTCGCAACCGCTATCAGCGTTATCTCGAAGACCGTCTTGTGAAGAACGAAGACGACGTAGTTTATGAGGACGAACTCAGGAGCTAGCCCCCACGCCAGCGTTAATAGCGTTTCAAATGCAAGGAGGCGCTTAAACTCACCCGCTTTGAACGTGAACCCCTCCGGGGTTATCCTCTCCTCCTTGCCCACAGGGGGCAGGAAGAGCCAGAGGTAAGCGACAGTTACAACCGAGAAGAGGCCGAAGAAGAGGAAGGTCAGGCGGTAGTGCTCCGGCCTATTGTACACATATCCGAGGAGGTAGCCCATTATCGGAAAGCTCACCAAAGTAGCTATCTCGGGCAATCTTAGATGCCAGGCGAATATCTCCTCGTATTTGTCCTCAGGGTAGATTATCTGCTCGTAGGCCTGGTAGAGAGGGTATAACAGAGTGGAAAGCTTGTCGATCACCTTGCCGCCGAAGAGCATCAGCGGCGCTATCGCTCCCTTGGCGAGGCCGTACATGACGTAGGCTATTCCATCGAGGATGTCTATCACTATGAGGCCCTTTTTGATATCCCAGCGGTTGAAGAGCCTGCCGAAGAGGTAGGTGAGCGGGATCGAGGCGATGTTCACTATCGTGAAGAACACCCCGACCTCAAGGATGGAGTAGCCCGTCATCATAAGGTAGAGCGGGAAGAGAGTCCACGTTATTAGTCCCGGGGCTATGAGGGTGTGGTAGATCATATAGGCCTTGGCTTCCCTGGGAATTTCGCTCCAGCGCATAAAGAACCCTCCGAAGGCCTAAAGTGTCGTGCTTTGAGTGAAAAAACTTTAAATAATTTTCGGCGGGAGTAACGATGGTGCCATGGATGGAAGAAAGGTGGGACTTTGACTCGTGGGCGGAGAGCTATGACGAGGACGTTATGAGCGACGGCTGGATACACAGCGATTATGAGAGAGTCCTTCGGCTTGTCGCGGAGAGGGCTAAGGGAGTGGTCGTTGATGTGGGCTGTGGCACGGGCAACATCCTCCGCTTCCTCCGCTGTGAGCGCTACATCGGCGTCGAGCCCTCGGAGGGGATGCGGAAGGCTTTTCGCGAGAAGTGGGGCTTTGAGCCCATTGACGGCCACTTTCTCGAAATCCCTCTTCCGGAGGGGAGCGCGGATACAGTGGTGAGCACCTACGCCTTCCACCACGTTCCTGACGAGGAGAAGGGGGAAGCGATAAGGGAAATGCTCCGCGTGCTGAGACCGGGAGGGATCCTAATCATAGCCGACGTCATGTTTGAGTCGGAAGACGAGAAAAGGCGCATAGGCGAGGAGGACGGCATACTGGAAGAGGTTCTGGAAGAGTACTTCGCGACCCTCGACCACTTGGGGGCGATTTTTGAAAGGCTGGGGGTATATTGGGAGGCCGAGAGGGTGAACAGGTACGTCTGGGTGGTGGCGGTGGAAAAGCACTCCAACCTGCTCACCCCTGACCACAACCCCTAAATGGTTGAGCACCCAACTAACGAACATGCCCGACGAAGACCTAGCCAGGGAAGTCCAGGAGCTCAGGGAGGCCCTTGAAACGCTGAGGAAGAGCTTCGAGATAGTCTCCCAGATGGCCCAGTCCTACCTCCGGCTCCTCAACCTCTACGCGGAATACGGCGGGCTTAGCATAGACGTTGTTATTCCAGAGATAAAGCATGACCCGATAGCGAGGGAGATTGTGAAGATTCTCTTCGACCTGAGGAGGGCAAACGTGAGCCAAATAGCGCGGGAGCTCAAGGGGAGGCGTGGAAAGGCCTCGCGGAACACAGTCAGGGCAAAGCTTGAGGAGCTGGAGGAGCTGGGCGTCGTTAGAGAGGTGTCCTCCGAGGACAACAGAGGCAGGATATATACCCTCTCCCGCGATGTGGTCAGGAAGTGGTTAGAGCTGATCGGAATGCCGATTAGGTTTGAGCACGCTAATGATTATTGAGGTGATTGGTATGGTGAACGCGGAGAAGATTGAGAGGTTGATTGACGAGATCGTTGAGGAGATGAGGAACGCCAAGACACCGGAGGAGCTCGAAGCCCTCCAAAGGAAGGTGGAGATGCTCGAAGACCTCATAGAGGCCGTCGAGGGCGACAAGGACATCGAGAAAGCAGCAATTCTGATGGACAAGATCGGTCCCATAATGGAGGACATAATAGAGCCTATAAAGGAGCTCCTCAAGGAGCTATATAACCCTGAGAAGATGGCGGCAATGGGGAAGAGCGTCGCCGATTTCTACAAGAACCTCGTCGAGGCGGGAATGGACAAGGAGGCTGCTCTTGAGCTGACGAAGGAGTACATGGCCAGCATAAACGTCGTCAAGACCCTGACTGAGACCTTCGCAAACATGATGGCAAGCAAGGGCGGCAACGTGAGCGTTAACATCCCCCTCGGCCACAAGAAGGTCAGGGAAATAGAGATCGAGGAAGAGGAGGAGAAGGAGGAGTGAGCTTAGTCAGCTCTCTCCTTAAGCTTCTCTTTTTACATATTCCAAGGTCTCTATTCCAAATTGCGGGGTTAGTTAGGATTGTCCGCAGGGGAAGGAGGGCCTTTAGAAAGGCTTTGAAGAAGGAAGGCCTACCAGAAGAGGTTGTGGATGCTCTCACGGAGGAATTTTTCGTTGAGGTTGACTGGAAAGGGATGATTTTTAGAAAAGAAAGAGACTAAGTAAGGTCTTTTCTGAACACCAGCACGTTCGGCTCGTCGGTCTCGTCCCATAGGGACAGACCGAGCCGCTTGAGGCCGGGTAAAACTTCCCTCATGCTCGCAGGGAGCATGAGGTCAAAGGCTTCGTCCCTATCCTTCGCGACCCACGCCATAGCTGGAAGCATTGCCTTTATACAACCAAGCCCGAAGGAGAGCGGCGTGAACGTGGCCCTTCCTTTCTCAACCAGGAACTTGAAGCCGGCTATCTCGTAAACCTCGGCCTTCCTTCTCACCCACTCAAGGGCCTCCTCGCCCCACTCGGGGTAAGGGTCTATGAGGGCAACACTCACGAAGCCTTTCTTCTCGTAAAACCGCCTCGTCTCATCGTAGGGCCGGTAGGGAGGTCGCCAGAAGTCTTGGCGACGAGGACTTCAAAGCCCCACTCTCTTGCCAGGCTCTCGACGAACTTCAGGAGGGTGGAGCCAATATCTTCCTCCGGTGTTCCCTCTTTACGGCCATCCAGAGGATTTCGAGGGCCTTCTCGTTGGTGGGCTTTACCGTTATGGAGCCTAGAACGTTTCCGTTTTCAGCAGTCAGGTAAGTCTCCTCCTTCCTAAGGTCGCGTTCGATGAACCACTCCGGAAGGCCTTTCGCTATCTCGATGCATGCTTGCATCTATGTTTCCGTTTCGAAGGGGTTTGATTCTCATACCTGCATCTCACTTATGGTTCTCAGAAAGAGTTATAACTGCAGGTTAGTATTATTAAAACATGCCATTTAGCCCTTTCCACTCAGCTATGGAAATTACGCTCAATACTTCTCTGAATCAGGGTTAGTTTGGGGGAGGTGTTTCTGTTGATAGTTCTTGAGAACCTGTTTCACCGCTATGATTCGACCGTTGCTCTTAATCGAGTTAACCTAGAGGTTTTGGAAAAGGACAACATATTCTGCTTGATGGGTCCCAATGGTGCTGGAAAGACGACTTTGGTCAGGATACTCTCCACACAGCTGAAGCCGACAAGTGGAAAAGCTTATGTTTTAGGTTTTGACGTCATCAAAGAAGCTAATGAAATTAGAAAAAGGATAGCAATTCTACCCCAAGAGGCAAGACCCCTAAACGAAGCCACGCCATGGGAAATGGTCTATTGGTACTTGGTTTCAAGGGGAGAAAGCTTTTCCGAGGCAAAGAGGAGGACGGAGAGTGTTTTAAAAGAACTTAATCTGTGGGAATATAAAGATAAACCATGTCTCAGCCTGTCTGGAGGACTAAAGAGGAGAGTTCTCTTAGCTTTGACAGTTGCAACAAGTGCTGAGCTCATCTTCCTCGATGAACCCACTTTAGGATTGGATCCACTCTCAAAGCGTGAAACTTGGAGGCTGATTTCAGAGCTTAGGGAAGAAACATTCTTCTTTGTGACAACGAACGTCGGTTTAGAAGCAGAAAGTCTGGCCAAAACAGTTGCAATAATCAACAGAGGACGAATAATAGCCAAGGGGAATCCTGAGGAACTAAAAGGGGAGACTTACAAGCACAAGCTAATTTTCACAGACGATGTGCAGATTAAAGGGGCCATAAAGTTTGGGGACAAGAAAATTCTATACTTCAACGAATTTGATGAAATACATGAAATTTTGCGAAAATTAAACTCCTATTCAATTCAGCCAACGGATTTGGAAGATGTTTTTATAGCTTTTTTGGAGGGAGAGCGGAATGAAAGCTAGAGCTATAATTTCAATAGCCTATCTAAACATTACGGGACTTTTAAGAAGCCCCCTCTGGATTGTTCCACAAATTTTAACGCCGATAGCAATGGTTTTGATCCTGTTCATCTTTGGTGGAAAGGATTTAGCATTATACGCTTTGGTCGGTGCTCTGGTTGCTTTGACAGTATCAACGAGTATAAGCCTGTCCCGATTAGTGGTCTTACTCAAGTTTATAGGCTTTCAGGATATTTTTGTTGCCTCCCCCGTGAGCCCTGTAGAATACATGCTTGGCTTGGCTCTTTCACGGCTTTTGGGTGCTTTGCCATCGCTGTTAATCTTCATGGGAGTCTTAGCTTATTTGGGGGTTTTAACATTCTCGAATTTGGCTTTTGTAGTTGGAATTATAATATTTTCATGGCTTTTATCCTCTCTGCTGGCTTTCACGATATCGACAAACATCAAAAATGTTGTCCACGTTGATGCGCTATCAAGCTTGCTCTCAATGACTTTGGTTTTAATTCCTCCCGTTTATTATCCACTGAGCAGATTACCGGCCATATTCCAAAAGCTGGCTTTATTGATTCCAACGACATACATCGCTGAACTTATGAGGATTGTCTTTGGACTATCAAACTCCAGTGCTTCACTCTATGCAACCGGGGCAGCAATATACACACTTGCTTTCTTTGCACTGGTAGCAAAAAACATGAAATGGAGGGAGTGAATTAGGCCATTATCTTTGTGTAACTTTTATTCAAAGCGCCTCCTGAACACCAGTACATTGGGCTCTTTGGGGTTATCCCAGACCTCAAAGCCAAGCTCTTTTAGGGGTTCAAGCAATTCCTTCCTTTCTTCGGGCACCATAATTTCAATGTATTTTTGATTCGCGTTCAAAGCTTCTTGTGCCATGCAGGGGAGTAGTTGTTCTACATATGACTTTGAAAGGCGAAACGGTACAAAAGCACTCTCAGAGTCTTTGGGCATCATGAACTTGGCTCCATTGCATTCTTTGATAATAGCTTTCTCTTTGAGCCATTCTAAAGCTTCCGGGACTTTATGAACGAACTTCCATCCTACAGGAATATATTTCTCGTATTCAAGCTCTTCTAAAGAGGCTATTGTGCTGTCGGATGGCTTTGAAGGTTTAATTTCTTCTACAGCTTTCCCCATAATGTAGTAGCGCTTCACAATCTTGAATCCATTCTTCTTGGCCATTGCTATGCTCTCCCTGTTGAGGAAGTAGGTCGCGAACTCAAGGGCGTCTATCTTGCCTTCCTCTGCCAGCTCCTTTCCTTTTGAGACTATGAAGTTGTGGAGCATTCTTCCAAAGCCCCTGCCGCGGTAGTCAGGGTGTACCCTTAACCCTTCCATCCAGCCGACTCTCTTGGGCAGGAGGGTGAGCTTCGCCGTCCCGATTACCTTTCCTTCGAGCTCAAGGACGTAGAAGTTCCCGTCTCTGACCCACTCGTCGAAAACGCGCGCAAGGTAATCCTCCCCGCCCCAAGTAAGGCGCGCTATCTCCTCGATGAAGGGTTTATCCTCGGGTTTAGCCTCGCGGATGATGGGTTCCATTGTGGTTCACCTGATAGGACTTATCCCGCTTCAGGTTTTAGAGCTTTGGGCTTCTCTTCCACTCTTCTCGAATTAACTCGTAAAACAGCTCGTCCACGTATTTCCCATCGCTTCAGCCAAGGCCTGCCACTCTTCCCTCATTATGTCATAGAACAATACATCAACGTACCCCTCCGGCGTCCACGCATGTTTCCTTAATTTTCCCGTCAGCTTGAATCCGTTCTTCTCAAGAACCTTTATTGAGGCGGCGTTGTTCTCATAGGTTCTCGCAAAGACCTTGCGCAGGTTCATGTATTGAAAGCAAAATCTCAAGGCCAGCTTTACGGCCTCACTCGCGTAGCCTTTCCCCCAGTGTTCTTTTCCGATGAAATAACCTATCTCTGCCGTTCCGTTCCTGAGGTCTATCCCGCTCAAGATAACTGTCCCAACAAGTTCGCCATCATCATTAAGTACTGCAAAGGCCCTCTTGGTTAGCTTTTTAGCCGTCAGATTCTCGTACCACCTCATCCACTCTTCAAGCGTTGAAACATCGGATGGATCGGCGAGACTTTTGGCGACCTCTCTGTCGTTATTCCATTCCCATATTTTCTGAACGTCCTCCTTGATAATCACACCTAAGGCGACTTTCTCCCCCTTAAGGATGATGGGCCTCATAGCCATCCCCACGGTTACAACGCAAAAGAGTTTTTAAAAAGTTTTCATGCAAAGTTATTTTGGAGATGTGGGATGGAACGGTGGAGAAGGGGCGTTAGTTTGACACTGATTTCAGCTTACTAGGTGGTTCAAGATGAACATTCTAAAGCTCTACTATGAAGAGGCCCTCAGAACGTTTCGGGAATCGGGAGGGGGCGAGGAAGATTTCTACTGGCTCGTCGGCAGCTTACTAGCCAGATATCCCTCCTATAGAGAAGAGCTGGAGATCAGAAAGAGGCTCATGGAGATGATAACCGATGAAGTTAAGGGGAAGGTTCTCGACGTCGGCTGCGGGACTGGAGTTCTAACGTTCAAGATGGCCTTAAAAAACGGGGTTGAGATGGTCGTTGGCGTTGATAGGAAAGAGGAGGTAATCGAGTTCTGCAACCGCTTGGGGGATAGAGTTACGAAAAATGCCAAGTTCGTTCAGGGAAACTTTTTGGAAATGGGCCTTGATGAAAAGTTCGACTCCGTCGTGTTCTCGTACGTTCTGCACGACTTTGAGCCGGAGCCGTTTCTTGAGAGGGCCCTCGAAGTGCTCGAAGAAGGAGGGCGCGTCATCGTTGGGGACTTCGACATTAACGACCTGAGGAAGAGAATAAGGGAATTCGCAAGATGGAAGGGGGTGAAAATAGTCAAGGGCGTTACCGTTGGCCGGGCGGAGAGCCACGGCGATCTACGGGAGGCGTTTTTGATGGTTGTTGAGAGGTTGTGAGTTGAGACTTTGCAGCCATCACGGGAGTTAATGGTATCGATCGCCCAATAGTTGGCCACTTCAGAAGGCTTTCTAGATGTATGAGTTTGTGTCTGGCTTTCGATGTTGAACGGGGAAAAGATGTGAGCTAGTCTCCGCTTTCCTCCAGGTGGTGCAGCTTTAGATGCTCTCCCAGGAATCCCAGAACTTCTCCAGCCTTGAAGCCGGCACCGAGCACCAGCAGAGCTATTGCGAACATCAGTCTGGCCCCAGACAGACCCAGCTTGTCCACAGCAAAGCCGTAGACGGCATAGAAAACCGCCATCACCAATCCGGCGAGCATCCTGTCGAGGGAAAGGATGGTTGCCCTCTTCTCGCTCGGTATCCTGTGCTGGAACTCCACGTTCAGGTTGAAGCCGAAAGCCGCCGTTATGATGGTGAGGGCTATTCCAAGGGCGACTATCCAGAGAGGGTTGGTGTAAACCACGGAGAGAACCGTTAACAGTGGGAGGAGAACTGGGGCGAGGGAGTAGGCTTTCCTGCTCCAGGAGTCGCGGAGGCGGACGCCGATGAGCCTTGGAACCGTCCTGACTGTGACCTCGACGACACCGAGAAGTCCTAAAGTGCCCATGAGTGTTGTCCCGAGGCTTTTGGCCAGTACCCCTCCAAGGTAGGGCTCGAAGAACTTCCTGAACTGATTGGTTTGCATGCCAACGATTATAGATAGCAAAACCAGCCAGAAGAGCCTCGGCTGGAAGAGCTCCCTTAGTGAAGAGAGAGTGTGACCTAGGTAATTTCTCTCCGTTTTCTTGAACTCGTACTCCGGGATCGAGAGGATGAGGACTACCGCCAAAAGCTCAACTATGAGGCCCAGGACGATGGGCAGGGTGAAGCCGTAGAACTGCGCCAGAAAAGCCCCCACAACGAGGGTTGTCGCAGAGAGAGGAATCGTTATGCTTTTAGCTTCGCGCATAACCTTTCTGTATTCCCTCTCCCTCCCTATGTGCTTCAGGTCGTCGAAGAGCCACGCCTCAAAGCTTCCACTGACGAAGGAGGCGCCCAGGGCGGATATGAGCGCATATAGGAGAAGCATGGGGAAGTTGTGAAGGAAGAGGAGAACAACACTTCCAAATGCATGGATGGTAAAGCCGAGGAGGACGCTCAGCTTCCTGCTTATTTTGTCGCCGACGACCCCAGTTGGAACCTCGAAGAGAAAGCCACCAAGAACCATCACCGAGGTCTCAAGGCCTATCTGGGCGTAGCTGAACCCCTTGGAGAGGAAGTAGATGACGAGCAAGTTACCGAGGAAGCCAGTGCTCATCAGGGCCATCAGGAGCTTAAACTTCTTGATTAAATCCATACTTAATCCCTCCAAACGTTTTAAAGCATGCAACTTTGTTTTCACCATTCGCCTATCGATTCAACCATCATAACAGTCTTCCCGTCCTCCTCTTTCACACCCGCAGCGAGGTCTTTGCCCAGAACCTCCACCCAGCCGCGCTCCCAGAGGGACTTTTTCCAGAGGACTTCCCCGTTTGGGCTGAGCTCCATAACGGAGGCCGTTCCTTCGACCTCTCCTCCGACGAGAAGGCCATCTCCAAGCGGAAGGGGTGAGGTGGCGGCGCCGTTTGGAAGGGTTACTTCCCACTCCTTGCTCCAGACCCAGAGGTCATTTTCCTTGTAGCCGGCGAGGATAAGTTTGTCGTTCCAGAGGGCAGCGGTGAGCGCTATTCCTTCTTCCGTTATTGTTGCCCTATCCAGAAAGTTCCCGTCGGAATCAAAGTCAAAGGCGACGACTTTCCAGCGCTCCTCTTTAACGCTCCCGATGAGCCTCGGCCTTTCTCTGGAGAGAAGGGATGCCGTGACAACCTCCTCCCAGTTGCCAAAGTCCTTCAGCCACTCCAGCTCGCCCTCCATCGAGAACTTTCCAGAGAAAAAGCCCATGTTCCTGGGCCGTCCCGTGTCGCCGGCTATGAAAATTGAATCCCCCGCGGGAAGGATGGAGTAGGTAGCCTCGTTGCCCCTTATCTCAATCTTCCTCTCCCAGAGGACGTTTAAATCCTCATCGAGCCTCGCAACGTAGGCCTTCCACCCAACACCGCCGTCGGACGTTGCTTTCCCCTCGGCGGCACCCCCTATCATGTAGCCTCCCTCTATCCTCGCTATCGAATGCCCCTCCCAGTCGTTTTTTCCACTCAAGAAGTGAGTTTCGAGGATTTCTTCGCCCATAACTCTGGCCAGCAGGATTTTATAGTTCCTTCCGTCGTGGACGCTCCCGATGAGCAGGTCATCCACCAGAGCGACTGGAACTGTCTCAAAGCCGAAGGAATACCTCTTCATTTGAAGTCCTCCCGTTTAGCTAACCGTTTTTAAAGATAAAAGTTTTAAGGTTTTTGTGGGCGGTAGTAATTGTGTGGTCATAATGGGAAAGAACAGCTTCAACAGTGGAATCCTCACCCTCCTCGTGGTAATCATGATAATCCTCGCCTTTGTTCCTGCCTACTTCATCGGATACCTCTACTTTGGCCTGGTGGTCGTTTATCTTGCCATCCTCTACGTTGTCGAGAGGAGAGGGCACAGGAAGCTCTCTATGGTGATTTCCTACCTCTTTGGCCTTGTTGTGGTGTACCTCGTCATGAAAAAAGCCGAAAAGTGGGATGTCAGGCTTTTCACTTTGGTAGCGGTTCTGGGCGCGCTTTCACTCATCAGGAGGGTGAAGAATGAGGGTAGCACTAATCCCGATGCAGGTTGAGGACGGAAACTTCGGGGCCAACTGGAGGGAGTTCAAAAGGCGCTTTAATGAGGCCTTAGAGCACAGACCCGACTTCATCGTTTTTCCCGAGTACTGTCTGACTGGCTTCAGGGAATGGGACTTCAGCGGTGCAGAGCTCTACGACGAGATAACCGCAAGGGTGAGCGAGCTGGCGAGGAAAAACAACGTCTACGTCGTCTTTGGCCTGCTTGAGCCATACAAGAACTGCGTTTACAATTCCGCCTTACTCATCGGGCGGAACGGCGAAGTCCTCCTCAAGCACCGCAAGTTCCAGGAACCTTACAAGTTCTGCACGGGCAACACGGTTAGGACTGCCAGAACGGAGTTCGGGAAGGTTGCCATTATCATCTGCGGCGACCTCTACAACAGGCGCATAGCCAAGTGGGTGAGGAGGAAAAGGCCAGATTTTCTCTTCGTGCCCATGGAGTATTCGCCCGAATACGGAGAACCAAACGAAGAGGACATCGCGGCCATGTCGGAGCGCGTCGGACTCCTAGGGGTTAAGACTTTCATCGTGAACAGCTTTCCGCCCGGCGGTGCATGGGTCTTTGATGGAGACGGGACGCTAATCGGTGAGAGCAGGGGAGAGGAGCTCCTCCTCTGGGAGGGGCAACCCTAAAATACCCCCACTCCAACTTTTTTCGGTGGTTCCCATGGAGCTCTACGACGTTGATGAGTTCTGGAAGTTCGACCTCCGCGTCGGGCTGGTTAAGAGGGCCGAGAAGCTGAAGCGTACGAGGAAGCTCATAAAGCTCGATGTGGACTTTGGGGGCGAGGAGAGGACGGTAATAACGGGCATAGCCGACCAGTACTCCCCGGAGGAGCTCGAGGGTAAGAAGTTCGTTTTCGTCCTCAACCTCAAGCCGAAAAAGTTGAGCGGTGTTGAGAGTCAGGGGATGCTCATAGTTGCGGAAACCGAGGACGGTAAGGTCTACCTCCTGCCGGTTCCGGAAGAGGTACCGGTCGGGACGAGGGTGTGGTGAATGCTCTTCGGAATTCCAGAATCCAAAAACCCGAACCTCCTGCTCCTTGGAATCCGCTGGGACGGCTCTTCCTCCTACAGAAAGGGCGCGAGGGACGGCCCAAAGGCCATAAGGGAGGCAACATCAAGCGAGCTATACAACAGCTACACAGAGAATCTCGTCAACCTTGCGGAGAGATGGCGGTACAGAGACCTTGGCGACGTGGAGGGGAAATCCTTCGCGGAGGTTCTTGAGAGGGTGAGGAAGCTCGTGGGGGAGAACTACAGTGGTGAGAGGTTTCTCTTCCTCGGCGGCGACCACTCCATAACCTACGCCACCTTCAGGGCCCTCAGGGAGGCGAGCGGGAAAGAGTTTGGGCTGATATACTTCGACGCCCACCCCGACCTCTATCCCCATTATGAGGGCGACCCCTACTCCCACGCCTGCCCCGTGAGGCGCCTCGTGGAGGAGGGCTGGGTTAGGGGCGAAAACGTTGTTCAGGTGGGGATAAGGGCCCCAACTCCTGAACAGCTTGACTTCGCTGAGAGAGAAGGCATACTGATTTACTCCGCCTCGGAAGTGTGGAAGGGGGCCGAGGTGGAGGTTCCCTTCGAGAGGGCCTACCTCTCCTTCGACCTCGACGTCCTCGACCCGGCGTTTGCCCCCGGCGTTGGAAACCCGGAGCCTGGAGGCCTCAGCACGAGGGAGCTCATTGAGCTCATAAAAAGCATTGACGCCGAGGTTGTGGCCTTCGACGTGGTAGAGCTCAACCCGCGCTATGACGTGAGCAACGTAACGGCCTTCGCAGCTGCTAAGATAATCAGAGAAGTCCTCGGGAGGTGAGAGGATGTGGCCCTCCGCGAAGTTCATTGATGGGAGAGTGGCATTTTCGCGGATGCCGGCGGAGAGGGAGCTCGACGAAGTGGCTAGAGACTTTGACGCAGTGGTTGTCCTCGTTGAAGATTACGAGCTCCCCTATTCCCTCGACGAGTGGGAAAAGAGAGGCGTAGAAGTCCTTCACGGCCCCATTCCAGACTTCACGGCTCCAAGCGTTGAGCAGCTCCTCGAAATCCTCCGGTGGATCGAAGAGCGAGTTAGAGAAGGCAAGAAAGTTCTAATCCACTGCATGGGCGGCCTGGGAAGGAGCGGAACGGTGGGGGTTGCGTGGCTCATGTACTCGAGGGGTCTTTCTCTCCGCGAGGCCCTCATGGAAGTCAGGAGAAAGAGACCTGGAGCGGTTGAAACACAGGAGCAGATGGAGGTTTTGAAGGAGCTTGAGGAGAGAATCTAACGCCTGGATTTTTGCTTTTGTGGACAGCCTTTCCTGGCGACAGGTTTATATACTTTCACCATCACCCGGCCCCGGTGAGTACCATGGTAGAGAGAAGCATTAAATCCCGGGTTTTATCTATGGGCGCATCACTGCTTTTCAAGGTGACTTACTGCCATCATCTCTTCTGAAGATGTCCCTGGCCTAAAGGTTAGTGCAGACTTTTTCGGGGGGTGTTCTTCTTGAGGTACACACTCCGGGACTATTTGAGGCTAGCCGAGATTGGGAACCGGCTCAGAGGGGTCTTCGACCTCTGGAACTACCGCGAAATAGTGTTTCCCGCAGTAGAGGAGTACTCTGAGTCAATAAGGAAGGGAACGAAGTTCGCCCACAACAACGAGTTTTACGTGATATGCCCAGACGCCACGTCCAGGATAATAAGGGATTTCAACAACGGGGAAGCGAGGATCTACTACATAAGCGAGGTTCTCGATGGAGAAATCCACGGGGTCTGGGAGGCTGGAGTGGAGCTGATCGGCGGCAGAGAGCCGGATATGTACGTTGAGGTCCCGAGCGTTCTGATAACTGCCCTCGAATCACTCGGAATCGAGGACTTCTACATAGACGTTGGGAGCGTTAAGGTCTGGGAGGAGGCAACGAGGGGCATTGAACCCTTCAGGGAAGAAGTCAGGAGGGCCCTTTTAACCAGAAACTTCGGGATCATAGAATCCCTGCCGATATCCGCGGGCAGGAAAAGGGCTTTGTGGAGACTCTTCAACTTCAGGGGGAAGAGGTCGGGCGTCGAAAAGCTCGACGCGATAGCGGAGCTCCTCGGCGATGAGAGGGTTTTCCTGGACTTCGGGACCGTGAGGCCGCTCCCCTACTACACAGACGTCATCTTTGAGGTCTATTCTCCGAGGCTCGGGAAGCCCCTTGGCGGCGGCGGGGAGTACCTGGTGGGGAATAAAAAGGCCATAGGCTTTGCCCTCGACTTAGGAGCCCTCTTGAAGCTCTACAGGGGGCGGGAAAGGAAGAGGCAGGTGCTCACGGGAGAGCCTGGGGAAGTCTACAGGAGGGCCAGGGAGCTCGTGAAAATGGGCATTCCCGTGGAGGTGAGGCCATGAGGTTCGTTCTCCCGAAAGGAAGGCTCCTAAAGCCCAGCATAGAGTTCCTGAGGAAAGCTGGAGTTGAGCTGGAGCTCCCGAACGGGAGGGAGCTTGTTTCGGCCGATGGTAGGGTTCTCCTCGCGAGGGCCTTCGACGTTCCCGTTTACGTCGAACACGGGGTTGAGGTGGGGATAGCTGGCAGCGACGTGGTTTTGGAGAGGGGGAGCGACGTTTTCATTCCCCTGGAACTGCCCTTCGGAAAGTGCAGGATAAGCGTGGCCGTTCCCGGGGAGAGGAAAAGGTATCCTGAGGACATGGACTGCTTCAGGATAGCCACGAAATACCCACGGATAGCAAGCTCTTATTTCGACTCGATTGGCGTTGACGTTGAGGTTATGAAGCTCCACGGGAGCGTTGAGCTCTCCGTCAGGACGGGGATAGCCGATGCCATAGTTGACATCGTCGAGACCGGCCAGACGCTGAGGGAGAACGGCCTCGTCGAGGTTGCCAAGGTTATGGACGTTTCCGCGCTCCTTCTCGTCAACAGGATAGCGCAGAAGGTTCTGTTCGATGAGATAAACGAGCTTGTGATGAAGCTTAGGGGGGTTTTGGATGAAGGGGCTTGAAGAATACGTTAGGGAAATCCTGGAGGACATCAGGAGAAGGGGCCTTGAGGCCCTGAGGGAGTACTCGGAAAGGTTCGACAACTACTCGGGCCCGTTCAGGGTTTCGGAGGGGGAGTTCGAGGAGGCAGAGGAACTCGTGCCAGAGGAGGACAAGAGGGTAATCGAGGAGACGATGGAGCGCCTCTGGGAGTACCACGCGAGGCAGTTCAGGGATGTAGAGCTCTACATCAAGAGGGGCTCTCTCTACGGCCTTATATATCGCCCGATAGGGAGGATAGGGATATACGTTCCCGGGGGAAAGCCGCTCCCGTCGACGCTCATGATGGTCGGGATTCCAGCCAGAATAGCCGGGGTCAGGGAGATAGCAGTCACGACGCCGCCCAAAGACGGGAAGGTGAACCCCTACGTTCTCTACGTGGCAAAACTGCTCGGGATCGAGGAGGTCTACAAGCTCGGCGGGGTGGGGGCAATAGCGGCGATGGCCTACGGGGTTGGCATGAGGAGGGTTGACAAGATATTCGGGCCCGGGAACAGGTTCGTCAACGAGGCCAAGAGGCAGGTGTTCGGCATTGTTGGAATAGACAGCCTCGCAGGGCCTTCTGAGATAGCCGTGATAGCCGATGAGAGTGCAGATAAGGATTACGTGCTCGCCGATCTCCTCAGTCAGCTCGAGCACGGGAAGGACAGTAAGGCATGGCTCCTGACCACCTCCAGGGAGCTCGCAGATTACTGCTCAAGGGAGGGGATAGAGGTTCTCCTATGCAGGAACCTGGAGGAATGCGCCGAGAAGGCCAACGAGATAGCCCCCGAGCACCTTGAGATAATAACCGAAAACCCTGAGGAGCTCGTTGACCTCATCGAGAACGCTGGAGCCATCTACCTCGGCCCCTACACTCCCGTCCCAGCAGCCGACTACTTCCTCGGCGTTAACCACGTCCTCCCAACAGGAGGAGCGGCCAGGTTCAGCGGGGTTCTGACGGTGATGGACTTCATGAAGCCCATAACCCTCGCGAGGGTGAGCAGGGAGGAGTTTTTGGCCTACAGAAGGCTCGGGATGAGGCTGGCTGAGATAGAGGGAATGGAAGCCCACAGGAGGAGCCTGGAGGTGAGGAGATGAAGAGCAGCCCTTGCCTCGCAAGCGCTGGCGGAAATGGTTGGGACTATCTGATTGAAGAATCTATCCGGAGGGCCCTGCCATGAGGAGGACTACGAAGGAGACCGATATAGAGGTTGAGCTTGACGTCGAGGGAACCGTAGAGACGGGCGATCCAGTCCTGAATCACCTCCTGATGGCCCTCTTCCACTACATGGGAAGGAATGCCCGGGTTAAAGCGAACTACGACCTCAGGCACCACCTCTGGGAGGACGTGGGGATAACCCTGGGGCTGGAGCTGAGGGAGAAGCTCCCAGGGAAGTTCGCCCGCTTCGGGAGCGCTGTAATGCCGATGGACGACGCGCTCATTCTGGTTGCCCTTGACATCTCTGGGAGGCCCTACCTGAACCTTGAGCTCTTCCCGCTGGAGGAAGAGGAGGGATTCAGCGTAACACTCGTCAGGGAGTTCCTCTGGGGGCTGGCGCGCTCGCTCAGGGCAACGATACACGTCAAACAGCTTGGGGGAGTAAACGCGCACCACATAATAGAGGCCGCCTTCAAAGGGCTAGGAATAGCCCTCGCCCAGGCTATAGCGGAGAGCGAAAGGCTGGAGAGCACCAAGGGGGTCCTGGAATGATAGCCGTAGTTGACCTCGGGATAGGGAACCTCGCCAACGTGAGGAAGGCCCTCGGAGGGGTGATCACGAGCGACCCCTACGCGATAGAGGGGGCCGAGAAGATAGTCCTCCCGGGGGTCGGGAACTTCGGGGCGGTGATGGAAAAGCTGGAACCGCTCAGGGGAGTTATAATCGATGCGATAAACGACGGAAAGCCCCTGCTGGGTATCTGCCTCGGCCTCCAGCTTCTCTTCGAGGGGAGCGAGGAGAGCCCCGGAAAGCCTGGTCTGGGGGTCTTCAGGGGAAATGTCGTGCGCTTCCAGGGCGTTAGGGTGCCCCACATCGGCTGGAACCAGGTGTGGCAGAGGAAGGAGTGCCCGCTCTTCGAGGGCATAAAGGACGGTGCCTACTTCTACTTCGTCCACTCCTACTATGCTCTCCCCGAGGAGGACGTAACGGTGGGAGTGACGGACTACGAGTCGAAGGGGGCCAAGGTGGTCTTCACCTCGGCCGTCTGCAGGGACAACGTTTACGCCGTCCAGTTCCACCCCGAGAAGAGCGGGAGGAACGGGCTGAGGCTTTTGGAGAACTTCAGGAGGCTGTGAGATGGAGGTTTATCCTGCTATAGACCTGATGAAAGGAAGGGCCGTGAGGCTCTACAGGGGGAGGAGGGAGAGCGTTAAGGTCTATGGAGATCCAGTGAAGATCGCCCAGGGCTTTTCGGAGCTCGTGGACAAGATCCACGTCGTTGACCTCGACGGGGCGTTCGAGGGGCGGCCTAGGAACCTCGAAGTGGTGGAGAGGATAATCGAGGAGACCGGCCTGAGGGTTCAGGTCGGGGGAGGCTTCAGAACCTACGAAGCCGTGGGGAGGGCTTACGAGGTCGGCGTGGAGAACGTCATACTCGGCACGAAGGCCCTCGATACGGCTTTCCTCGAAAGGCTCACCGATGAGTTCGGCGGGATAACCGTAAGTCTGGACGTCAAAGACGGAAGGATAGCGGTGAAGGGCTGGGTCGAGGAGGGCTCGATAAAAGTGAGAGATGCCTTCGAGATCCTCAGGAACTACGTGAACCGCTTTGTGTACACTTCCATCGAAAGGGACGGTACTCTGACTGGAGTTGACGAGATAGGGCGCTTCTGGGGGGACGAGGAGTTCATATACGCTGGTGGAGTTTCCAGCGCTGAGGACATCGTTAGGCTTGCCGAGAGGGGCTTTTCTGGGGTTATTGTGGGGAAGGCCCTTTATGAGGGAGTTGTTAAGCTGGAAGACCTCCTGGAGGTGGCCAAATGCTTGCGAAGAGGATAATAGCGGCCCTGGACATAAGGGCGGGAAGGGTGGTCAAGGGGATAAAGTTCAGGAACATCCGGGATGCGGGCGATCCCGTTGAGCTGGCAAGGAGGTACGAGAGCGAGGGGATAGACGAGATAGTCTTCCTTGACATAACGGCATCGCACGAGAAGAGGGGGATCCTCTTAGACCTCGTTGAGAGGGTCGCCGAGGAGATATACGTCCCCTTCACCGTTGGCGGCGGAATCAAGAGCGCCGAGGAAGCGGGGGAGATAATCAAGCGAGGAGCTGATAAGGTCTTTGTGAACACTGCAGCGGTCGAGAGGCCCGAGCTGGTGGGGGAGATAGCCGAGCTCGTAGGGAGCGCGAACCTCGTGGTTGCCATAGACGCCAAGTGGAACGGCTCCTTCTGGGAGGTCTACACCCACGGAGGGAGGAAACCGCGGGGAATCGACGCGGTTGAGTGGGCCAGGAAGGTGGAGGAGCTGGGGGCCGGAGAGATACTCCTGACGAGCATGGACACCGACGGGACGAAGGAGGGCTTCGACATCCCGCTGACGCGGGCGGTGGCGAATGCCGTTGATATACCCGTCATAGCCTCCGGGGGAGCCGGAAGGCCGGAGCACTTCTACGAGGCCTTCAAGGCTGGAGCGGAGGCGGCATTAGCCGCTTCGATATTCCACTACGGAGAATACACGGTCGGTCAGCTTAAGGGGTTCCTGGCCGAGAGGGGGATTCCAGTTAGACTGGACTACTGAGGTGGGAGCATGAGCATCGAGGAGCTGGTAGAGAAGGTTGACTGGGAAAAGAACGGAGGGGTCGTTCCCGTTGTTGTCCAGGACACGGAGGGGGAGGTACTAACCCTCGCCTACATGGACAGAGAAGCGCTGAGGAGAACGCTCGAGACGGGCTACGCCCACTACTACTCCCGCTCCCAGGGAAGGGTGAGGATGAAGGGGGAGGTGAGCGGAAACCTCCAGGTCGTCAGGGAGATAAGGGTAGACTGCGACAGCGACGCCCTTCTCCTGAAGGTCGAGCCCAAAGGCCCGGCCTGCCACACGGGGAACTACTCCTGCTTTTACCGAAAGCTCGGGGAGCCCGAGAGGGTTCTCCCGATGGATTACTCGCTCACAATCCTCAGGGAGCTCGAGGAGCTGATAAGGAAGAGGAAGGAAAGCCCCGTCGAGGGTTCTTACACGTCGAGGCTCTTCAGGGAGGGCAGGGAGAGGATATACAAGAAGTTCGGGGAGGAGGCAGTTGAGGTTCTCGTGGCGGAAAACAGGGAGGCCTTGATCTACGAAACTGCAGACATGCTGTACCACCTCCTCGTTCTCCTGGCCTACAACGATGTTTCCCTCGGGGAGGTCATGGCCGAGCTCAGGAGGCGGCGGAAATGATAAGGAATGAGGTAAAGGCCTTCAAGCCCTACCGCGTCATAGAGGGGAACTACAGGATATGGCTGGACAAGAACGAGAGCCCCTACGACCTTCCCGAGGAGCTAAAGGAGGAGATATTTGAAGAGCTGAAGAGCGTTCCCTTCAACCGCTACCCCCACATAACCTCCATGCCGGCGAGGGAAGCGATAGGAGAGTTCTACGGGCTCCCGGCTGAAAACGTGGCCGTTGGGAAGGGAGGCGACGAGCTTATCGGCTATCTCGTCCGCCTCTTCGAGGGGGACTACATCGTAACCACTCCCCCCACCTTCGGGATGTACTCCTTCTACGCCAGGCTGAACGGGATTCCTGTGATTGAGGTGCCTCTGAGAGAGGACTTCACGATAGATGGAGATACCATAGCAGAGAAGGCGAAAAAAGCGTCGGCTGTCTTCATAGCATCGCCCAACAACCCGACCGGGAACCTCCAGCCGGTTGAGGAGGTCCTCAAAGTCCTGGAGACAGGGAAGGCCGTTGTGGTTGACGAGGCCTACGTCGAGTTCGCGGGGAAAGACCTCCTCGGCCTCCTGGATGAGTATCCCAACCTCGTCCTCCTGAGAACCTTCTCAAAGGCCTTCAGCTTAGCTGGAGCGAGGGTAGGCTACGCCCTCGCTAGCGAGGAGATAATTGAGGCACTCTACCGGATAAAGTCGCCCTTCAGCGTGGACATCTTCGCCCAGGCTGTCGTTAAAGTCGTGCTGAGGCACCCAGGGCTCTTCAGGGAGAGGATTAGGGAAATAGTGAGGGAGCGCGAGAGGGTGAGGAGATCGCTCGGAGAGCTGGCCTATCCGAGCGACGCCAACTTCCTCCTGGTTAAGGCGGACGCGCACTCCTTCCTCCTGGAGAGGGGAATAGTTGTGAGGAAGCTCTCGGGGAGGCTGAAGGGACACATAAGGGTCACGATAGGGAGGAGGGAGAACGACGCCTTCCTGAAGGCGATGGAGGAGTGGAAGGATGTGGCTGGTCTTTGACGTTGACGGGACGCTCATAGACGTGGGTGAAAGCTACGACATGGCAGTGAAGCTTACCGTCGAGTACCTCCTGGAGGAGCTTGGAAAGCCCTCGGAGGTTGAAATCGAGCTGGTAAGGGAGCTGAGGAGGAAGGGAGTCTTTGGAGACGACTTTAAGCTCAGCGAGGCCCTGGTGAGGGCGGTTTTCTCCGGCCTGAATGACTGGGAACAAATTCCAGAGGGAGTTGGGGTTGAGTACTTCAGGAGAAACTTCCCGCTTGGAATTGACCCGGGTCACGTTGAGAGGGTCTTCAACACCTTCTACCTGGGAGAGCTCTACGAGGACAGGCTCTTTGACTTCGAGGGCCTCTGGAGGCTTGAAAAGCCGCTCGTAGATGTCGAGCTCCTCCGGGAGGCGGGGGAGAGGTTCAAGCTGGGCGTTGTGACGGGGAGGAACAGACTGGAGATGGAGCTTGCAGAGAGGATCATCGGCTTCAGGTTTCCGAAGGTTGTGACGAGGGAAAGCGGTTTGAAGCCCGACCCCGAGCTCCTCCGATGCCTCGTAGGGGGTGAGGAGGGGGTTTACATCGGCGACACGGCAGGGGACGAGCTGTTCATCGAGAACTACAGGAAAAAATACGGGGACTTCGGCTTTCTGATGGTCGGAAGGGACGTGGAAAATGCGAACGAAGCGATAAAAATGTTTTTGGAGGAGGTTAAACGAGGGCCTTAACGCCCTCTCGGTCTTTTTAGCTACTCCCTTGGACACCTCAGCATGTCCAAAGCCTTATATCCCAACTCCCCCTTTTGACACCGGTGAGTTCAAATGGGTGATGGTTTTTGGATTAAGCAGGGCTATTAGAAAAGCCGAAAAGAACGCCATAATAGCCGAGCTGAAGGTCTATTCTCCGAAGTACGGGGATCTTCTGAAGGGCAGGAACCCCTTTGAGATCCTTAGGGCCTACGAAAGGGCAGGAGCGGTTGGAATCTCTTACATAACCGACCCGAAGTACTTCAGGGGAAGCTTTGAGTTCCTCAGGAAACTCTGCAGGGAAACGGAACTGCCAGTTTTGCGGAAGGACTTCATAGCCAGCAAGGAGGAAGTCGAAAGGACTGCTGAAGCAGGAGCTTCGGCGGTTCTCCTGATAACGCGGCTTCTGAAAGAGGAACTGCCCGAGTTCGTGGACTTCGCGAAGGAGCACGGCTTGGACACCCTCGTGGAGGTGCACAGCGAGGAGGAGCTGGCGATAGCACTCCAGACGGACTCAACGATGATAGGGATAAACAACCGCGACATAGGGAAGCTTGAGCTCGACGATGGCAACGTGAGCCTAACGGAAAAGCTGGCGCCGCTCATACCGAAAAGATACGTGAAGGTCAGCGAGAGCGGCATAGCGGGCACGGAAGACCTGAAGAGGGCTTTAAGACATGCGGATGCCGCTCTGATAGGCACCGCGCTCATGAAGACCCCGGATCCTGAGGAGTTTCTCAGGAAGCTCGTGGAGGTGGAAGTATGAGCCTTCTTGCGAAGATCGTCGATGGAAAGAACCTGAGCTTTGAGGAGGCCTACGAGCTCTTCAACGAGCTGAAGGGGAGCGATGGAGTGCTTATAGGGGCCTACCTGGCTGCACTCCAGACCAAGGGCTACACCGGCGAAGAGCTCGCGGGTCTGGCGAGGGCAATGAGGGACAGCGCAGTCAAGCTCGACCTCGGGAAGGTGGCCGATACAGCCGGGACGGGGGGAGACGGCAGCTCGACCATAAACGTCAGCACGGCCTCGGCTTTGATACTCTCGGCCTTCACGAGGGTCGCTAAACACGGAAACGTTTCCATAACATCGAAGAGCGGCTCAGCCAACGTACTTGAGGCGCTTGGCTTAAACATACGGGTTTCCCCGGAGAGGGCCAGGGAGATGGTCGAAAGCACGAACTTCACGTTCATCTTCGCTCCCGCCTATCACCCGGCACTCAGACCAATAATGCCCGTGAGAAAGGCCCTCGGGATAAAGACAGTCTTCAACGTCATCGGGCCGCTTGCGAATCCAGCGGATCCAGCATACCAGGTAGTCGGAGTCAACTCTCCAGAGCTTCTGGAACCCGTGGCAGAGGCCCTGGAGTTCCTTGGGGTTGAGAGGGCCCTGGTTGTCCACGGTTCGGGCATGGATGAGGTGTCCCCACACAGAGAGACCCTCGTCCTGGAGGTTGGCAATGGAGTTGAGAGGTACACGCTCTCACCTGAGGACTTCGGAATCGAGCCTGTGAAGCCCCTGCCGTGCTCCTCCCCGGAAGAGAGCGCCGCGAGGATAAAGGCGGTTCTAGGGGGTTCGGGAAGGCGGGAGGACAGGGACTTCATCCTCGTCAACGCTTCGGCGGCTCTCTACGCGTCAGGGGTTGCGGAGGACTTTAGGGAGGGCCTTGAGATGGCCAGGGAAGCCCTGGGCCAGGGAATGCTTGAAAAACTGGAGGAGATAGCATGCCTCTCAAAAAGCTGAAGCCCGTTGACCCTTTGAAGCTCTACAGCGCCCTTAGAGACTTTGGGATGCCATTCATGCTCCGCTCTGCCGAGAAGGACTCCAGGAAGGCCAGATTCACCTACATATCGGCCGAGCCGGAGTTCGTCGTGGAGGTCGGCGAGGGGACTGAGATCGACGGGGAGCGAGTTTCCGACGAGAGGAACCCCCTCAGAGCTCTTAAAGGGCTCATGGGGGAGAGGGTCGAGGGCAGGAGGTTCATGGGTGGCTTCGTTGGCTACGTCTCCTACGATTCGGTACACTCCATCATCGGGGGGAAGATCGAAGAGCCCTCGGTCTTCGGCTACTACCCCTGGACCTTCATCTACGACCACTCTACCGGCGCTCTTTCCTTCTTTTACCTCAGAGAGGCTCCTTTCGACCCCGAGGCCTTAGTTGAAAGGGCCAGGAGGGAAGAGTCACGGCTTGAAGACGGCGGTTCGGAGGTCATATCCACCGACGCGGGCATGGAAGAGTTCGTTGAAATCGTCAGGGCTGGGAAGGAGTACATCTACTCGGGGGACGTCTTCCAGGTGGTTCTGTCGCGCGAGTACAGGGTTAGAACGGATCTCGATGCCCTCGAAATCTACAAGCGGCTCGTGGAGCTCAACCCCTCCCCGTACACCTTCATCCTGGAGTTCGAGAAGACCGTCGTAGGGGCCTCACCCGAAACCATGGGTTCCGTCGAGGGGAGAACCTTCAAGATAAACCCCATAGCAGGAACAGCGCCGAGGGGAAGGACGGGGGAGGAAGACCGGGAGCTGGAAAAGGCCCTACTCTCCGACGAGAAAGAGCGAGCTGAGCACGTCATGCTCGTTGACCTTGCTAGAAACGACGTCAGGAGGGTTTCAAAGCCCGGGAGCGTTAGGCTAACCCGCTTCTTCGACGTCCTGAAGTACAGCCACGTCCAGCACATAGAGAGCGAGGTGGTCGGTGAACTCGATGAGGGGAAAAACGCGTTCGACGCCATGGAGGCGGCTTTTCCGGCGGGAACACTAACCGGAGCCCCGAAGATAAGGGCGATGGAGATCATAGACGAGCTGGAGAGGAGCAGGAGAAAGGTCTACGGGGGAGCAGTGGGTTACTTCTCCCTCACCGGGGACGCCGACATGGCGATAGCGATAAGGATGGCCGAGATCGAGGGCAGGAAAGCGAGCGTTAGGGCCGGGGCAGGAATAGTGGCGGATTCAGTTCCAGAGAAGGAGTTCTTCGAGACCGAGAACAAAATGAGAGCAGTTCTGAAGGCGCTGGGGGTGAGGGAATGATAGTCCTCGTCAACAACAGGGACTCCTTCGTCTGGAATTTAGCCGAGTACGCCTCCCTCTTCGACAGAGTGAAGGTCGTTCCGAACACTATAACCGTTGGGGAGCTCAGAAGGCTCGACCCCGATGGAGTGATAATCTCCCCCGGCCCGGGGCACCCGCTCGAGAGGAGGGAAGTGGGAAACTCGCCGGAGATAGTCCTCGAGGCGGGGGTACCTATCCTCGGGGTCTGCCTCGGCCACCAGATAATAGCGACGGCATTCGGCGGGAAGGTGGGGAGGGTAAAGCCCAGGCACGGGAAGGCCAGCCCCGTGAAGCACGACGGGAAGGGCGTTTTGAGGGGAATCAAGAACCCGCTGACCGCTGGAAGGTACCACTCCCTCGCCGTTCTGGAGGTTCCAAGGGAGTTTGATGTGAGCGCCGTTTCCCTCGACGATAACGTGGTCATGGGGATAAGGCACAGGAAGCTCCCGATAGAGGGCCTTCAGTTCCACCCTGAAAGCGTTCTGACCGAATGGGAGAGGAAAGAAGGCTTGAGGATCATCAAAAACTTCGTGGAGATGAGCAGAAATGGTTGAGTTCGTTAAGATATGCGGCGTAAAAACAATGGATGAGCTCAGGCTTGTCGAGAGGTACGCCGATGCAACGGGAGTGGTGGTGAACTCAAGGTCGAAGAGGAAGGTGCCGCTGAAGACGGCCGCGGAGCTGATTGAGATGGCAGAGATCCCAATCTACCTCGTTTCCACCATGAAGACCTTCCCAGAGTGGGCCAACGCGGTAGAGAAGACCGGGGCCGAGTACATACAGGTGCACTCGGACATGCACCCCAAGGCCGTCAACAGGCTGAAGGATGAGTACGGGGTGAGCGTTATGAAGGCCTTCATGGTCCCAAGGGAGAGCGACGACCCCGCGGAAGATGCGGAAAGGCTCCTCGAGCTCATAGGGCAGTACGAGGTTGACAAGATACTCCTCGACACAGGGGTGGGGAGCGGGAGGAGGCACGACTACAGGGTGAGCGCGATAATAGCCAAGGAGTACCCGATAGTCCTGGCCGGAGGTTTGACCCCGGAGAACGTTGGGGAAGCGATAAGGTGGGTTAAACCAGCTGGAGTCGACGTTTCGAGCGGCGTTGAGAGGAACGGCGTCAAGGACAGGGTTTTGATAGAGGCCTTCATGGCGGTGGTGAGGAATGGATGATATGTTCTTCGGAAGGTTTGGGGGCCAGTTCGTCCCCGAGACGCTTATAGAACCTTTGAAGAAGCTTGAAAGGGCTTACAAAAAGTTCAAGGACGACCCTGAGTTCAACGAAACCCTCGAGTACTACCTGCGGAACTGGGCGGGAAGGCCGACGCCCCTCTACTACGCGGAGAGGCTTAGCAAAAAGCTGGGAGGGGCGAAGATATACCTCAAGAGGGAGGACCTCCTCCACGGCGGGGCCCACAAGACGAACAACGGCATAGGGCAGGCCCTCCTCGCCAAGTTCATGGGCAAGGAGAGGCTCATAGCCGAGACCGGGGCGGGCCAGCACGGCGTCGCCACGGCCATGGCGGGGGCGCTCCTCGGGATGAAGGTAGACGTTTACATGGGCGCCGAAGACGTCGAGAGGCAGAAGATGAACGTCTTCCGCATGGGGCTGCTCGGCGCGAGGGTTATTCCCGTCGAAAGCGGCTCAAGAACCCTGAAGGATGCCATAAACGAGGCCCTCCGCGACTGGGTTGCCACCTTCGAGTACTCCCACTACCTAATAGGCTCGGTTGTCGGGCCCTACCCATACCCGGTCATCGTGAGGGACTTCCAGTCGGTAATAGGCAGGGAGGCCAGGGAGCAGATACTCGAAGCCGAGGGGACGCTACCGGATGCGGTAGTGGCATGTGTCGGGGGCGGGAGCAACGCAATGGGCATCTTCTACCCCTTCGTGAACGATAGGGTCAGGCTCATAGGCGTCGAAGCCGGGGGAAAGGGCCTCGAAACGGGCCTCCACGCGGCCTCGCTGAACGCCGGCGAGCTCGGCGTTTTCCACGGCATGCTCAGCTACTTCCTCCAGAACGAGGAGGGCCAGATAACTCCTACCCACAGCGTTTCGGCGGGGCTCGACTACCCGGGAGTTGGTCCCGAGCACGCCTACCTCAAGGATAGCGGAAGGGCCGAGTACGTCACGGTGACCGACGAGGAGGCTCTGAGAGCCTTCCACGAGCTTTCCAGGACGGAGGGAATACTTCCAGCGCTCGAATCGGCCCACGCGGTAGCCTACGCGATGAAAATAGCCCCAGAGATGGATAAAGACGAGATAATCATAGTCAACCTCTCTGGGAGGGGCGACAAGGACCTGGATATAGTCAGGAGGGTCGGGAATGTTTGAGAAGGGCTCGCTGATTCCCTATCTCACGGCCGGCGACCCGAGTGTCGAAAAGACCCTTGAGTTTTTACTAGCGGTCGAAGAGTTCGCCGGTCTAATAGAGCTCGGAATCCCCTTCAGCGACCCGATGGCGGACGGGAAGACGATCCAGGAGTCCCACTACCGCGCCCTGAGGAACGGCTTCAAACTCGATGATACCTTCAGGATCCTCCGCGAGTTCAGGAGGCACTCCTCTACCCCAGTAATTCTGATGACCTACTACAACCCGGTTTTCAGGACGGGCGTTAAGAAGTTCCTCGGAGAGGCTAAGGCCAGCGGGGCCGACGGGATCCTCGTGGTTGACCTTCCTGTGAGCCATGCAGGGGAATTCCTCGATGCGGCCAAGGAAGAGGGGCTAAAGACAGTATTTCTTGCAGCCCCAAACACTCCCGATGAAAGGCTTAGGGAGATAGATAAAGCCTCTACCGGCTTCGTCTACCTTATCTCCCTGTACGGGACCACTGGAGCCCGCGACAGACTTCCCGAGACGGCTTTCGAGTTCGTGAGGCGCGCCAGAAAGATATGCAACAACAAGCTGGCAGTCGGCTTCGGTGTTTCGAGGAGGGAGCAGGTGGAGGAGCTTTTGAAGGCTGGAGCCGACGGGGTTGTCGTTGGAAGCGCGCTTATAGAGCTAATATCCCGCAGTGAGAACCCCGTGGAGGAGCTGAGGAGAAAGGTGGCGGAGCTCTCGGGCTACTCCAGAGCTCTGTAGAACCTTTCGTAGGCCTCTTCTATTTCTTCCCATTCCAGTTTTTCCCTGAGTCTCTCCGGGTCCGGCGGGTTTTTCCTCATGAAGTCTAGGAACTCCTCTATCTGCTCCCTGGACATGCTGAGGACTTCCCTTATGAAATCGGGAGAATCGTGGAGCACCGCCTTTCCGTAGGTCTCCAGGAAGGCCCAGGAGGTTCCGCCAAACTCCTCCAGTCCGAGCTCCCTGGAGAGCGAGAGGTAGCTTAATCCGATGAAGTAGGGGACGCCTATGACGAAGCCCATGAGCCTGTCGTGGGTCTTCCAGTCGAGGAAGGACACGTTCCCCCCGATGGAGCGTATAAAGTCGGCGACTTCCTCCGCATCCTTCTCCCTTCCTGGAATGGGGACCGTTATGAACCTCTTCCCCTCGATGGTCTTCGCCCCGGGCCCGAACATCGGGTGAACGCTCGCAACTCTTGTTTCCTCGCCAAAGCCCGCGTAGGCTTCAACAACGCGGGACTTGAAAGTGGCTATGTCGAAGACGATCTTTTTCCCGCCGTGCTCCCTCGATATTTCCGCGAGCCTCTCCAGCCTTTTCGGGACAGTGTCGAGGGATGAGGCTACCATTATCACGTCCGACTTCAGGTAGAGTTCCTCCAGCGATCCAACGTCGCTCCGCCCGTGTTCGGAGTAGAAGATCACCTCGAACCTTCCGCCGAGACACCTCTCGAAGAGCCTTCCCATCCTTCCGTAGCCCGCGATTCCAATGCGCATTCCAACTCCTCCCTAATGACCCTTAATCCCCTCTCAAGCCCCTTCCCTGAGAGGGATATCCTTATGAAGTTGGGGTAGTCGCCAAAGGCCATTCCTGGAAAAACGGCAACTCCCCTTGAGAGCAGCCTCTCGGCGAAGGCCATCCCGTCCTGGGGCGTTCTGAGGAAGATGTAGAAAGCTCCCTCCGGCTCAACGAAGTCGAAACCCCTGAGCATCTTTGAGGCCATCCTGACCCTCTCAAGGTATGCCCTCCTGACTTCTTTGATGAGTTCATCCCTGAGTTCGAGTGCCTTTACTCCAGCCCTCTGAACGAAGGGAGGGACACATGTTACCGTGCTCTCTATGAACCTCTGTATCCTCCTGATCTCGTTCCGCTCTCCTATTGCGTAGCCGAGCCTGAAGCCGGTCATGGAGTAGAGCTTTGAAAAGCCCTTAACTGTAACGACGTTTTCGTAGAGCTCTCTCGCTGGCGTAAAGCGGGTGAAGCTGAGCTCAGCGTAAACCTCGTCCGAGAGCACCTTAACACCGTTCTCCTCGGCGACATCGAGCAGTCCCCTGATCTCCTTACCAGACAGAACCCTCCCCGTCGGGTTGTTGGGGTAGTTGATTATGATGAGGTCAGCTTTTATCTCCTCAACCCTCGGAATCCACCTCTCATCCAGGGTCGTTTTTATAACCTCTACCTCCCTCCAGAACTGGCGGGCTATCAGCGAATAGGCGTTCCAGCGGGGAGAAACGACGGCCACTTTTTTAGCAGACGCTATCTCCGCCGCTATGAGGATCTTCGCACCTGGGGCGACGATGACTTCATCGGCCGAAACCCCCTCGAACTCGGCTATCCTCTCCCTCAGCTCCCTTATTCCGCCGGTACTCGTGTAACCGGTTTCTCCCCTCCTGAGCGACTCTACAGCCTCCTCGATTATCTCCCTCCTGACCGGTATGTCCGGCTGACCGGCGTCGAGCCTCGACTCAGGCCTAACCTCATTTATCCTGTTGAAAAACTCGTAAACGTTGAACATCCCTGCTCACCTCAAGGATGGCTTCGAAAACCCTCCTAAATTCGCCTGCCCTGGATAGAACTTCTCTCTCCCTGTCCGGGTCGTAAACTGGCATTTCGAGCTTTAGCTTGGCTTCCCCTATGGCCTTTGCTACTTCCATCCTCCTCTGGAGAAGCTGGAGAATTTCCCGGTCAATCTCGTCTATCCTTCTCCTCAGAATGGCAAGTTCTACAAGATCAGGACTCGATATTGGCGGGACATCACCGTCACCGTTTTGAGCTTGAAGTTCGAAGATTTAACCTTTTGGACAGGTTCACCTAACCATCCCCTCCCAGGCCCTCCTCCTCAGGAGGTGGTCGGCTATTACGAAGGCAACAGAGCTTTCCACAACTGGGAGGGCCTTTGGGACTATGCAGGAATCGAAGCGTCCCCTAAGCTTGAGCGTGACTTCCTCCATCCTCCCCAGGTCAACCGTTCTCTGGGGGAGGTAGATGGATGGTGTCGGCTTGAAGGCAGCCCTCACCACGAGCGGCATTCCAGTCGTCATGCCCCCCAGAACACCGCCGTGGTTGTTGGTCTCGGTCACAACCTTTCCGTCCTTCAGGACGAAGGGGTCATTGGCCTGGCTCCCCCTGAGCTCCGCTAACCCGAAGCCCAGGCCGAACTCAACGCCTTTGACGGCCGGGATCCTGAAGAGGGCCGAGGCTATATCCGCCTCGATGTCCTCCTCCCAAGGCCCGCCTAGGCCCGGAGGAACGTTGAAGGCGACGGCCTCAACAATTCCTCCAACACTATCGCCGGCCTTTCTGGCCCTTTCCATCTCCTCAACCATGGCCTCGAAGGCCCCCTCGTCGGGGCAGTAGGGGTTTTCAGAGCTCAACAGCTCCTCGGGAGAAACATGAGCCTCCACGCGCCCTATCCGCTTGAGGTAAGCTCTCACCTTGATTCCTTCCCTTTCCAGGAGCTTCTTGGCGAAGTAGCCCGCTATAACGACCCCAACCGTCAGCCTCCCCGAGAAGTGGCCCCCGCCCCTGTAGTCGTTGTATCCGAAGTACTTTATCCCCGCTGGATAGTCCGCATGCCCCGGTCTCGGCGTGTTCCTTATCTCCTCGTAGTACGAGGAATCCACGTCCCTGTTCTCCACGATGACGGCGACAGGTGTCCCAGTTGTCCTCCCCCTGAAGACTCCTGAAAGGATCTTCGGCTCGTCAGTTTCTTTCCTCTTGGTTGCAAACCTCTCTATGCCCTTCCTCCTCTCAAGCTCCCGCTTGAGCTCCTCAACGCTGACCTCTATTCCAGGGGGGAGCCCCTCTACAAGGACTCCAACAGCTTTTCCGTGGCTCTCGCCAAACAGGGAAAAGCTCAGCAGTTTCCCCCTCATTCCAGGAGCCTCCTCAGGTCGTCGAAAAACCCCGGGTGCGACTTGGAGACGCTCTCCGTGTCCTCGATGATAGATGGCCCAGTAGCGCCGAGAGCCGCTATGCTCATCGCCATGGCTATCCTGTGGTCGTTGAAGGTCTCTACCTTAGCTCCCCTCGGCCGTCCGCCCTCTATCTCAAGCCCGTCCTCAAGCTCCCTCACCTTAACCCCCATCCTCGACAGGTTGACCGCCATCGCCCTCACCCTGTCGCTCTCCTTGAACCTTAGCTGTCTCGCCCTTATCACGCTCCTGCCCTCTGCGTAGGCCGCAACAACGGCCAGTATGGGGAACGAATCTGGAAAATCGGAGCAGTCGAGTGCAACAGCTTTAAGCTCGCCCCCCTCGACCTTCACGTAATCCCTCCCCCTCTTCACCCTCGCCCCGAACTCCTCAAGCGCATCCAGGAAGGCCATATCCGCCTGCACATCTTCCCTCAGGAGGTTGTTCACCCTAACTTTACCGTACAGGGCCCCAGCTGCCAGGAAGAAGGAGGCAGTTGAGTAATCTCCCGGAACCTTATACCTTGTCCCCTTAACTCCAGGATATACCTCGAAGGAGAAGCCCTCCCTCTCAAATTCCACTCCAAAGGCCTCCATCGTCCTGAGCGTCATCTCGATGTAGGGCTTTGAAACGGGGTTCCTGGCCTCGACCTTCAGCCCGACCTCCGCCCCCAGGAGGAGCAGGCCGCTGACGAACTGGGAGGACTTGGATGCGTCGACCGAGACCCTCCCGGACTTTACGGGGCCCTTCACGGTAAGCGGGAGGCTAAAACCATCAACCTCCGCCCCAAGGCCCTTCAGGGCTTTCACGAGCCCGTCCATCGGTCTCTCCCTCAGCCTTCTCGCCCCATCTATGAGGGTTTTCCCCCCAATACCCCCAGCGAGAGCAGTCGAAAACCTCGCCGTTGTCCCGGATTCCCTGGCGTAGACAAAGCCGGGGGAGGGCTCTTCTGGGGGCACAACGGTTTTTCCATCAACACCAGCACCGAAGGATCTGATGGCTTCTATAGTTGCAAGGGTGTCGTCGCAGACCAGGGGGTTCTCTATGGTGCTCTCCCCCTCAGCCAGCAGGGCAAGGAAGTAGGCCCTGTGAGTGTAGCTCTTCGAGGGAGGGGCGTTGAGTTCTCCCCTGACTTCATCAACGGGCCTGATTATCAACGCGATCACCTCAGCTCTGTTGTCAGGACTTTCCCAAACTGCTCCCACTCCTCGGCAAGCTCCTCTGGCTCATTCGTGACGGCAAAAACCGCCGGTCCCTTCCCGCTCAGCCCAACCACGGCCCCCCTCTCTAGGGCAATCCTGAAGGGCTCGATGGGGTGGCCGAGATACGTCGAGTAAACCAGACCGTTTATGAGGGCCGCTTTCCTCCACTCACCCTCAAGGGCCAGCCTCACGGCCTCCTCCACGTAAGGTCTGATTGGGGAGAAGTCCCTTCCGCCTAGACTCTCTGTTAGGAGGGTTTTTCCAGGGAGTAAGAGCACAACGGGAAGGGGCTCGACTTTGGAACTGTGGAGAACCCTCATCCCGAGGTTGTCGGTGACCCAGAGCGAACCGAAGTAGGAGGCGCAGGCGTCGTCAAAGGCCCCTGTTAGGGTAACGCCAGCCCTCTTAGCGGCCTCGACCCCGGCTTTAACCACTTCCATTTCGCTCATATCAAGCCCGAGGGCATCGGCCAGGGCCTTTGAGAGGGCGTTAGCCGCTGCGGAGCTGCTCTTGAGGCCCATCGCAATTGGTATCTCCGACTCTATCCTGAACTTGATACCGAACTCCTCGCCTGTTTTCTCCCTGAAAACATCAGCGACCGCTTTAACGAGTCTGAAATCCCTAACCTGCTCCCCTCTAACCCTGATCTCTCCCTCTATTCCATCACCCTTTAGCTTGACCTCCGCCCTCGTCCAGAGGTCTATCCCGATAGCTGAACCTACTCCCGTTGCGAAGGCGTTGACAACGGTAACGGCGCTACTCGCTGATGCCCTCAAGCGCAGCCCCCCTCATAAGCCCTTCATCTGGCTTAAATCCCGTCCAAAGCCTGAAGCTCTCGATGCCCTGATAGACGAGCATCCAGAGACCGTCAACTGTTTTACAGCCCCTCAGCTCGGCCTCGGTGAGGAGGCGCGTCTTCAGGGGCTTGTAAACTATGTCCATGACGACGAGGTCTCTCCTCAGCAGCTCGGCGGGAACAGGAGTTTCCCAGGAGTTCATTCCGACGGAGGTGGCGTTTATCAAAACCTCGGCCCATTCCAGGTACTCCCCAAGGTTCTCTCTGTTCAGAGCGTCCCCCGTTATTCCAAAGCGCTCCAGGGCCTTCGCCTTTTCGGGGGTTCTGTTGAGGACGACCACCTCGTTGTCCCTGGAAAGTTCGTAGGCTATTGCCTTCCCCGCACCGCCCGCTCCGATGATGAGTATCCTCCTTCCCCCCAGCTCGATGGCCCTTTCGAGGGCCCTCCTCGCGCCCAAGCCGTCGGTTGTGTGGCCTTCCAGCCTCCCTTTCCTGTTAACGACCGTGTTAACGCTCCCGATTTCTCCCGAATCCTCGGAGAGTGAGTCGAGGAAATGAATCACCGCCTCCTTGTGGGGCATTGTGACGTTCAATCCGGATATTCCGAGGGCTTTGGCGCCCCCAATAGCCTCCCCAAGCTCCTCCGGGGGGACTTCGAAGGCCAGGTATACCGCGTTGATTCCGAGGGCTCTGAAAGCTGCGTTGTGCATTACCGGGCTGAGCGAGTGTCTCGCCGGAAAGCCGATCACCCCGTAGAGCCTCGTTTCCGCGTCAGCCAAAGAGCATCACCCTCAGTCTGTCCAGTTCCTCCGCCCGGAGCTGTCCTGGGGCCACCTCCCCCTCAAGGGGGGCGTACGTGAACGGCGCCAGCTGGGCCGAAAAGACCCTGGAGATTCTCCCGAGGGGCCCCATGCAGAAGGCGATGAGGTTCTCAGCATGCTCGTAAAGCCTCAGAACCCTCAGGTTGTCGAGGGGGGAGTTTGCTGTGGTGACTATCTTTATTATCTCAGGCTCCAGCTCCTCCATGTCCTCGAGGAGCGTCAGGAGCTTCCCAAAATCCGGGGTTCCATTGAAGTCGTGGTAGGAGAGAATAACACCAACCCCCTTCTCTTTCGCAAGCTCCATAACTTCCTGGGCTATATCCGAGGCGAATTCCACGTCAACGTAGGCCGGTTTGAGCTCCATAACCCTTCTGTAGAGGCTCAGTCTTGTCCCGTCATCGAGGGGCCTGATTCCCCCTTCTTCCCTCCTCCTCGGCGTGAAGATGAGCTTTTTAGAATATTCCCCCAGCACTTCCAGTCCCTCAAAGCTCTCAAAGGAGTCGAGCCTGACCTCGTAGAGGTTAAACTTCGAGGTTTTTATCTTCTCAAGCGCTTCCCCCGGGTTTCTGGCAGTCACCACTCCCGCTATCATCCCTCGTTGCCTCCAGGGCCCTTTTCAAAACAGCCTCATCGACTTCCTCAACGACGACATCGCCTATTTCAACCGGGATGACGAAGGTTATCCTCCCGTACCAGGCCTTCTTGTCGAGCCTCATCTCCTCCAGTATCTCCTCCGCCCTAAAGGGGTGCCCCGTGGGGAGCCCGAGCTTCTTCAGGAGCTCTTCGGTCTTTCCAGAATCGAAGCCGTAGAGCTCTTCCCCGACCTTCGAGGCCACCATGAGTCCCATCGAAACCGCAAGCCCGTGCTTTATTCTGTAATTCGACAGCTTCTCGATCGCGTGTCCGGCTGTATGCCCGAGGTTGAGTATCCTCCTCAGCCCGCTCTCCCCCAGGTCCTTCTCAACTACCTCCACCTTGAAGAGGGCGCATTCCCTGATGAGGGTCTCGCTTATCCCTTCAAAGTTCCTGGCGAGGGCGTAGACCTTCCTGTCGAGCAGAGCATACTTTGCAACTTCCCCAAGGCCGTTCCTTATCTCCTCCTCTGGGAGCGTGGAGAGGGTTTCATGGGCTATCAGGACGAAGTTTGGAAGGTAAAACGTCCCTATCATGTTCTTCCCGTTGAAGTTCACCCCTGTCTTGCCCCCTATGGCCGCGTCCACCTGGGCCAAAAGCGTCGTTGGGACGAGGCCGAGGAGGGTTCCCCTCATGTAGGTCGAGGCCACGAAGCCCGCTATGTCTGTCACGACTCCCCCACCGAGGCCTATAAGGAGGGACTTCCTCGTGAAGCCCTCCTCCTGGAGCCTCTTCCAGATGGCTACGGCAGTCTCAAGGCTCTTGTACTTCTCGCCGTCTGGGATGACTATCCTTATCGGCTCCTCTATCCCTTCGGCGGCCTTTTCAAGCCAGAGCCTCTCCACCGTCGTGTTCGTCAGAAAGGCGACTCTGTGGGGGTTGAGCTCCTCCGCGAGGGAGGGAAGGATGGAGAGGGGGCCGAAGCTCAGGCCCTCCATCCGAGCCCCCCCAGCTCCATGAGGAAGACCTCGGTGTACCAGTCGTTCTCCTCGACCCTCTCCGAGAGCACGTACCTCGGAACGCCCTCTGCGGCCTCTCTCGATGTTGTCCCTTTCCATCCGAGCCCTTCAAGCTCCCCCAAAAGCCTCTCGAAGTCCTCGAAGGTCAGCTGCTGGGCAGAGTCCGAGAGGGCCTTATCCGGCTCGGGGTGAACCTCGACCATTATCCCGTCGGCCCCGACTGCATAAGCCGCTTTTGCCAGGGGTATCACGAGCTCCCTCCTGCCCGCTGGATGCGAGGGGTCAACTATTATCGGCAGGTGTGAGAGCTCCTTGACGACTGGGACGGCCGAGATGTCCAGGGTGAACCTTGTGGAGGTTTCGAAGGTTCTTATGCCCCTCTCGCAGAGGATAACGTTCTCGTTGCCCCCGCTTAGTATGTACTCGGCCGAGTAGAGGAGCTCCTGGACGGTGTTTGCCATGCCCCTCTTCAGAACCACGGGGTTGTCGACCTTTCCCACTGCCTTAAGCAGCTCGAAGTTCTGGGAGTTCCTGGCGCCGATCTGGAGCATGTCGGAGTACTTCGCAACCAGCTCCACCTGCGAAACGTCCATAACTTCCGTAACGGTTACGAGGCCGTATTCATCGGCTGCTCTCCTCATCCACTTCAGGGCCTCTTCCCCGTGCCCCTGGAAGGAGTATGGACTCGTCCTCGGCTTGAAAGCCCCTCCGCGGAGCACTTTAACGCCCATCTCGGCCAGGAACTCTGCAACCTTCATTATTTGCTCCTGGCTCTCCACCGCGCAGGGACCTGCTATTACCGTGAATCCGTCGCCGATTTTAACCCCTCCGACCTTAACGACAGTTTTCGGCTTGGAGCCCTTCTCGAATTTGAACCTCATGTCAGCATCACCTCAACCTTCTTCACGACGCTTTCCGCAGTCAGACCATAGCGCTCCAGGAGTGAGAAGTAGTCCCTGCTCGACCTGCCGAACTCCGTCGTCCCGATCCTGATGAGCCTCTTCGGCATCTTTTCCGAGAGAACCTCCGCTACCGCTCCCCCGAGGCCGCCGTGAATGCTGTGCTCCTCAAGGGTAACGACCAGGTCTACCTTAGCGGCCAATCTCAGCAGCGTTTCCTCGTCGAGGGGCTTTATCGTGTGCATGTCAACGACTCCAGCGCTTATTCCCCTCTCCTCAAGCTTCCTCGCCGTTTCGAGGGCCACCGACACCATAACGCCAGCGGCCACAAGGAGAACGTCGCTTCCCTTTCTGAGGACACTTGCCTTTCCCAGCTTCAGCTTTGGACTATCATAGACCCTTGGAGCGTGGTCCCTGCCGAGGCGCATGTAGACGGGCCCCTCGAGCTCGATGACCTGTTTGAGGAGGACGGGAACTGAGGGGGCGTCCGCCGGAACAACTACCGTCATGTTCGGGAGGACGCGCATGAGGGCTATGTCCTCAAGGCACTGGTGTGATGAGCCGTCCATGTGGTCTGAAAAGCCAGAGTGCGTTGGAATGAGCTTGACGTTGAGGTTGTCCCTGGCTATCGTGTTCCTTATCTGCTCCCAGGCCCGCATCAGGAAAGCCGCAAAGGCCGAAACAACTGGGATTTTGCCCCCTATGGCCAGACCCCCAGCCATCGAGACCATGTCCTGCTCGCTTATACCCACCTGGATGAACCTCTCGGGAAAGGCCCTCTCGAAGTAGGCCGTTTTCGTCGAGCTCTTGACGTCCGCATCTAGGACAACGATGTTCGGGTTCTCCTCCCCTAGCTCAACCAAAGCCCTCCCAAAGGCTTCCCTGAAGCTTTCTATCACACTTCCCACCTCGCTATGATGACCTTCGGCCTTCCCCCGAGTTTTTTGGCCGTTTCGAGGGCCTTCTTGAGCTCCTCCTTCCTGTTGGGAACCCCCATAACCTCCCAGCCGAAGGCCCTCCACTTGTCCGCCAGCGGTTCCTTGCTCAGTATCTCCTCTGTTCCTCCCGTGAGCTGGAAGTAGTTCCTGTCGACTATCGCTATCACTCTATCGAGCCTGTGGTGCGATGCTGTCATAGCAGCTTCCCAGACCTGGCCCTCGTCCAGCTCGCCGTCGCCGAGAATGACGTAAACGTATCCCTCTTCCCCGTCCATACGCTTGGCCATCGCTATACCGTTGGCCACCGAGAGTCCCTGGCCGAGGGAACCGCTGGAGACCTCTATGAAGGGCAGCCCCCTGATTACGTGGCTCGGGAGGCCGTCTATGTCCGCGAAGCTGTAGAGCTCCTCGTCGCTGAGAAGACCCATTTCGTGGAGCATCACGTAGAAAGCTGGAGCCGAGTGGCCTTTGCTGAGTATTACGACGTCTTTCTCTCCCTTCTCCTCGAGCACTGCTGAGAGAATTTCGAGGCAGGTCTCCGAGGACTCGAGGTGGAAGTTGTTGACGGGCTGGAGCATGCTCTGGAGCTTTGTCCTCGGATCGAGGGCCTCACTCATGGCCGTCCACCTCCAGAAGGCTGAGAATCATTCTCCCGTGCTCGGTAAGCCTAACGGGCCTGGGGTTTTCCTTAGTGCCGTAGTCTATGAGCCCGAGTTCCTTCAGAATTCTGGCGTTCAGCTTCAGCGTCGAGAGGGCTTTTCTTTCCTTTCTGCTGAGCTCCTCAAGGAGAGAATTCAGGGAGCGGTGTCTGCCGCTTATGCTCCTCAGTATCAGTCTCTGGTTCTCGTTCAAAGCCCTCAGAACGAGCTTCCTGATTACCTCTTCCCCGCCGGGGGTTACTAATATTGGCGGGGCATCACCCATTGGCGGGACATCACCTGGTTTGAAGACTTCATAAATTGGCGGGACATCACCGATCACCGGAGACGGATGAATCAGCAACCCTATTTAAACTATTCGCCAGGTTTGCCTGTCCAATTCCCAAAAAAGGACGTCCATCTCATCAATCTGTTAAAAATCAGTGTGAAAACTGGCGTATTTTTGTCGATTTGACAAACAGGCGTCCAAAAATGTTATCATACGGTTCAAAAATCGACACGCGGTGGTTAAATGCGGATAGCGGTGATTGGAGCTGGGATGATCGGTGGGGCTGTCGCGAGGGCCCTCGCCGAGAAGGGCCACGAAGTTATCGCCACGAGGAGGAACGTTGAGAAGGCAAAATGGCTTGGGGAATACGGGGTTAAGGTCATCAGGAACAACCTGGAGGCAGCGGATTGGGCCGAGGTTGTTTTTCTGGCGGTGAAGCCCAACAAGGTAGCGAAGGTGCTAGGAGAGATAAGAGAGGCACTTAACGGCAAGATACTCGTATCTTTGGCCGCTGAAGTTCCAATAAAGGCCCTAAAGGGGCTTGCCCCGGGGTAAAGGTAGTTAGGGCGATGCCCAACATAGCCATACTCGTGGGGGAGGCCTTTACAGGCTACGCCACGATCGATCTTGAGCCCGATGAGAGGGAGAAGGTCGAATCCCTTCTCAGGGCCTTCGGCGAGTGTCTTCTCGTCGATGAGGAGCACATGGACGCGATAACCGGGCTCAGCGGCTCCGGGCCGGCCTACGTTTCGGTGTTCGTTGAGTCGATGATCTACGGCGGTTTGAGAGTCGGTCTTCTGAGGGAGGTGGCAAAAATAGCCGCCCTCCAGACCCTCCTCGGCACTGCAAAGCTCCTGCTGAACTACGAGGGCCATCCAGCTGAGATAAGGGACATGGTGACGACCCCGGGAGGGACTACGATAGACGGCATCTTCGAGCTTGAGGAGGGAAAGATAAGAACGGCGATAATGAAGGCCATAGATGCTGCAACTAAGAAGTCCAGGATCCTCTCAACGAGAACTTTACCCTGAGAGGGCCTTTCCCGCTTCCCTCTCCCCGCTTTCTTCAGCGGCCCTTTCCTTGGCTCCTTTGAGTTCCTCGATGACGTCCACCAGAACGTCTATTGCCAGGAGGTATTCGCTGAGGCTGATGCGCTCGTGGGGTGTGTGGTCCAGCCTGGAATCGCCCGGACCGTAGGCGACGGCATCAACGCCGAACCTCGGGCCCAGGATGTTCATGTCGGCTGTTCCGGTCTTCTTCTTCAGTCTCGGCCTCATGCCGTTCCTCCTTATGCCCCTGACGAAGGCCCTGACGAGTGGACTCCTCCTGTCGACCTGGTAGGCGGGAACGAAGTCGAGGATCTCCCAACCCTTGGGCGGATTGTAGCCTGGGGGAGTGCGGAGGTTTATCACCATCTCGCCGTAGAAGTCGAAGTCCCTCTCGTAGGCGTGGAGCTCCACTATCCTGCCGCTCAAGGCGTCGAAGCCCTCTCCAAAGGAGGACTTTATCTCGAGCCATCTGTTTATCAGCCTCTCAGCGGCGTCAACCCCTAAACTCCCGTGAACTTTCTCGACGCTCTCAACGAATTTTGCAGTCAAACTGCCCTTGTATCCTATCGTGACGCCGTCGACGCCGCTCGGCTCGCCGATGATGATGTAGTCAGGTCTGGGAACGTCGAGGTTCTTGGCGCCCTTGGAAAAGCCCTCCTCGTCTACCAAACCGGCGAAGATTATGTTTGCGTTGCTCTCCAGCGTGGCGAAGAAGAAAGTCGCAAGCGGGCCCTTGGCATCGACGCTCCCCCTGCCCCAGAGGACCCCGTCCTCTATCCTGACCGGGATTATCCCCGGGACGGTATCGACGTGGCCGGCGAGTAGTATCCTCGGACCCTTCCCTTCCCTTATCGCTATCGCGTTTCCCACCTCATCGACGTAAGCATCAACCCCAAAGCTCTCAAAGGACTCGACGATGAACTTTACTGCCTCACTCTCCCTTCCGGTGGGGGAGTAAATCTCCACGAGCTTCCTCAGGAATTCAACCTTCTCCTCAGAGGATATCATTCAGAACACCCTCTATCTCTTTCCTTGCTTCCTCCAGCGTGTCCCCCTCGATTATCAGCGGCGGGAGGAGTCTTATCACCCTGTTTCCTGCCGTGTTGACGAGGATTCCCCTCTCCTGGAGGGCCTTAACGTAGTTCCCCGCGGGCCTTCTGAGGACTATCCCGATCATGAGCCCCCTTCCCCTGGTCTTGACCACCCTTTCGCCCGAGAACTCCATGAACTTTTCACCGGCCTTCTCAACGAGCCTGTCTCTCCTTAGTATCCTCAGCGTTGTCGCCACGGCCCTGCAGGCGAGCGGGTTGCCTCCAAAGGTGGAGCCGTGCTTTCCCCTCGGTATCTCCAGGTCGGTTAGAGTAAGGCTCACGGGGAAGCCGTTGCCTATTCCCTTTCCCATCGTCACTATGTCCGGCCTCACCCCGTAGTGCTCTATTGCAAGGAACTTCCCCGTTCTGAGGCCGCTCTGGACTTCATCCGCTATCAAAAGGGCCCCCACATCCTCCGTGAGGTCCCTGAGGGTTTTAACGAACTCCTCATCTGCCGGAACGATGCCGCCCTCTCCCTGGATGGGCTCGAAGATAACAGCGGCAGTTTCCTTTGTTATGGCCTCCTTAGCAGCTTCGACGTTGTTGAAGGGTATATGCTTGAATCCGGGGACGAGGGGTCCAAAGCCCTCGCGGTACTTCTTCTTCCAGGTGGCGCTGAGGGAACCGAGTGTTCTTCCGTGGAAGGCGTTGGTCATGGCCACTATCTCCGAACGCCCAGTTGCGAGGCGGGCGAACTTTATGGCGGCTTCAACGGCTTCGGTTCCCGAGTTGCCCATGTAGACGTACTCGTAGTCTACCCAGTGGGAGAGCTCCTCGAGCATCTCCTCCCTCTCGTCGTGCTCGAACATTGGACCAGCAACGACTATCTTCTCCAGCTGGCGGCTCATATCGAGTACCCACTCCGGGTGGGCATGGCCAAGGACGTTCACGCCTATTCCGGCTATGAGATCCAGGTAGCGTCTTCCCTTCTCGTCCCAGACGTAGACACCTTCGCCCCTTACGAGCCTGAGCCTCTTCCTGTAGAGCGGCATCTCCCTCAAGTTATCACCGTCCTTCCGTTGAGGCCCTGGATGACCACCCTTTCAACGCCGCTCTCAACTGCCTTTGCGGCCATCATGAGCTTCTTCCTCATCCCCCCTTTAGCGTATCCGAGGAGCTCTGGGAGCTCGTTCAGGTTCACCCTTTCTACGACGCTCCCATCCGCCATAAAGGCCGAATCTGAGACGAAGACGAGCTCCCTCGCCTTGGTGGCCAGGGCCATGTGGTAGGCCACTTTATCCCCGTCGACGTTCAGTGGGACGTTCTCAACGGGATCGTAGGCCACCGAGGCTATAACTGGCAGCCCGAGCTTCCTGAGCTCCATCAAAGCCCCAACGTTTATCCTCTCCACGGTTCCCGAGTAGTCGTCTCTTATTGCAACCGTTTTTCCGTTGATTACTGCCTTTACGAGCTTCTTCCTCCTCCCAATCACCAGCTCGTGCTCAATTCCCATAACGCCCACCGCGTTTATTCCCCTGACCTGAAGGAACTCCACGAGCTCCCTGTTCGCCCTCATCATAGCTGCCAGATAAACGTCGAGGACTTCCTTAGTTGTCCTCCTGAAGGTCACTCCGGAGGGGCTGGTGAGCCTTTTGATCTTCACCCCGAGCTTCCTTGAGAGCTCGTCGACGTGCCTCGAGCCACCGTGCACAACGACCGTGTCAGGGCTCCTCAGCGAGCTTGAGAGGCCGTCGCTTGCCCAGACCTCCTCAAACCTCACCAGTGCGGCCCCACCTATCTTAACGATCCTCATGGTACCACCTCACACGGGGTAGACCGGGTAGTAGTTCAGACCGGTCCTCTCGTCGAGTCCGAACATGAGGTTCATGTTCTGAACCGCCTGCCCGGAACCACCTTTGATGAGGTTGTCTATGGCCGAGAGGACTATCGCCCTGGAGTTCTCCTCGTCGTGGGCAAAGCCTATGTCCGCGAAGTTGCTCCCTATCACGTACTTCGGATCCGGAAAGCGCTGGAGGCCGCCTTTGTCGGTAACGAGCCTCACGAAGGGTTCATCCTTGTACACCAAAAGCTTCCTCAAGAGCTCCCTCGTGCTCCCCTCGAAGCGGAAGTAGATGGTGGCAAGAAGTCCCCTGATGATGTCAACGGAGTGGACGGTGAAGGCCGCCTTAACCCCGGTCTCCTGGATCACCTCGCCCTCGTGCCTGTGGTGGTAGGGCTTGTATACCCTGACGACGTGGCTCCTCTCCGGATGTATGCTCGCCACGTTCTCCCTCCTTCCCCCCGCAGACGAGCTAACCTTGAGATCGACTATCGCCTCATCCGTGAGCTCCCTGAAGGGGTAGAGCGCGAGGATCGTGGCGGTCGCGTTGCAGCCTGGGTTTGCGACCAGCTCGGCCTTCCTTATCTCCTTCCTGTGGAGCTCGGGGAGACCGTAGACGAACTCTTCTATGAGCTCCGGCCTCTTGTGCTCGCCGTAGTACTCCCTGTATAGATCTTCCCTCAGCCTGAAGTCCGCGCTCATGTCTATGATCTTCGCGCTCCCGAGGTAGTCGTCTATTATCTCCATCGAGGTCCCGTGGGGGACCGCTAAGAAGATAACGTCGGCATCGAACTCCTTGGTGTTGGTGAAGCGTAAGTCGAGTCCCCTGAGGTTGGGATGAACCTTGTGTACCTTCTGGCCGGCGAAGCGCCTCGATGTTATAGCCGTGATCTCGACCTCGGGGTGCATGGCCAAAAGCCTGACTAGTTCCCCACCAATGTAGCCGCTGGCACCGACAACCGCGGCCTTTATCATGTCTTAGCCACCTCCACAGCGTATTCCACCAGCTTTCCGGCCATGTCAGCGCCGGTGACCCTGGCGGCGTTCTTGAACTCCATGTTGGGGTTGACCTCGTTCACAAGGAGACCTTTTTCGCTCTCGAAGATGTCTATAGCCAAAGCTCCCTCGCCGAAGGCCTCCCAGGCCTTAACCGAGAGCTCCTCGACCTCGGGATCGCTGCAGGGCTCCGCTTTGCCGCCCCTCGCTGTGTTCGTTATCCAGTGGTTGGAATAGCGATAAATCGCCCCGACGAACTCCCCTCCTATGACGTAGCTCCTTATGTCCCTTCCGGGCTTCTCCACGAACTCCTGGAAGTAGTGGATTCCGTAGAGAGGGTTCTTCATCCACTTCCTGTGCTCCAGGACGGCCTCCAGCGAGTCCCTGTCGTTCACCTTCGCGAGGAGCCTTCCCCAGCTTCCAAAAACCGGCTTTGAAACGAGCGGATAGCCGAGGGAATCCGGAACTCTCAGGGCTCCTCCCTCGCTCAAAGCGGCCTTCCACTCGGGAACGGGAACCTTCCCGGCCAGCCTCAGAGTGGCGAACAGTTTATCACCTGCCTCGAAGATGAGCCTGGAGGAGTTAACTGTCGGAATCCCCTCGCTCTCGAAGAGCCTGGCTGTGTAGAGGGCCTTGAAGTGGCTTACGTTCCTTATTATGACGACGTCGAGGTCGTAGTTCCCGGGGAAGAGCAGGTCGTCCTCGTGGAGCATAACCACTTCCCCAAACTCGCCGGCCCTCTCCTTTATGGCCATTTCCTCCCTTCTGAGAACCGTGTAGGTGATCCCTATCCTCATCACCACCACCAAAAAAATTGAAGGGGTTACTCCCCCCAGTCCTCCTCGACCTCGGGGAGCTCCTCTAATGTTAGGGGCTCGAGGCTCACAACCTCAAGCTCCGCTCCGCAAACCGGGCATTCGACTATCTGGTGCAGTTCGACCTCTCCGATCTCTATTTCACTTCCGCATACAGGGCATTCCACCATTCTTCCCCACCTCCATTCTTCGCCGCATATCGGGAACTTAAAGGCTTCGTAACAAATGAAATCCGCTTTAAAGCTCAAGTTACGGATGCAACACTCACCCCGCCATTCGGCTTATGTCGCTCTCCAGTCTGCTCAGCCTGATCTCATCCCGCCAGACCTCATCCATAGACAGAAGGTCCTCTATCTCGCCGATTATTCCCCTGACGACGTCCTCAGTCCTCGCCCTTCCGCCCATGTCCGGCGTTAGCTCTCCGTTCACAACGTAGCCCCTCACAGCCGCCCTGATGAGCGAGCCGTCAAGTCCGAGGTAGTCGAGGAGCATCGCACCGCTCAGTATGGCCCCTATGGGGTTGGCTATCCCCTTTCCAGCTATGTCGGGGGCAGAACCGTGGACCGGCTCGAAGAGCGCTATTCCGTCCCCATAGTTCCCGCTGGGAACGATACCTATACTGCCCGCGTGAACTGTGGCGAGGTCGCTCAGTATGTCGCCAAAGAGGTTCTCGCTGAGAATTACTCCGTGCTCCCAGGGGTTCCTGACGAGCTTTATAGTGAAGGAGTCGATTATGGCATCCCTGACTTCAACGCCCTCCTCCCCCGCCACTTCCCTGACTATCCTCCTGAAGAACTTGTCGCCTGTGAGGACGTTGGCCTTGTGGACGAAGGTTATGAAGCTCCCCCTGGCCTTGGCCTGCTCCACGGCAAAGCGGGCTATTCTTTCGGCACCTTCCCTCGTGATGAGCCTGACGTCTACAGCTCTCCCGTTCACAACCGCGCCTATTCCGAAGTAGAGGCCCTCGCTGTTCTCCCTGACTATGACGATTTCCCTTCCCGTTCTAAGGTCGGGGATTATTCTCAGGTTGGCGTAGAGGCCGAGCTCCTTCCTGAGGGTGAGTATTAAACTCCTGTATCCAGGAAGGTCGAAGGGAGTCGTGGTAGCTCCAAATAGAACCGCGTCGCTCCTCCTTATCTCCTCAAGGTCCTCCTCCCTGATTGGGCTCCCGCACTCCTGGAAAACATCCACGCCGCCCTCGTAGTACTCGAACCTTACCCTGCCCGTTACGGCTTTCAAGACCCTCACCGCACCATCTATGACCTCTGGCCCTATTCCATCGCCGGGGATCACGGCTACTCTATACACAGGTCACCCCTCCTCGCTATGAAGCTCAGTATTCCTCCCTCCTCGACGATCCTGAGCAGGAAGCCGTCGAGCGGTTTGAAGTGGAAAACTCCGTTCTCGGTTCTCACCTCACCGGTCCGCCAGTTCACCTCGACTACCTCTCCGTCCCTGAGCCCGCTCGTGTCGCCGACGAGCAGGGGGAGGCCGAGGTTCACGGCGTTGCGGTAGAATATCCTTCCGAATGACTCCGCTATAACCCCCGCAACTCCCGCCGCTTTGAGCGAGAGGGCAGCGGATTCCCTGGAGGAGCCTATCCCGAAGTTCCTCCCGCCTACAACAACGTCCCCCGGCTTTACCTCCCTTGAAAACTCGGGGCGGGCCTCTATGAAGGCTATCCTTGCCAGCTCCTCCGGATCCTTCGTGAGGTTGTACCTCCCGGGGGTTATCGTGTCGGTCGAAACGTTGTCCCCGAAGCGCCACACTCTTCCCCTCGTTATCATGCCCCTCCCTCCGGGGTTGTTATCTCTCCATAGAGGGCGCTGAGGGCAGCGGTTACCGGACTGGCAAGATAGATCTCGGAGTTGGGCGAGCCCATCCTTCCCCTGAAGTTCCTGTTTGTAGTGCTCAGAATAACGTCGCCATCACCTGCAACACCCATGTGCCTTCCGAGGCACGGGCCGCAGCCCGGTGGGAGTATGACCGCCCCAGCATCTATCAGAACCTTTGCAATGCCTGTCTCGATCATCCTGCGGTAGACGTTGGCCGATGCTGGCCCTATTATCGTCCTGACCGCGACTTCCTCCCCGGCGAGTATCTCTGCTGCCCTCTCAATCTGCTCGAAGCGGCCGTTGGTGCACGAGCCGATGAAAACCTGGTCTATCTTCGTCCCCTCGACCTCTTCAACGGGAACGCCGTTCGAGGGATGGTGTGGTTTCGCCACCATCGGCGGGAGGGATGAGAGGTCAATCCCGAGCTCCAGGACGTAGCCGTCCCCGCTGTACTCCTCCCCGATGATTCCGGTCTTGGCGTTGGCCTCGACGCTGAAGTTGGTGAGAGTTAGTCTCTCGTCAAAGCTGAAGGGGACGTTGAAGAACTCGATAGCTTTGTAGTTCATCTCGAAGTCCCTCAAAGCGGTGATGATGTGTATCATCGCATCGGCCGCCATGACGTTTTTTCCGGGCCTTCCCTCGAAGACCACCGAAACGCTCTCGGGAACGCGGAACCAGGTTTTTCCGAGCCCCATGACGACGGCTGTATCCGTGGCCCCTATCCCAACGGCGAAAACCCCAAGGGCCCCCAATGTGGGCGTGTGGCTGTCGGCGCCCACAACTATCCTGGCGTTATCTGCCAGGCCCATCTCGACGGCAAGCTGGTGCGATATCCCCTGACCTTGAATCACCGGAATCCCCTGCTCCCCCGCGAACTCCAGGATTTCCTTCTGGAGGTTGGCTATCTTGACCGTTGGGGCTGGAAATACGTGGTCGAAGAAAACGTACGTTCTCGGCACAACCCTTGTGAAGTTCCTCCTGAAGGCCTCTATTATGAGGGGCATCGTGCCGTCGTGCGCGTAAACGAGGTCAACTTCCCTGACGACGACCTCACCGGTTTTGGCTCCGAGAAGTTCCTCAACGAGCGTCATGTCATCATCCTCCTCGCTTCTTCGGCCAGCATCTCGGGTGTGAAGGGCCTCCTTGAGGCCTTTACCCTCCTGAGGAGCTCTTCGATTATCTCCTCGTCGTGGATTCCGAATCTGGATAGATGGAAGCGTATCGTCTCCCTGCCTGCGAAGCGGTCGACGTAGATGGTCCTCTCCCTGCCGAATGTTTCAGCCGGAAGGAACTCGTAGAAAGACGGATCCCTGACGACCGCCGAAACGTGCAGGCCGGCCTTGTGTGTGAAGGCGTTCTGGCCGACTATGGGGTAGTTGACCTGGACCTGAAGGCCGGTTATCTCGCTCACGAGTCTGCTCAGCGAGTAGAGCTTCTCCAGCCTGTACTTTTTGACCCCGTAGTGGTAGTAGAGCGCCGCCAGAAGATGGGACAGGTCGACTATCCCTGCCCTCTCCCCAATTCCGTTAACGGTGGCATCCACCAGCGTAGCCCCGGCCTCGATTCCCATTATCGCGTTTGCCAGGGCCAATCCCAGGTCGTTGTGGCAGTGCACATTTACGGGAATCCCGAACTCGACGACGCGCTTGACGAGGTCGTAGAACTCGAGGGGATGAGCGGCTCCGGTTGTGTCCGCTATGCTCACCCTGTCGACCTTGAGCTCCCTGGCGAGGTTCAGAGCTGCTGTGAGGTTCTTCCACTCCGTCCTCGTGGTGTCCTCCGGTGTGAAGCGGATCTTCAGCCCGTGGTCCTTGGCGTATAGAATAGCATCCTCGACCCTGGTGAGGGCTCCGCTGAGATCCGTCCTGAACCTCCTTTCCAGGCACCTCTGAGAGAGGCACATGAAGATACCTATCCATTCTGCTTCGGCCTTCAGAACGAGGTCGATATCGCTCCTCAGGGCCCTTGAGTGCGCCAGAATGTTCGCGTTGAGGCCATGGGAAGCGAGAAGGCGTATCCCCTCAAGGATCTCCCCGCTTACTGCCGGATGGCCGGCCTCTATAAAATCGACTCCGACCTCATCGAGGGCGATTCCTATTCTAAGCCTGTCCTCCGGGCTGAAGTTTACCCCGGGTGTCTGCTCCCCTTCCCTGAGCGTTGAATCCAGCACCATTATTCCACCGCTTAATATGCATCACCCACTCAGCCGTGTGAGGGAGGGTATATAAATCTTTCGGCAATTTTGAAGTTTTGTCGAACAAATTTTTCAAAAATCGAAAAAATAGAAAAATTTTTCTCTAAAAACTTGTTTTAGTCGATTAAATTTCGGCAAAATTCAGAAATGTTGGCATTGTGCAAATTGCTAACTTTACAAATATCAAGGAGAAAAGAGAAAGACTCAGAACCCGTTGAAGCTCACTACATCTTCCAGCTTTTTCCTCTCGTACTTTGGCTTTGGATCGGCGGGATAACCTACCGGGAGTATAGTCTGGAGCTTGTAGTCCTTTGGGACATTTAGAAGCTCCTCCACCGGCTTGGGGTTCGGTGGTGTATAAGTCACCGTTCCCAGGCCGAGCTCCTCAAGCGCTAAAAGGAGGTATCCAATGGCTGTCCACGTCGACTGGAGCCAGTAGGGAGCTTTAGTGTGTCCGAAGACGAGTATCAGATACGGTGCCTCGCTCAGGAAAGGTTTTTCGGGAGTAAACCCTTTCTCTTTTAGCCACTCTCCCAGCTCACCGGAGACTTTCTCGTGGAACTTCTTCTCTACCTCCTCACAGACCTCGCGGATTTTAGCCTTCAGCCAGTGGTCGTCTATGATTACGAACTTCCAGGGCTGGGCGTTCATTCCCGAAGGGGCTTCCTTGGCAGCTTCTATGGCCTTGAGGATGTCTTCCTTTGGCGGTTTATCGGGTAGGAACTTTCTTACGGTTTTTCTATTTTTAGCCAGCTCGAGGACGCGCATTTGATCACCATACCATCTTAAGTGTTCTGCAAAAAAGCTTTGCGGGGTAGTGTGAGGGCTCTTAAAACCTTTAAATTTTATGCCAACAAAGATTATCCTGATGAGGATAATGTTTGTCAACCGCAGGGAAGAGCTGGCTTTTCTGGAGAGACTCCCTCGCTCCGGCAAAAAAGAAGTGCTGATAATTTACGGGCGCATGCGCGTTGGAAAGACCTAACTGATAAAGCGGTTTATTGCCGGGAAGAAGGCAGTCTATTTTTTAGCGGACAGGGGAGGGCTCGAAACTAACGCGATGCGATTCTACAGAGAGGCTGCCGAGATGCTCGGTCTCCCCGATGTTGAGGTGGGGGGCTTCAGAAGGGCCTTTGAGTTGATAAAGCTGAAGGCGCCCCGAAGGCTGGTGGTCGTCATAGACGAGTTTTCATACCTGCTACTGGCAGACAAAAACACTCCTGCCGTTTTTCAAGCGATAATAGATGAGAAACTCGATGACAGGTTCTTTCTGATACTGGGCGGCTCCCTCCTGGGTCTGATGGAGGGTCTGATGGGGTACACCAATCCGCTCTACGGGAGAAGAACGGCCCAGCTAAAGCTGAAACCCCTCGGCTTCTTCCACGTGGCAGAATACTTCAGGGATAAGCCCGTTGAGACAGTTGTTAAGATTTACTCCGTCACAGGCGGCGTTCCAATGTACTTCAGACTCTTCCGAGGCGATGACTTTGGGAGGGAGCTTTTAGAGACTGCGTTTTCGTCGACTTCCATCTTGTATGAAGAGCCTGAATTCATTCTCCGGGAGGAGCTTAGGGAAGTACACCGCTACTACATAATCCTTGAAGCAATGGCGAGCGGGAAGCACAGGTTGAGCGAGATCGCCCATTGGGCTGGGATAGAAGCAAAGGACATGCCCAAGTACCTGAGGACTCTCATTTCTCTTGACCTTGTGAGGCGGGAAGTTCCAGTAACTGAGAGCGAGAGGAGCAGAAAAGCGCGCTACTACCTCAAAGACCGCTTCTTTGAGTTCTGGTTCCGCTTTGTAAAACCAAACAGGGGAAGGGTAGAGATTGGAACTTTTGAAATGGACTGGGAGGCTTTCAACACCTACGTTGGGAAGGCCTTTGAAGAGATATCAAGGCAGTTTTTGCTCGAGCTGAACAAAACCAACGGGCTCCCGTTCAGATTCACCAAAATCGGCCGCTGGTGGCACAAGAAAGAGGAGGTTGACCTCGTTGCCCTCAACGAAAGGGAGAAGAAGGCGCTTTTCATCGAGGTGAAGTGGAAGGAACTGGGGAAAGGGAAGCGAAGGGAATTCTGAAAGACCTTGTGAGAAAGTCAACACTGGTGGGTCTGGACGGCTGGGAGACGGACTACGGGCTTATCGCCAGGAAGGTAGCTGGAAAGGAGGAACTAAGGAAAGAGGGATATCCAACCTGGGATCTTGGAGATTTCAAAAACCTCCGCTCTCAGACGTAGAACACCATCCCGTCGTACGCTACCAGAACCTTGTTCCCCCACCTTTTTCTCACATATTCAACGAGCTCAAGGAAAGGCAGGTTCTTATGGGAGATGTGGCTCAGAACGGTTCTCTCCGCCAGCTGAAGGCCTATTTCTGCTGCTTCATCCACGTTGTTGTGGTAGGGGTCATTAAAGCCCGGCGGATAGGTGGCGTCCACAACTACTCCCCTCAAGGGGGCTTTCTTCCTCAAAACCTGCCAGGTCTCTTCCGGAAGGCCTTTAGTATCATAGAGCAGGGCAAAACTCTTTCCGTCCTCTTCTATTAGGTAACCGAGGGTTTCTACCTGGTGGTTGAGCTTCAAGGCGGTGATTTTTAGAGTGTCGATTTTTATCCTGTCCATGGGCTTCAGAGTCTTTGGTTTCAGGTTCTTTGGCTCGTTGAGAATCAGCGCGTCGGCCTGCCCCTCAGGCGCGTAGAGTTCGGTCTCCATCGCCATCCAGCGGAGCTTGTAGAGGCCGTAGATGTGATCGTGGTGCCAGTGGGTCAGGAAAATAGCCTCAAGGGGGACGTTGAGGAAGTCTCTTATGTCCGTCCCAACGTCGAAGAGAACTGTTTTTCGATTTTCAGTGACTACGGCGAGCGTTGAGGGCCTTCTCTGGGCGAAGCCGAACTTTCGAGCTTCGTTGCAGGAGGAGCAGGTGCAGAGATGGGCAGGAATTCCCTCGCTACCGCCGGTGCCGATGAAGTAGACTAGCATCTCCCATCACCCATATTTTATGGCTATAAAACTTTGCCCCTCCTTATAAACATTGCTTACATCTTTGTGCACTAAAGTACCACTTCAGGTGAATCACTACTTTTATTAACACTGAGCATCAGTTTTGTTCGAGGTGTTGTTAATGAGTGAGGCTATTGAGACATGTTGTACAAACAGCCATGGCAAAATAGAGAAGGAGCTCGAGAGGAGGCGCTCCTCCATAAGGCCCATAAACGAGAGGGTCGCTAAACTCAGAGAAGAAAGCGTGAACACTGAGGTGAGAATCTCTTCTGAGAGGGCGAGGCTGATAACCGAGTTCTACAAGAGCGACCTGGCGAAGGGAAAATCGATCCCAGTTCAGAGGGCGCTTGCCTTCAAGTACCTCCTCGAGCACTGTAGCCTACCTGTTGAAGACGGGCAGCTCATCGTCGGGATTAGGGGCACTGGCGTTAAAGAGGTTCCAACTTATCCTGAAATCACCGTTCACAGCATAGAGGACCTTGAAATTTTGAACTCAAGGGAGAACATGCCATACAGGGTTGATGAGGAGACTAAAGAACTCTACGAGAGGGAGATAATCCCCTTCTGGAAAGGAAGGGCGATGAGGGATATAATTTTCGAGAACCTGCCCCAGGAGTGGATTGATGCTTACGAAGCCGGCGTCTGGACGGAGTTCATGGAGCAGAGGGCTCCGGGACACACTGCGGGTGGCGAGAGAATTTTCAAGATGGGCGTTCTCGACATCAAAGAGGAGATCAGGAGGAAGATGGAGGAACTCGACCCGAGCGACCCTGAGTATTACGAGAAGATGGAAGAGCTTAAGGCAATGGACATCGTTGCAGATGCGATTTTAATCTACGCCCGGAGATACGCTGAAAAGCTGGAGAAAATGGCGGAGGAGGAGACCGACCCCAAGAGAAAAGAAGAGCTGAAGCAGATGGCCGAGATATGCAGGTGGGTGCCCGCTCATCCCCCCAGAACCTTCTGGGAGGCCTTACAGCACTACTGGTTCATACACGTGGGAGTCACCTATGAGACCAACCCGTGGGACTCATTCAACCCCGGCAGGATAGACCAGCACCTCTACCCCTTCTACAAGAAGGACATAGAGGAGGGAAGGCTTACGAGGGAGAAAGCGAAAGAGCTCCTCCAGTGCTTCTGGCTCAAGTTCAACAACCAGCCTGCCGTTCCGAAGGTTGGGGTGACTGCGGAGGAGAGCTTCACATACAACGACTTCTCAAAGCTCAACGTTGGCGGACTGAAGGAGGACGGCTCCGATGGAGTTAATGAGCTCTCCTATCTGATTCTTGAAGTCCTCGGCGAGATGAGGACTTTGCAGCCAAACACTGCCGTGCTGGTGAGCGAGAAGAACCCTGACTGCCTCCTCATTGAAGCCCTGAAGGTGGTTGGGCCGGGATTCGGCGAGCCGCCGTTCTTCAACTTCGACGGCGTCATAGTGAAGATGCTCAGGCAGGGTAAGAGCCTTGAGGATGCGAGAACTTCGGGAGTGAGCGGCTGCGTGGAGAGCGGAGCCTTCGGGAAGGAAGCCTACATACTCACCGGCTACTTCAACCTGCCAAAAATCCTCGAGATAACCCTCAACAACGGCGTTGATCCAAGAACTGGCAAGAAGATTGGCCTTGAAACCGGCGACCCGAGGGACTTCAAGAGCTTTGAGGAGCTCTGGGAGGCCTTCATGAAGCAGGTCAAGCACTTCCTCGACATAAAGATGAAGGGCAACGACATAATAGAGGCCCTCTATGCCAAGTACCTTCCGGTCCCGTTCCTATCTCTGTGGATAGAGGACTGCGTTGAGAAGGCTAAGGACTACAACTGTGGGGGAGCGAGGTACAACACCCAGTACATCCAGGTTGTTGGTCTGGGAACTATCGCGGACAGCCTCGCTGCAATAAAGTACCACGTATTTGACAAGAAGACTTTCACAATGGACGCGCTTCTCAAGGCGCTGAAGAACAACTGGAAGGGCTATGAGATTATGAGGGAAATACTCCGCAACCCCGATAAAACTCCCAAGTTTGGAAACGACGATGACTACGTCGACGAGATAGCCAAGAGAGTCGTGGATGAGGTTGTTGACCTCATCGAGAGCTATCCACCTTCTCCGGTTAGGAAAGCATCAAAGAGGGCTTACTTCCTCCCGACGACTGTTCACGTTTACTTTGGGAAGGTCACGGGAGCAACGCCCGATGGCAGGGAGGCGGGGTTCCCGGTTTCAGAGGGAGTCTCACCGGTCCAGGGGATGGACAGGAAGGGTATAGCTGCAGTGTTCAGGAGCGTTGCCAAGTGCGACTGGGACAAGACAGGGGGAGCGTTGCTCAACCAGAAGCTGACGCCCGACATCTTTGACAGTGAGGAGAACATCAAGAAGCTGGCGCAGCTGATAAGGACGTTCTTTAGGCTTGGTGGCCACCATGTGCAGTTCAACGTTGTGAGTGCTGAGCTCCTCAGGGAGGCCCAGAGGAAGCCTCAGGACTTCCAGGATTTGATGGTGAGGGTGGCGGGCTACAGTGATTACTTCGTCAACCTTCCGGAGGGGCTGCAGGAGGAGATAGTTCAGAGAACCGAGCAGGAGCTCCTTTGATCCTTTAACTTTTTGAGTGTAACAGCTCATTAGGGGTGTTCAAATTGGTAAAGGGGATTATATTCGACATAAAGCGTTATGCAATCCACGATGGCCCTGGAATCAGGACGACGGTTTTCATGAAGGGCTGCCCATTGAGGTGCTGGTGGTGCCATAACCCCGAGGGGATATCACCGAGGCCCCAGCTGATGTACCTTGAGTACAAATGCATCCACTGCCACACTTGCGTTAACGTCTGTCCCCTCAGAGCCATCACCTTCGACGAGAACGAGGTTCAGCACATAGACCGGGAAAAATGCGACGTATGCGGTGTGTGTGCGGAGTTCTGTCCAACGAGTGCTTTGAAGCTCGTAGGAAGGACAATCACTGTCGATGAACTCATGAAGGAAGTTGAGAGGGATGTCAACCTCTACGACAGTTCTGGTGGGGGGGTTACATTCTCGGGAGGAGAGCCGCTTTTCCAGCCAAAGTTCCTGGTGGAGGCCTTGAAGGCATCTAAGGAGCGTCACATCAACACCGCACTGGATACTTCGGGATATGCACCTTTGGACGTTTTAAAGAAAGTTGAGCCACTTGTGGATGTGTTTCTCTACGACCTCAAGCTCTTTGATGAGGAAGAGCACATAAAGTATACTGGCGTAAGCAACAAAATCATCAAGAGGAACCTCGAATTTCTCGTTAAAATCGGGCGAGCCAAAGATGTGCTTCTGCGCTTCCCAGTGATTCCTGGAATCACTGACACGGAGAGGAACGTCAGCGGCTGGGCCCGTTTCGTCTCCTCCCTTGGCGGATTCGAGCGGATTCACCTTCTCCCATTCCATGATGTAAGTGAGAAATACAGACGACTGGGGATGGAATACAGGATGCCCACCCGTGAGAAGCCTTCGGAGGAGACCATGAAACGCATCGCCGAAGAGTTTGAGGAAATAGGCCTGGAGGTGGTGAGGGGTGGATGATAAAATGGAAGTTCTCAAGGAGATAGCGGAGAGGGAGTACCGGTTTTTTGAAAGGCTGCAGCCCACGAACCCCGAGTGCAAGAGGGAGAAGACGTTCAAGTTCATGCGCATATCCCGCTTTTACCCGTATTCCCTGGAGACCCTGCTTTCCTATCTGGACGATCTAATAGAGGCGGAAAAAGAGGGGAGGAATCCGCTATACGAGAAATACGCGTGCATGGAGGGCAGGATGGGAATCCCCGAGGATAAGAGGGGGTTGATAGAGAGGATAGTCCAGATAGAAAAGTCCTGGATTGAAGAGCTGCATGGGAAATATCCCCATGCTATAGAAAACAAGCCGGAGTTTCAGAGGTATCTCGCCTGTGAGCTCTCCACGTTTTCAGTTCAAACCCTGGAGCGATACCTTGAGGATGTGGAGAGGGCGAAGGAAGCTGGAAGAAACCTCGCTCTGGAGAGCTATCTTTACACCTTCTCAAGGCTGGGCTACTCCTCACTGGAGGAGGTTGAGGAGAAATTCAAAAAGCGCGCTCTTCAGAAGTGATTTTTAAAGGGGGTCCCGATCGAAAACTCCTTATTTTTCCTTTCTAACATTTCAGGGGAAGGTGAATGAAGTTCATCGCCGACATGATGCTCGGTCGCCTGGCGAGATGGCTCCGCCTCTACGGCTATGACACCCTCTACGGGATAGTTGAGGATGAGGTAATCATTAGGAAAGCGCTTGAAGATGACAGGATAATACTCACCCGCGACTCTGGCCTTGCCGAGAGGGCGAGGACTGCTGGGGCGAGGGTCTTTCTACTCTCCTCGAACTCTCTTGAGGGTCAGGTTGAGGAGCTGAAAAAGCTTGGAGTCGAGTTTAGAGAGCTCTTTCCAGCCAATGCTCGATGCCCCAAGTGTAACGGCCTGATAGTGAGGATTCCAAAGGAAGAGGTAAAGGGCAAAGTTCCGGAGAGCGTTTATGAGCGGTACGAGGAGTTCTACGTCTGCAAAAACTGCGGGCAGATTTACTGGCCCGGGAGGCAGTGGAGGGAGATGCTTAGAATTGACAGGAAGCTGAGGGGATTGAAATGAGGTGGGAAGACTGGAAGCCGTTCTATCTTCGGATTGTTCGCGAGATGGGCTACTCAATCGAGGAGGACAGAAAAGCCGCCCAAATACTCCGTGCTCTGCTCCTTGAAGGTGATGAATACATCCTTCGGGATGAGCTTGAAGCCATCGTTGAAAAAAAGGCCTACGTCTTCGGGGCTGGCCCGAGCCTTGAAAAAGCTTTGAAAGAGTTCGATTTCTCGGATGGAACTCTGATAGCGGCCGACGGGGCTACCTCCGCACTCCTTGAAAACGACCTCGTGCCCGATATTATAGTTACCGACCTCGACGGCAGAATTCCGGACCTAAGAATAGCTAACGACAGGGGTTCCTTCATGGTCGTCCATGCCCATGGAGACAACGTTGATAAGATGACGTCATACGTTCCGCTCTTTTCCAGAGTGCTCGGCACGACCCAGACCGAGCCGCTCGACATAGTTTACAACTTTGGCGGCTTCACCGACGGGGACAGGGCCGCGTTTTTAGCTGAAGAACTTGGGGCTAGGGAGGTTGTGCTTGTTGGCTTTGACTTTGGGAACGTTGTCGGAAGATGGAGCAAGCCGCACCTCAAAGAGCACTCCCCAGTCTGGGAGAGCAAGAGGAAAAAGTTCGAGTTCGCGAAGGAACTCCTCGAGTGGCTGGAAAAAAATGGAAGAGCCAGGCTGGTTTATCTGTAGTTAAAATACTGCCGCCTCCTAGTTATTCTCATCCTGTTTTTGATGGGCTTATTGCTTGCTATGACCAGCAGGAAGATGGCCAGAACAACAATGATAGAGACGTAGTTATGCTCCTTTATTGATACTGCAAGATAATAGACTCCAAACAATCCTACAATCCAAGAAACGATGTATCCACTGTATTTCCAGATCGGGGACACGTTGCTCCGCATAATTCCAAACGCTTCTATCACTGTCCCGAAGAACAGGAGTACTGCAACGGTTTTGTCAAGAATCCGAACAGCGTCTATGTTGTAGCTCAAGAGGAGTACGTTCAGGGTACCAAAGAATATCGTCATGATAGAAACTGCTATCATCCCATCGATTCTGTGCAACCCGGTTATTTTTGCGTAAACCGTTCCCGCTACTTCTCCCAGGGGCACCATGCTGGTTATCGCCACCAAAAGCACCGTCAAATTGAACCCGATCTTCAGGAGGGGCATCTGGAGGTACTAGCTCAGGATTAAGGGAGTTAGTTCAAATATTATGCCCGTGCTTGTGATGAGGGCGGTTGGAAGAATGGCCGAAACCAGAAGAAACAGGGCAAGCCCCATAAAGGATGCTAAGGTGTCAATAACAGCACCAGCAACCGCTATTAAGCCTGGAGATGCTTTTTTGGGTAGGAAAGACCCGAAAATGAGGTAAAAACCCAGGCCAACTCCCAGCGAGTAGGCGGCCTGAGCCATCATGTCCGTGATCATCTCAATTGTAAACCCTTTCCATGTGAACAGACTCTTAAGTGGGCCAAGGATTTCGCCCCCACTTCCGAGGTATGAGTACATCTCGAATATGACAAAACCCGCAAGGGCAAGAAATACGAGGAGTGAAATCGCCATGATGTCGAATACCCTTTTCTTCCCGGCTATCAGGATGACAAAGACTATGAGGATAAATGCCAACGAGCTTAGAAGCTTCCACAGGATGTTTTCTGGAGCGCTGTTGGTGATGAGACCGGATAGTGCTAATCCTCCCACTGTGGAGTAGTAGCTCATAAACAGTACGTTGAGCACGAGGAAGAAAAGGGTAAACGCCGGGAAGTTGAGTCTCTCGTAGTGCTCCAGGATACCTCCGACTTCGACGTGGGCCACTTTCAATACTGATGCTATCAAGATCGTCAAGAGTGCCACGGAAATCAAATATGTGATGAGTCCGCTTCCACCGTATTTCATGAGAAGAGCTGGAAATCTCCATATATTCCCGAGGCCCACCATGTAGGCGCCAACGACTATGGCTAAGTAAGCTGTGGTTAGTCTTACCCCCATCGTTAATCCCGACATTTTGTTGTTATAAATTAACCTCTCTAAAAGGGTATTTTTAAAACAATCGGTTGCTCGTTGTTCGAGAATACTCCCCTCAGTCTCCCGATTATTAAAACATTGTGGTTTAATTACATGGATACTGTTCCACTTTGGTAAATGTGAAATCAAAAAGAAGTGAGATTAGCTCATCTCCAGCATCCTCTCTATTGCCTTTCTCGCCTTCTCTGCGATCTCCGCCGGGACTTCTACCCTGTATTTCATGTCTCTCAGTGATTCGTAAATGTGGTTGAGGGTTATCGCCTTCATCCCAATGCATGTGGCGTCTTCCCTTGCGGGATAGAACTTCTTGCTCGGATAGAGCTTCTGGAGACGGCAAACCATCTCCCTCTCCGTGAAGACAACCCACTCGTCGTGCTCGCAGGCCCTCTTTATCATCCCGCCGGTGGAGACGATTATATCCGCCTGTTCCTGCACTTCTGGCTCACACTCAGGGTGAACCATGAGCTTGGCGTTTGGGTAAAGTTTTCTCGCACGTTCAACGTCCTCCAGCGTAAACTTCCTGTGAACGTAGCAGTGGCCGTTGGGAGGGACGGGGATGACTTTCTTTCCAGTGACTTTAGCGACGTAGTGGGCGAGGTTCTTGTCCGGGCCGAAGATAACAACGTCGGAGTCAAGCTTCCCAACGATTTTAGCAGCGTTTGCGGAGGTAACGGTAACGTCGGCGTAGGCCTTCGCCTCCGCTGAACTGTTCACGTAGAGGACGACGGGAGCATCTGGATACTTTTTCTTGGCCTCAATGATGTGTTTTATGGTGAGCATGTTGGCCATCGCGCAGGTCGCCCTTGGGGTGGGCAGGAGAACCGTCTTTTCGGGGTTGAGTATCTTCGCGGTTTCAGCCATGAAGTCAACGCCCGCGAAGACTATCACGTCAGCGTCAATGTTTACCGCCTTCCTCGCGAGCTCAAGGCTGTCTCCGAGGAAGTCCGCTATGTCCTGTATCTCCGGCAGCTGGTAGTTGTGGGCCATAATTATCGCGTTCCGTTCCTCCTTCAGCCGGTTTATCTCCTCGATGAGCTTTTCCTTCTCCATTTTCTCACCCCTACAGTGGGGGCATGGAAAAGGACATTAAAAGGGTTTTTGGACACCTTTGGTTATAGCCTGCACTTGCCGTCGAAGAAGCTCGGCCTCTCGAACTCCTTTCTCATAGCCGGAAAGTCCTCACGGTAGTGGGCACCACGGCTCTCTTCTCTGGCCAGAGCGCACTCAAGGACACCCCTAACCAGGAGCTTGAGCCTCGGGTCGGCTTCAACATCTCTCAGTTTTTTCAAGCCCTCCTTGAGTGTCCTCTCGTTCCTAACTATGCCCGCGTGCCCCCAGAGGATTTCCCTCAGTGATTCAATGTCTCCAGTCTCGTATCCGTGATAAGGAGGTTCTTTCACTTCTCTGCCCTTCGGTTTGTCCCTCACTATCGTCCTGGCTACTTCAAGGCCTGAAACAATGCACTCAAGCAGGGAGTTGCTCGCGAGCCTGTTGGCCCCGTGAAAACCGTTACTTGCCGCTTCACCGATTGCATAGAGATTCTTGATTCCAGTTCTGTACCATGTGTCAACTGCTATCCCGCCTATCGTGTAGTGGGCTATCGGCGCAATGGGTATCAAATCCCTTGAAGGGTCGATTCCTTCCTTTCTGAGAAAGGCATAAATCTGGGGAAACTTCTTTTTGAAGTCCGCTATTCCAGTAGCATCGAGGAATACTCTCTCTCCTTCCTGCATTTTCAGGTAGATCGCCCTCGCCACGATGTCCCTCGTGGAAAGCTCGTTTACGAAGCGCTTCCCATCTTCGGTTACGAGCCTCGCACCCGCTCCCCTAACCGCCTCGCTGATAAGCTTAACTCCATCTTCTCCAATGAACCCAGTTGGATGGAACTGGATGAACTCAAGGTCTCTCGCAAAAGCACCTTTCATTACGGCGTCTCCGATGAGCGTTCCGAGGTTCGTCGGCGAACCTGCTGTGTACTTAAAAAGCCCTGTGAACCCGCCAGAGGCAATAATCGTCGCGTCGAACTTTAGGAACTCTCCGTTCACGAAGACCCCGTAGGCTTTTCCGTGCTTAACTGCCAGCTCTTCGGCTTCGCCTTTGATGAAGTTAACTCCCCCCTCCTTTGCGTGGAGGTAGAGTATCTTGGTGAGGTGCTTTCCGGTCTCGTTTTTTATCGTGAAAACCCTCGGAAAAGAGTGTCCGCCTTCCGTCTCGTTGGTCTCGAACTTCACGCCCAGGGAGAGGAGGAAGTCGTAAGCCTCGCTGGCTTTTGATATCACGTTCCAGACTGTCTCCTTATCGTTGATGTATTTTCCTCCTCTCATTGTGTCTATCACGTGAGCAGTTATTGAATCCCCTTCGAGGAGGGGGAAGGCAATCCCTGCCTGAGCCAGGTAGGAATTGGTCGTGTTTATACCCGTGTGGATGAGCGTTACCTCGTAACCCAGTTTCGCCAAGGAAAGCGCGGCCGTAAGCCCCGCGATACCGCCGCCGATGATTCCAACCGAGGTCATTGATCCCACCTGAATCGAGTTTGAGTGTTAGCTTAAAAACATCTTGGAAGGGCAGAAATCAAACCATCTGGCTTGAGGTCATTGGGTTTACTTTTTTCTTTCGAAAGCCTCATCATTTGGGGTGGGGATGCAGTAATCGAGAAATCAACCTGAAAGCAGGAAAGCAAAACTATTTTAAAGCTCAAAAAACATACTATACTTCAAGATGAAACGGGCAGTAACCGTTAAACTACAACCCTCAAAAGCCCAAGAGAAAGCTCTTTCCGAGTTAGCCCAAATCAGCTCCAAAGTTTGGAACAAGGTGAACTACCTCCGCAGGCAGGAATTCTTTGAGGGGAAACCAATAGACTTCAACAAAACCGAGAAAACAGTTTATGAAGAGTTCAAATCCGAGATAGGCTCGGCAACAGTTCAGCAAATAGCGAGAAAGAACGCCGAAAGCTGGCGTTCCTTCTTCTCACTCATCAGGAACAAACGGAACGGAGAACTACCCAAATGGCTCAAACCAGAACCACCAAACTACATCAAGGGAGAGGGCTTAATAGTCCTCAGGAACGACCAATACAGGATTGAAGGGAACAACCTAATCCTCAAGGGCCTTGGGAAGTTCAAGAGGCTGGAAGTTCAATTCAAGGGGAGGATTCACTTGAAGGGCAAGCAGGGAAGGTTAGAAATAACTTACGACCCCATAAGGCGGAAATGGTATGCTCACATCAGCATAAGCGTTGAGAAGAAACTTCAGGGTGGAGAATGGGTAGAAGTTCCAAGAGAACCTTTGGGGAACTTTTCCGCTGGAATAGACCTCGGAGTGAACAATTTAATGGCTGTCTATGTGGAAAACGGGGAAAGTTTCTTAGTAAATGGCAGACCTTTGAAGTCAATAGCCTTCTACTGGCAAAAACAGATTGCCGAGTATCAGTCGAAACTCAACAAGTCTGGAGCCAAGAAGAGCAGAAAGCTCACAAGAATGCACCAGAAGGCTAAACTTCAGGCTAAGCACTACATTAACACGGCAGTAAGGCAAACCGTTGAGAGGCTCTACCGCCTTGGAGTTTCCAGAATTGTAATTGGTTATCCAAAGGGAATAGCGAGGAACTCTGATAAGGGCAAAAGGCAGAATTATCTCCTCTTCCACGTCTGGAGGTTCAACACGGTAATAAAACGCCTGAAAGAGGTTGCAGAAGAGTATGGTATTAGTGTTATCGTCGTTGATGAGGCTTTTACTTCTAAGACTTGTCCCGTTTGCGGGAAGCCCCACGAAGGGGCTCGCTTCGTTCGTGGATTGTTTAAGTGTCCCGCAACGGGGCTTATCTTCAACGCTGACTTGGTTGGTGCTTTCAATATTTTGAAGAAGGTGGTGAAAACCATAACCCCAAGCTTGCCAGTTTTGTCGGCAAGTAGGGGTAACTGGCCGAAGGCCCGGCCAGAGGGGCTGAAAGCCCACTTTGAATTGGGATTTAATGAAGCCCCTCAAACCTCTCCGCCATTGGCGAGGGGTTAGCTCGTTGGAACCCTCGCCGTTCACGGCGGGGAGAAGGTCAGAAACGTAAAGCTTTCAAACAGATGCATACATCCGTGCACGGTGATCACATGAAGAGGAAGCTCCTGATAGCCCTCTCCTACGCCGCCCCAATCCTGGTGGTGATAGGTATCCTGCTAATCGCATGATAGAGTGTCAGGATTTAGGCTTACAGCGGGCATATGTTCAAAAAGTCTGCCCATTTTTTACCCAATTTTGCCATATCTTCAGGTTTTCTTCCGAAAAAGTCAAATACCTCAAGGCTTATTTTGGTGCGGTGATGTCCATGGCTGGTGCAGGCGAAGTAGCAAGGAAAGTCCCCGGAAAGCTTGGAAGGGGGGAGGGAGAAACCGTCCGTTAGGGCAGGTTCCGAGGAACTCCTGTTCGAGGTTCTTAAGGAAGGTCTCTTCTGGGCCGCACTCGGCCGTCCGTCGGAAGTCATGCCGTTTCTGAGGGGCAAGCTTTTGGGCAACGGCTTCAGTCCAAAGGCGAAGGAAGAGCTCCAGTGGCTCCTCGACCAGCTTGAGAAGTACTACAGCCACGTTGCCGCGTCGGGCAGAGTTGAAGAGAGGCACCTCCGGGCAATAAAGTCCTTCTACCGCGACATCGTCGTTGTCCTGTCGGTAGAGAGGGCTGAATTTTGATTCTTTTCATTTAGTTTTGGCTTAATCTCTAGCCCATTTTACGGCAAATACAATCAGCATGGCCGCGAAAACCAGTCCTAAGACCACAATAATGCCCGTTCCAATGGTGTTCTTTTTGGGAAATTCAACGAGTTGGACGCCGCTACCGTTAAAATACACCAGTTCTCTCCCGTCCGAGAAAAGGCAACCGTTGCCACAATCACCCATTTTTGGGCTGAAATGAAGCTCAAAGCTCCTCCCCTGGTATGTCAGGATGCTCTCGTTTATGTTGACTTCACAGCCGTTTAGGAGTGGGGTGTTATCAACAGGACTCCTACCCCTGAAGACCAGGAGAGGCCAGTTCTGCTCGCAGATGGGAGTCACGTTGAGTGATTTGCTTACCTCAATACCACCGCTAGGCGAGACGATTAAATAGCCCAGCGTTTCCTCTCCACTGTTTCTTCCCGTGGTGGGGTTCCACGAGTACCAGTACCTATACTTTCGAACGATCCATCTTCCATCGTAGCTCCCTAGGAGGGACAGGGAGATGTTCTTCCCTTTTGGTACTGAATCTAGGGGGATCAGGGTGTAGCCCCCAGTGGTGTTGATGATTCCCAGGTAGAATCTCCAGACGGTTTCGTTATAAAAGGCAATATCTGCGTAGTTGTCAACCAAAACGCCAAAATGGGTTCCGTTGAAACAGCTTCCACCCCATTCTGCGGACAGGTTTCCGAAGGTTATGTTCTCAATCTTAATTCCCGAAGGAGTGAAAACAACGGCGCGGAGATTCGTTATTTCGGTGTAGAAATTGGTGTAGCCAACGAGATAACCGTTGGGGATCATCTGGATGTTCCCGACGTAGCATTTTGAGCCTGTGCAAACTGTGGAGCGGCCCCTGTCGTCATCCAGGAGGGGATAAACGGTTGTGTTCACGAGGGCGTACCAGTTGTACCCTGTCATCTGGCAGGCTTCCCAGGGCTGGAATATCATGTAGAACTTCCCGTTCCAGTACATCGAGAGCTCATCCCAGCAGTCTGTCACCCCATTGAAACCACCCGCGAAATGAAGCGCGCCGTCATAGACGTAGAACTGGATGTCGGGAGCTGAGTAAACATCGGATACGTTTCGGTAGAGAAGAACTTCTTTTCCGCTTGAATGGACGAAGGTGAGGTTTGGGAGGGTTTCGTTCAGGAGCTTGAAGCCTTTTCCTGGCTCGTAGAGCCAGAGCTGGGTAGTGTTGCTTGAGGAGCCCTCTGTTAAAACGAGAAAACCGTCACGATAGTGCGCTATTCCAGCAATTTGGGGGTGGTATGCTATGGTTTGAGGCGTGATTAGAGAGATTATGAGTAGCAATGACACTAACCTCTTCATTCTATCACCCAGTTAGTCAGGATTCCCACCAGACTTCCTTCTTCTCTCGAGCATTGTTTTTATTGTGTACACCGCGAGAAGACAACTTAGAGCCACTATTCCCACAGTTAGCAATTTTTTCGTTGTGTTTTCCTCTGGAAGGTTGATGGGTTTGATATTTTTGCCGTCAAAATACACTAGCTCTCTCCCGTCCGAGAACAGACAGCCGTTGCCACAATCACCCATTTTCGGGCTAAATGGCAGTTTAATCACCATTTTCCCGTAGTGGAGAGCCGTTCCATTGATGACGACTCTCTTTCCATTCAATTCCATTGGTATCTCGACGGGTTGCCCCCAGTCGAAGACTTTTTGAGGCTTGACCATTTTGCATACGGGTTTGAAGATTGTACTATTAGGGAACTCAACAATACCTCCTGAAGAAACGGTTATGTAACCTAGAGTCCTGTGGTGAGCTCTAAGCTCGGAAACATTCCACCACGAATAAACTCTCTCGAGTATCCATTTTCCATCAGTGTATCCCAATAACTCAAGGGTAACGTTTTCTTTGCTATCAAAAGCCGCAAGGGGAACCAGTTCAGACTCTTCGCTCATGTTGATTATCTGAAGGTAGTACTTAATTGTGGAAACGTTGTCGGAGATCAGCCTGAATCTGTTGCTGACCAGGGACGCGATGTGAGTGCCGTTAAAACACAATCCCTCCACCGAGAGATTACTGGGGGTTAAATCCATTAATGAGGGATGAGAATTTTGGAGCGTGATAAAGAAAAGCTCCCTTCGATAGCTCTCGGGATCCCAGCTCATTATAACATATCCGTGGGGAATTTGCCAAACCCCTGAAAAATACATGCCTTCCTTTTCATTAGGCAAGAGCCTGTGGATACTGCCATTGATTATGGCATACCAGCTGTAACTGCTCCCCTCCTGCGTGGTCCATCTAATCTCAAGGAGCAGGTAGAATTCTCCGTTCCAGTATATTCTGCTGCCCACTCCATAATCGTCAAACTCTAGGTAATCTCCGAGGTATTCCAGCTCTCTGTTATACACGTATAGACGGAAACGTTGCAAATAATGATGATCTGGGGAATTCTGGTAGAGAAGAACTTCTTTTCCGCTTGAATGGACGAAGGTTAGGTTTGGGAAGGTTTCGTTCAGGAGCTTGAAGCCTTTTCCTGGCTCGTAGAGCCAGAGCTGGGTAGTGTTGCTTGAGGAACCAGCTGTCAAAACGAGAAAACCGTCACGATAGTGCGCTATTCCCCTGACCTGAAGGGGGCTTGCCAGGAGGTACGGAGAGAAGAGGAGTGAAAGAACGAGAAGCCCCACGAGCCTCTTCATTGAGTCACCATCCTGGGGATTAATTCACACTCATAGTTGTTGTTAAATTATATAAGACTTTCGTTTTTATTGAAAACTTGATAATAGTAAAACAATGCTTTGATTAGCGCACCCTATCTCAGGGCTACCTTTTTAACCCTGTTCTCACACTCACCCCGGGATGATGAGGGAAGTTTCGTCCGAGTGATGAGGAAACTCGCATGGGCTGACCTAAACCGCCAGGGTTATACAATCCGGCGGCACCCTCTCAACTATTCTCACGTTCTTCCCGGCCTTGTATATTTTAAAGCCTCTTTTCCTCAGGCATTCGGCGTCTATCACCAGGAGGACTACTTCTCTTCCGTGCCGCCTTCCCGTTTCCAGGGCCTCGATCTTGTCGGTGCTTACGTGAACGTACTGGCGTTTCATTGGCTTCAGGCCTTCTTTTAGAATCGAGGGCAGGTTCCTCCGGGGAGTACCGTGGTACAGAAAGCGGCTCTCGGTGTCCTCTTCGTGGTCGAGACTGACTGGAAAGCTGTGGCCGTAGCGGGCCCTTATTCTATCTCCCCGGATTTCGTAGCGGCCCTTCGGATCATTCTCGACGATTTCCCTAACGAATTCCTCCGTGACCTCGGGATAAACCGTCTTTAGTGCATTGACGAGCTCGTTGAGAGAAACGAACCCTTCAACGTCCGGCCGGAGGCCGAACTCCTCTGGCGAGTGTCGCAGGATGTACGCCATAAGCTTGCTTACTCGCTTCCGCTCTGGCTTCATGTGGAAAAATTATGAAGAAAAGCTAAAAACCTCACGGGAGCTCTATCAGCGCCCACACCGGTCTGTGGTCGGAAACCTCAACCTCGCAGAGACATCCGTAGTCTTTTACCTTCGCTGGCCAGCCCCTCCTCAGAAGGATGTAGTCTATGTTCTCGATGTCGATGTCGCCCCAGTTGAAGGTGTAGGGCGGCCTCTCCTCAAAAGCATCCTTGTACTCCTGGGTTATTATCTGGATGGCCTTCTCATCGGGCTCTGCGTTCGTGTCCCCCAAAATTACGTGCGCTGCTGGTTCGCTTTCGGCGAAGCTCAGGAGCTCCTCCGCCTGCATAGCGCGTTCTTCTTCGCTCAGCCCCATGTGGACGTTCACAAGCGTTATTCCAAGCTCTTCAATCATTACCTTCTGCGCGGGCCTCGCCTGGCCGACGCTCTTGAGGTTGAGCTCTCCCTCGGTATTCATGCGCCAGTGGGAGAAGATTGCTATTCCGTACGTACCCTCAACTGCGGGCTTGTACTCGTAGGCGTAGCCGAGATATGCAGAGAGCATAAGTGGAACGTCCTGGTAACCGTTAGCTATCATTCCTCCAACGACTTCTTGAGAGGCGATGATGTCAGGTTCATGCTCCCTCAGGAGTTTCACAAGTTCATACCCATTGAAAGTTCCCCGATACGGGCCGAAGCCCTGATGGATGTTGTAGCTCCAGATGAGGACATCCTTCTTGCTCTCCGCATAGCTCGGTCCCGTGTTGAAGAGCGCTAGAACGATCACTGAAACGAGAGCGAGACCAGCGAGCACACTCACTACCTCTTTCCTGTTTGGAGTACTGATAGGGGCATTCTTGCCATAAGTTACGACTGCATAAACTATAGAGGCAACAACTATTAGGGCCTCCAGCTTGTCCTCCATGAAGGCCAATCCAATGTCCCTGCCGATGTAGGCGCCCAAGGCGAGGGTCACCACCAAGAAGAGATAAATAGCACCCAGCTCCCCTTTGCGGATGGTCTTGGCACTCTCAACGAGAGCAACGGCAGATGTGAGGGCCAGGGGAAGACCTATCAAACTCAGTGGTTTAACGAAGAGGGTCGCCGTGCCCAGGATCAGAAGAACCGGGGCAATCTTAGGCTTCCTGGCGAGGTAAGGCCCCCCGAGGAGTGCAAGGGCTATTATGAAAGAGTAGCCGACGAAGGTAGGAAGATAATAAGAGTTAATTCCGGAGTACCTCAAGACTGCGTTTGGATACATGAGACCGAGTTCCAGGAGGGCGGCAAAAGCGTAGAGGCCGAAGCCAGGCTTTGGCAGTTTCCCTTCATCTTTCCAGAGGGCGTATGCTCCGAAGAGAACGACGAGGCTCAGGATAATCCTGGTGTGTGGGAAGTCGAGCGGCTCCCCGCCAACGGCGAGAACCCTCAGCCCCAAATCCGCCACAAGCCCCATCGTCACGTACTTTATGTCGAGTTCACTGAGGAGTGCCAGTGCAACTGGGATGGCAAGGGCCGCTATCAGGTGGGTGTATTCAGTCGCATCCGTGAGGAGAGAAACCAGCGCGTAGGCCGCCACTATTGCAGCTCCTATCCTCCTGTTGAGTTTGCCCACAACAGCGGATGCAATTATGAACAGCACCACGCCGAGCACGGAGGGGAACATGACGTTGTAAAAGAACGTCTTCTCGACGCTTGAATATGCCCCCGCGACGAAAACCCTCATGGAAGAAGCTAGGAGAACACCCGTACTTATCCCGATTAAGAGTTCTCTATTAGCAATAGGTCCTTTCAATCTGTCTTTCATTGGATTCACCTCTCACAGGGTTGTTAGTTGGTATTTAGCTGGTTGTGGAGGATTATTTAAATTTTCGTGAATTCTGATGTGCAGAAATTCAGTGTACATCTATGTTGATTCAGGAGTGGGAAGAAAAGTGAAAGGGGATAGAGGTTCAGCGGAGCTTTCTCTGGGCCATCTCTGCCGCGACCGTTATCGGGTCTATGGTCGGACTTATCGGCGGGGCGTAGGCCGTTTCCAGGTAGGCAACGTCCTCAACCGTTGCGCCTTTTTGAGCGAGGGCAGAAAGCGTCATTATCCTGCCCCAGACCCTCTCGCCGCCGACTATCTGGCCGCCGATAAGCTTTCTGTCTGACTTTCTGAAGATGAGCTTTACGGTTATGGGCTTGCCTCCGGGATAGTACTCTGGCTTGGTCGAGCCTTTGAACTTTCCGACCGCTACCTCGATGTCCTCCTTCTTTGCCCTCTCCTCGGTGATTCCGAAGGTGCCGATTTCAAGGCCAAACAGCTCGGTTATAGCGGTGTTGAAGACTGGTCTGAAGGAGACGTCCTTACCCGCTATGTGCTCCGCGGCCACCTTGGCCATCCTAACGGCGGAAGTTCCGAGCTGACTGAGAGTTCTTTTTCCAGTTACGGCGTCTATAACTTCAGCACAGTCGCCTATTGCGTAGACCTCCGGGTCGCTCGTCTGGAGGTGCTCATTAACCACTATGCCCCTGTTCACTTCAAGCCCTGCCTGTTTGGCGAGGTCGGTGTTGGCTCTCACCCCGGTTGCAACCAAGACGAGGTCTGCGGGAACTTCTTCGTCGCCTATTTTGACAGCCCTGACGGGGCTTCCGATGATCTCACTCACGCCGACGCCGAAGCGGAAGGAAACGCCGTACTTCTCCATCTCAGCCTGGACGAGCTTTGCCGTGTCCTTGTCGAGCATTGTGGGCATAAGCCTGTCCATCAGCTCTACAATCAGAACTTCCATTCCAAGTTTTGCAAAGGCCTCGGCGCCCTCAAGGCCGATGAGACCAGCTCCGATAACGACGGCCTTCTTCGGCTTTCTCTCGGCTATGTAGGCTTTTATCCTCCTAACGTCGTCGAGGCTCTTGAGTGTGAAGACCCCCTCGTTCTCAACTCCCTTAATCGGCGGAATGAATGCCTTTGAACCAACGGCCAAAACAAGCTTGTCGTACGGGACTTCGCCCTTATCCGTGACTACAACCTTCCTTTCTCTGTCTATCGCCTTTGCTTCCGTGTTCAGCATGAGGTTTATCTTCTGCTTCTCGTAGAACTCGTTGGGAAAGACTATAATGTCCTCAGGCTTCTCGATAGTGCCGCTTACCACGTGCGGCAGGGCGCAGGGGGAGTACTGCATCGTTGGTTCCTTTCCTATGACGGTTATCTCGGCCTTCCTGTCAAGCTTGCGCATGAAGAGGGCGAAGTTGCTTCCGGCTGTTCCAGAACCGACCACGACGATTTTCATGGGTGTCACCAAGAGAAGAAGGGGAAGGGGGTATAAAAAGTTGGCTTTAGTTAAATCCGGAAATACTCGAAGAGTAAGCGGACAAACAAAGACATAAGTAAAGGCAAAGAAATTACGGCTCCACAACGGTTCCGCTGTGCTTGCCCTTTATCACGTCAAAGAGATGGTAAGCGTCCTTCTTGCCGACGATGTAAGTCTTTATCTTCCCCCTCTGGATGAACTTTGCTGCTAGGGCATCAACGACGCCGCTTCCTCCTGCCTTGCTCTCCTCCTGCATCGCTATCTCAACGAGCTGGTCAACGGTGATTCTGTCGAGCTTTTTCGCGTTGGGGTTCTTCTTCGGGTCTGAATCATAGACTCCGTCAACGTTGGTTACAACGACGAGAAGATCCGCCTGCAGGTATTCAGCGAGAAGAGCAGCTACCGCGTCGGTCGTGTGGCCGGGGTGGGTTCCACCCATTATCGGAATCTTCTTGAGCTGGATGACCTCCCAGGCCTTACGGAAGTCCTGGACGACGAAGGGATATGCCTTTTCTCCAAGGGCAGCGATGAGAAGCATCGCGTTTGCCCTCGTGATGTGGATTCCTATGTAGTCCTTGAAGGTCTCGTTGAGCGTGAATTCCTTCGCGGCCTGTATGTACTTCCTGGCGACCTTTCCACCGCCGACAACAACCGCTACCTCGTGGTCCTCGCTTATCTTGACGAGCTCGTATGCTATCGCCTTGATAAAGTCGATGTCCGGATCTTCGGGAACGAGAACAGAGCCGCCTATATCGAAGACTATCCTCATGATGACCCTCCTTCTGCTAATCGGAGGGCCTTTATAACCTTTTCTTAACTGGAAAATGGCAAACTTCAGGGCTTTCGTACCTACCAAACCTTTATATATCCAGCTCTGTTAACTATTCCCGGCGGCGGGCTAGGCCGGGGGGTTCGGCGTCCCCTGTAACCGGAAACCGTCGATATGCCGGGGCCGAAGCCCGGGGGGCGGTTCCCAAAACCGCGCCCGGAAGCCGGGGCACAACGGTGATCCCTCGTCCCGGGGGGCCGGCGGTGGGCGAGGTCCGGCTGGAGGGCCGGGCTAACGCCCTTTGCCCGCCGAACCCCGCCAGGCCCGGAAGGGAGCAGCGGTAGGCGGGACGTGCGGCGCTCCCGGGGTAGCGGGGGTGAGCGAGCCCCGGTGGAAGGGCGCGGCGGAGGGTTCCCACCCCCGGGCGCGCCCGCCGCCACTAGACTTTGAAGCTTTTTGGGAGAGGCTACACTAATGAAACTTTTCTAGCAAGCTTTTGGGAAAAGCTTGACCAAAGAAACTTTGCAAGCAAAGTTTCATCAAAGTTCGTGGTTCTTGATTAGAAGGTTGTTCTGGGGAGATTTTTCATTCAGGAGCTCGCTGTATGAGTGCGAATTCGATTTTAGTAAGAGTTCTCGGTGTGAGTTTGCTTTTAATCGACACCCGTAGGGCGTCGGGATGTTGGAAACTTCTTTTAGAGGGCTGAAATTGGGGAATTCACTAATGCTAGCTTGTGTATCTTGAAAATCCTTGTAGTGGGGCAATTCTAAGAAGAACCACGAGCCTCGATCAAACTCAACGGGGCTATCGTCCCGTGCGTTGAAGCGAAGCTTCAACGTCGCGCAGCAAGCTTTTAGAAAACGCTTGACCAAAAGTGCGCCCTTTCTTTTGACTTTGCTGTTAGAGAGGGTATGCTTGCTCAGAAAGCAAGTTCACGCGGGTTTAACCTCAAAATATCACACTAATTGTGATTTCAAACTTTCTTTTTAGCGCTCGACGAGCGCTATACGGTGAGGAAATCCTGTAAGTCTGGCTACTCGATAAGTAAACCCACTCAAAAGCTAGCTCGTTAAGAACGCATACTTTTCTTCCGCCAGCGCTTTCGCAAGAAAGGGCTGTTGTGGTGCGGGGGCGGGGATTTGAACCCCGGAACCCCTGCGGGACGGGACCCTCAATCCCGCGCCTTTGACCAGGCTCGGCAACCCCCGCGTTGCCAAATATAGGGCAGTGCAGTGCTTTATAAACTTTACGGTGCTTCTCGGCACTCCAGAAGACCGAAAAATTTATAAAGGCAATCCATCTCTATGGTTTCGGGTCGTGGGCCGGTAGCTTAGCCTGGTTAGAGCGGCGGACTCTTAATCCGCAGGTCGGGGGTTCGAATCCCCCCCGGCCCGCCAAAGCGCGTTTCTCCTCAGCGCGTTCTGAGCAGGAGCGCGTTGGAATTACTAGACATTAAGGAGTAATGAAAAATGAGTTTTAGAGAACTTGGACTATCCAGTGCTTCAGTTGAAGCAGTTGAAAGAAAGGGTTTTTCAATCCCAACAGACATTCAGAGGGAGGTCATCCCCCTTCTGCTGTCCGCTGAGAGCGATATTGTGGGTCAATCAAAAACGGGAAGCGGAAAAACAGCAGCTTTTGGACTTCCGATTCTGGATTCGATAGATGAATCCATAAGGGAAGTTCAAGCGTTGATTCTAACCCCCACAAGGGAGCTTGCCATACAGGTCACTGATGAGCTCAGGTCGCTCAGGGGCAAAAGGAGGATTTACGTTTACTCCGTTTACGGCGGACAGCCGATCGGACCTCAAATAAGGGCCCTTGAGGGGGGCGTCCACATAGTAGTTGGAACTCCTGGACGGGTTCTCGACCACATAAACAGAGGTACTCTGAACCTCGATGGGGTCAGGTTCTTCGTCCTCGATGAGGCCGACAGGATGCTGGACATGGGCTTCCAGGAGGACATCGAAGCAATCTTCAGGGCAACCCCCAAGGAGAAGAGGGTCCTGATGTTCTCAGCCACGATGCCGATGGATGTCCTCCTGCTGGCAAAGAAGTACATGAGAAACCCCGAGGTAGTCATCGTCAGCAGGGACGAGCTTGTCCCAGGAGAGGTTGAGCAGGAGTACATCGAAGCTGTTCCCCACAGAAGGTTCGACCTTCTCACCAAGATACTCTCAGATGAGTCTAATGAGTTTTACGGCATAGTGTTCTGTCAGACTAAAGCCGAGACGAGGGAACTCTCTATGAGGCTTAGGGCGGCTGGATTCAGGGCAGAGGCCCTCAACGGCGATATGAGCCAGCCGGCTAGAGAGAAGACGTTCAATCGCTTTAAGGCCAGGAAAACTAAGATACTCGTTGCGACCGATGTAGCAGCGAGGGGACTTGACGTTCCAGAGATAACCCACGTTATCAACTATTCAATCCCAATGAACCCCGAACAGTACATCCACAGGATTGGAAGGACAGGGAGAATGGGTAAGAAAGGAAAGGCCATAACTTTCATCGCCCCAGGAGAACTGAGGCGCTTTAGGTACATCACAAAGCAGGCCGGCGTTGAGGTCAAGAAGTCCGAACTCAGCGAGGGTATTCCCAAAGAATACCGGGAGAGGTTGAGGCAGGAGGAGCTTGAAGGTGAGTACCGCGGCAGGTGGGGGTCAATGAAGCCCCGCCAGAGAAGGAGGAGATATTGAGGATTTTTCTTTTCCCCCTCTTGTTGATTTCTGATTGCTCTTATATCTGAGTATGAATTCTGAAAAATTCTCTAAAGTCGCTTCTGTGGTGCTTAATCAAAACAAGCAGTTAAGAAGGAAGCAACTAAGAAGGTTAGAAGGTTAAGAGCTGGCGCCGGGGCAGGGATTTGAACCCTGGCGGGCAAACGCCCACGGACTCTCCAGGCCCGCGCCTTCCCAGGCTAGGCTACCCCGGCGCATAAATGAGAGGAATCAAGAGATGAGTTCGATCTCGATGGTAACATCCTCGGGAACGCGGATGCGCATGATCTGGCGCATGGCCCTTTCGTCGGCCTCGATGTCAACGAGCCTCTTGTGAACGCGGAGCTCGAACCTGTCAAAGGTGGCGGAACCCTCTCCATCTGGGCTCTTCCTGGTGGTGATCCTGATCCTCTTTGTCGGAAGCGGTATCGGACCGCTCATCCTGACGCCGGTTCTCTCTGCTATCTGCTTGATCTGGTCGGTGACCTCGTTGAGGGCCTTTATGTTGGTGCTCGCCAGCTTAATCCTCGCCTTCTGCATTTCCGTCCCTCCTAAAAGGTTCAGGAAGATTTCAAAGGAAGGAAAGATTGAGAAGGCCTTCAGTCGGCCTTCTGGATGGAGATGACCATACCGGCAGCGACGGTCTGGCCCATGTCACGGATGGCGAACCTGCCCATCTGCGGGATCTCCTTGACCGGCTCGATGACCATTGCCTTGGTCGGCCTGAGGATGACGATGGCTGAGTCACCGGTCTTGATGAACTGCGGGTTCTCCTCGACGATGTTACCGGTCCTCGGGTCGAGCTTAGCGAGGAGCTGCTCGAACCTAACTGCGACCTGGGTGGTGTGGGCGTGGAGGACTGGGGTGTAGCCGACGGTGATAGCGGTCGGGTGGTTGAGGACGATGATCTGGGCCTTGAAGGTGTCCTTCGGCCTGACGACGGTCGGCGGGTTGGTGGTGTGTCCGGCAACGTCACCGCGCTTTATGTCGTTCTTACCGACACCACGGACGTTGAAACCGATGTTGTCACCTGGGTAGGCTTCCTGGAGCGGCTCGTGGTGCATCTCGATGCTCTTGACTTCACCCTGGATCGGCTTGTGGAAGATGGTGCTGGCCGGCTCGAAGATGACAACGTCACCGACGCGGAGGACACCGGTCTCAACACGGCCGACTGGAACGGTACCAACACCCTTGATTGAGTAGACGTCCTGGATCGGGATGCGGAGCGGCTTGTCAACCGGCTTCGGCGGCTCGGGTATCTGGTCGAGGGCCTCGAGGAGGGTCGGGCCGTTGTACCAGGGCATCTTGTCGCTCTTCTTAACGACGTTGTCGCCCTCCCAAGCGCTGATCGGGATGATCGGGAAGTCCTTGTAGCCGAGCATCTGAAGGAGCTTCTTAACCTGCTCGGCGACCTGCTTGAACTTCTTCTCGTCGTAGTTGACCATGTCCATCTTGTTGATGGCAACTATGATGTGGTTGATACCGAGGGTCCTGGCAAGGAAGGCGTGCTCCTTGGTCTGTGGCATGACACCGTCGGTAGCGGCGACGACGAGGACAGCCGCGTCGGCCTGGCTGGCACCGGTGATCATGTTCTTAACGAAGTCCCTGTGACCCGGAGCGTCGATGATGGTGATGTACCTGTGCGGGGTCTCGAACTTGGTGTGGGCGACGTCGATGGTGATACCGCGCTCCCTCTCCTCCTTGAGCCTGTCCATGACCCAAGCGAACTTGAAGGACTTACCCTTCTCACCCATCTCCTCGAACTTCTTGATGATGTTCTCCGGGATGTTCGCTGTGTCGAAGAGCAGCCTACCGATGGTAGTGCTCTTTCCGTGGTCGACGTGGCCTATAAACACAATGTTAACGTGTGGCTTCTCCTTAGCCATTTTCAAACACCTCCATATTTTGGTCTAGTCTCGTTGACTAGGATGGCTTTTTAAATCTTTCGAACCTCGGCCCCCTCGGGCGGGAAACCCGCCGTTTTCGGGGGGACCTCATGAGTTCTGGGTTTAACTCAAGAACGGGGTTTAAAAAGTTAACTAATGACGGATTTAGACTTTCACGTGATAAAACAGAGTTCTTGAGAAAAGGTCAAAGAGAGAACAAGAAGAAAGCCCGCATCACTGCTGCGGGCAGACGTCCTGCTCCTTCGGCGGGTTGGGGTCGAGACCCTTCCTCTGGCGTATCTGTCTGATTATCTGCTGGGCAAGCTCGTTTGGAACGCGCTTGAAGCCAGCGTGCTCCGTTGTCCAGAGGGCCTTACCGCTGGTGGCTCCACGGATGGCTCCAGCGAATCCGAACATCTCCGCAACTGGAGCCTCGCCGATGATGATCATGACCTCGCCCTCCTGCCTCATGTCAATGAGCTGACCGCGCCTCTGGTTGAGCTCCCTGCTGACGGCACCCATGTACTCGTAGGGCACGTTGATGATGACCTTCTGGTACGGCTCGTAGAGGACAGGTCCAGCCTTCATCATGGCGCAGTGGATAGCGCTTCTGATGGCCGGGTAGATCTGGGCCGGACCGCGGTGGACGTTGTCCTCGTGGATCTTGGCGTCGTGGAGCCTGACGATGACCTTCATGACGGGCTCCTTGGCGAGCGGTCCCTCATCCATGGCCTGGTGGAAACCGTCGACGAGGAGGTCCATGACCTCGTTGAGGTACTGGATACCCTTGGTGTTGTCAAGGAACATGTTGCCGTTGTAAATGTCGACGATACCCTTGGCAATTTCGTAGTCCATGCCGAGCTCGGCGAGCTTCTTGGCGACGGCCTTCGGGTCCTTCGGCCTGCCCTCGGGAATCTCGCCCTCCCTGATCGCCTGGTAGATTTCATCCGGCATCGGCTCGACTGTGATGTAGAACCTGTTGTGCTTGTTCGGGGACTTGCCCTCGACGATCGGGCTCTGCTTGGTGACGCTCTCGCGGTAGACGACGATCGGCGGTGAAACTTCTACATCGAGCTTCCATTCGGTCTTGAGCCTGTGGAGCTTGACCTCAAGGTGGAGCTCACCCATACCGCTGAGGAGGTGCTGGCCGGTCTCCTCGTCGATCTTGACGTGGAGCGTCGGGTCCTCCTTGGCGAGCTGCCTGAGGGCCTCAACGAGCTTCGGAAGGTCCTTAACGTTCTTGGCCTCGATAGCAACGGTAACAACCGGCTCGCTGGTGTAGTGGAGGGCCTCAAACGGCTCGATCTGCTGGACTGAAACGGTCTCACCGGCCATAGCATCGCGGAGGCCAGTAACGGCGACGATGTTTCCAGCGGGAACGGCCTCCATGTTGATCCTCTCGGGACCCATGTAGATACCGACCTGCTGGATCCTGGCCTTCCTCTTGCTGTTGATGAGGTAGACCTCCTGACCGGTCTTAACGGTACCGCTCCAGACACGGCCGGTAGCGACCTCACCGGCGTGCTTGTCGAGGATGATCTTGGTAACGACCATGGTCATCGGGCCCTTCGGGTCGCAGTTCATCATGGCCTGGCCGACGTCGCTGTTGATGTCGCCCCTCCAGAGGTGCGGGATCCTGTACTTCTGGGCCTCGAGCGGGTTCGGGAGGTGCTTAACGACCATATCCAGGACGACGACGTGGAGCGGGGCCTTCTTCCTGAGGGTCTTGAGGTCACCGGCGTTGGTGAGGTCGATGATGTCCTTGAAAGAAACACCTGTCTTCTTCATGTAGGGAACGCTGAGGGCCCAGTTGTAGTAAGCGCTACCGAAGGCGACACTACCGTCCTCGACCTTAACGAGCCACTTGTCCTTGAACTCTGGCGGAGCGTACCTCCTGATAAGCCTGTTCACGTCGGTGATGACCTTGACGAAGCGCTCCTGCATCTGCTGGGGAGTAAGCTTGAGCTCCTTGATGAGTCTGTCAACCTTGTTGATGAAGAGAACCGGCTTGACGTACTCCCTGAGGGCCTGCCTGAGAACGGTCTCGGTCTGGGGCATGACACCCTCAACGGCGTCGACAACTATAATCGCACCGTCTATGGCACGCATGGCCCTGGTAACGTCACCACCAAAGTCGACGTGACCCGGAGTGTCAATGAGGTTGATGAGGTAGTCGTTGCCCTCGTAGTTGTGAACCATCGAAACGTTTGCCGCGTTGATGGTGATACCCCTCGCCTGCTCCTGCTCGTCGAAGTCAAGGACGAGCTGCTTTCCGGCGAGCTCCTCGCTGATCATTCCAGCACCGGCGAGCAGGTTGTCGCTCAGAGTGGTCTTACCGTGGTCAATGTGAGCGGCGATACCCATGTTCCTGATCCTCTCAGGCTGGGTCATCAATTCCTTAATCTTCGCAATCATCTCTTCCCTTCTTCCCATAATACACCACCTACTCTCTTGAATGAGCTTGTCGGCTTAACTTAAAAGGCCCAGTTATAAAGCTTTTCCCAGTTGAGAATTGAGAGTGACGTGGTGATTTTGGATCACTTAAGGGTTTTGGATGTAAGAAGAGATGACTCCCAGTACTTCCTCTAAAGTGATTTCTGATGATGGAAGCACGTTCTTCTCACTACCGACGTGTTTATGGTGTGGGAACGTGGGAAGATCCTTGTGGTGCGGTGCATTGTCCCACCTTATTATCAGCTCACTGTCCCTCTGCCATTGAAAGGAGTAGTTGTACTCCTCGTTGGATACGAACTCTCGAATATGGAGAACACTTCCATCAATTAGCTCCGCGCGTATCTTCAGAAAATAGAAATCTGAACCTTCTTTGTAGTCGAGTATCTCATAGGATCTAACCATCTCGCTTTTCTCAAGCAATTCTAACTCTCTGAGCATTCTCAATCTCCCGCAGCTTCTTTTGAAGCTCTCTGAACTTTCTAACGTAAGCCTTCCACTCTATGTAATCGTCCCACGCTTCAAAACTCTCGTTCTCTTCTCTTATCCTTCTCTCGAACTCTTCAAAACTCACACCGTACTTTCTCTCGAACTCTGATATTCTCTCTCGTATCGGGGCCAACTCAGAAATCAGCTTGAGCTTCTCATACATGAGTATCTCATCTTTGGTAACCACTACCTCACTCATACTTCTCACCCGAACGAGTATTGAGGCACTGGTCTAAAAAAGCTTTTTCGGGAACGCTTCCACGTCCTCTCTTACGTCCTCCCTCGCGTAGACGCACCATCTCCAGTACACGTCCTTCATCTCCACGAGGGATCTGACGAGGGGAGAGACCTCACTGAGCCTCTTCGTCTCGCTTCCAATCTTCACGAAGGCGTTCCTTTCCTCGTACTTGGGTTTTGGCGGGTAGTCTAAGAGGGCAGAATAACCAAACTCTTCTTGAAGCTCTCTTTTCAGGGTTGAAATTGTCTTTTCATCAAGCTCCCTATTTGAGCAGTAAGCCCTCTTGTAGAGCTTCCTGTCGTCTATGGCCCTTATAAGCTCCCTAACTTCCGGCTTTTCGCTACTTCTGAGCCTCGAAACTAGGTCTATCTCATCCATGATACGGATCTCCTCTAAGGATATCCCTTCAATCTCGACGGCCTTTCTCAGCATGGCCTCCGCTATCTTCGCCGTATGGTGGAAGTAAACGGTCGGGTACATCATGGCCCTCGAAAGCAGGAGGTTCTGGGCCGCCATTATTCCTTTTTCCTCAACCACGAGCATTTTCCCATCGAACTTCAGGTTCCTCACGAGCCGTTCGAGGTCAACGACGCCGTAGGCTGCCCCGGTGTAGTAAGCGTCCCTGACCAGATAATCCATCCTGTCTGCGTCTATGTCACCGCTGACGATTGGATGCTTTAAGAGCTTCTTAAACTCCTGGGTCGAATAGTTCTCCTTGATTACGTCTCCGACGCTTCCATGTTCTATAACCCAGAGCGTGTTTTCCTCGTGCCTCGGGTAGAGGCCCTCAAGGGTGTGCGAGAACGGGTAGTGTCCTATGTCGTGGAGGAGCGCCGCGTATAATGCCCCTTCCTCTATTTCCGGATTGTGAGCGCGAATCTTCTTTGCGAGGTGGAAGGTTCCAAGTGAATGCTCAAAACGGGTGTGCCTCGCTGAGGGGTACGCCAAAAAAGCGAAGCCGAGCTGGGTTATCCTCCTAAGCCTCTGAAACTCTGGGGTGTCCACGAGCTTCCTCGCGAACTCATCGAGCTCGATGTAGCCGTGAACCGGGTCGTGGACAAGCTTCATCTCGTGGCCTCCTGGAAAAATAAGGGAAAGAGGTCAACTCAGCTCTTTTTCAACTTTCTCCAGTCCTTCAGCGTAAACGTCGTTGAGCACCTTCAGGAACTCGCTCGCGGTAACGACGTCCCTTACGTCTATCCTCTCGTACTTTGTGTGGGAGATGTCGAGGTTGCCGGGACCGAAGACTATTGTTCTGGTTCCGTTGTACATGAAGTTGATCGCATCGGTCCAGCTCCTCATGCCGCCGAACTCATCGAGGCCGACCTTCTTCATCGCGGCTTTGGCCAGCTGGACTATCTCCTCATCTGGATCAAGCTCGTAGCCGTCCCATATCTCCGTGTACTCATACTTCAGCGTGTACTCGTCGAGGATTGGATCCATGAGGTCGAGAACGTCCTCGACTTCCTGATCCGGTAAAAGCCTTGCCTCAAGGCGGCCTTTACACAGGGCCGGGATGAGATAAACCGGGTTCTCGCAGAGGAGCTCCTGAATGCCGATATGGGGATCGAAGTACTTGCCCTTCTGCTTGAAGGGTTCAAGGTTCTTCAGCTCGTTGAGCATCTTGTAGGTCTCTTCAATAGCGTTGACACCGCTCTCTGGACAGGCACCGTGGGCTTCCTTGCCGTCAACCTCAAAGTAGGCCTCGATGTTGCCTGCGTGGGCTATATGGACTTCAAGGTCGGTGGGCTCGAGAACAACCGCCATCTTCGGCCTATACCTCTCCATGAAGAGAGCCGAACCCCTACCGCCGAGCTCTTCGTCACTGACGAAGACGACGCCGACGTTCAGGTCTTTGCCCTCTTTCTTCAGGCTCTCCATCATGAGGAGTATTGCAGCCGCTCCACCCTTGATGTCGCTCGCGCCGGTTCCGTAGATGATGTTGCCCCTCACGAAGGGCTCAGCCCTTATCGGGATCGTGTCGACGTGAACCTCGTAGAAAAGCTCAGCATCTGGATTCACGACGAGGTCAATTATCTCGCCGTCGCTCTCGATGTGAACGTCGTAGTCAAGCCTGTGGAGAAACTCCATGATGTGGAGCATTATCCTGTCCTCCTGCCCGGAGGGAGAGGGTATCTTCAAGAGCTGAAGGAGGATCTCCTTCGCGCGTTCAGTCTTCATTTGGGTCACCTAATCAGATTGGGGGGCTGGGTTTATAAACGTCTCTTTGTAACATCTTAGGGCGATGAAGAGATTCATCCCTCCTGACGGGGACTCGCTCCCCCCGAGATGAAGACGCGGTCCCCCCTCGAGCCCCTTTCTGGAGGTGAAATAATGGGTGCAAGTCCCGGCAGGGGCTTTCCCAGCAAGCTCATCCCGATTGAGGTTCCGCCCCACGTTGTTATGCTCCGTGGAATAGGGCGGGACTCCAACATCTACCTAGTCAGAGACGAAGAGGAAGCCCTTATAATTGACACTGGGACTGGAATAAACTGGCACCTTTACACTGAAATCTGGGAGAGAGAGGGCTACCTTACCGATGTGGAGCACGTAACGATTTTCAACACGCACGAGCACTTTGACCACGTTGGGGGAAACAAGGTTCTGCAACGCTGGCTGGAAGAGCGTGGAATTGAGGTGTCTTTTGCCGCACACAAGATAACAGCAAACGTGCTCGAACGCGGTGACGAAGGTGTGATCCTGTCGTACTTTTACGGCAGGCGGTTTGAGCCACATCAAGTAGACTTCAAGCTTGAAGATGGAGACAAACTGAATGTCAGCTCGCTTGAGCTTTTGGTTGTCCACACTCCCGGCCACACCGCTGGAAGCTCCTGCCTTTACCTCGACGACGGAAAGCACAGGGTCATGTTCACGGGCGACACGGTCTTCAAGGGGACAGTCGGCAGGACGGATCTCCCGACTGGAGATGGCTGGGCGCTCAGGGAGAGCCTGGAGAGATTGGCTGAGTTTGACGTTGACTTCGGCTTCCCAGGGCACGGCGACTACATAAGGGACTGGAAAGAGAACTTAAGGGAAGTCTTGAGGTGGCTCCCATGAGAAAGGGCTCCGTTAAGGAAGTGCTGGCGAAGATAAAGTACGACCCGCGGGAGAAGGAGGAGGACTACTACGTTGTCATCGAGCACAGGGGGGCTTATGGTGGGGAAAAGAAAATACCGGTCGAGCTTATCGAGCTCGGACACGGCTACTTCTTCGTTGGAGAAGCCCAGATACCCTACCACAGAATCCTGCGCGTCGTTAGAAAGGATGGAAAAGTCATCTGGGAGACGAAGAAGCTATAGTATAACTTCAAACTCAGACGTGAGCAGGCCCCACTCCTTCTTCTCAAAGGCATCCGGATTGGCGCTTACTATGATGTACCCATTGTAGACCATGGCAGCGTCCTTTACGTAGAGCAGAAAATCCATTGCATCCTTGAAGCCAAGTTCAACAACCAGGTAACCAACATTCTGGACAAACACAACTCCCTGCTTTCCGTTTTCTTTTGCAGATTTGAGGAACTTAAGGAGCTCGCCTTTGAGTTCGGGGACGAACTTTGGGGGCACTACCTTCCCGGGGTATTCCTCTGAGATTTTTGAGACCCATATCACGTTGTCTATCTCAGTGAGCTCTCTAAACTTGTCCGGGTGCTCCCTTATAACTGCTATCACTTCCCTGTTTTCCGTCAGCATATCTAAGAGAATGTACTTTGCTTTCTCGTCGTCGGTTACCAGATAAGCACCCGATCCTAGCCTCTCTATAAAGACGTGCCTGCGCTCAAAGGAGATAACGATATCGTAGACCTTCTTTATCTCTTCGTAGTGTTTCTGCTCAATCTGTGAAAGCTCGAAGGCTATTCCCCGGACATCTTCGTTCTCGGCAACGCCAGCCAATATTTCATAAGTCCTCTTTGCGAAGAGCTCGCTCTCCATGCAGTACTCCAGCGCCCTTATGTAGTCCTCAACCTTTTCAAACTCAGGATAGAATGGATAGACCTCCACTGGGGGAACATCTACCTTAACGGGCTCCTCTCCTGGAAAGAGCCGCTCAAACGTCCTTCTGAGGAGGAGTTCATGCCCCTTGCTCTCCCTGCTCATCTTTTTAAACAGGGCTCTCACACTCTTTCTTTTCGCCTTCTCGGCAAGTTCGGCATAGTATTTTGCCTCGTCCTCCTCATTGAAGATAGCATAGCTCAGAAGCTCCTTTGGGCTGAGTCTCTTTAACCTCTCAATTATCTCGTTCATGATAACCTGGGGGTTGGGGTGAGAAGTCATTGATCACACCTACCATTCTTAATATTCACAAACTAACAGAAAAGCTTTTCTGTGGAGGGCGATTCTGGGAACGGGAGAGAAGATGATAGACGCCCACTGCCACATTGAGATGTTCAAGGGGAGAGCAGGCGAGGTGGTCGAGGAGAGCAAAAAGCACCTTAAGGCGGTCGTGGACTCGATAACTGAATACAGGAAGTTCCACGTCTGGAAGAGCTGGGAACTGCTGGAGCCATACTTTGGCTTCGTCTTCCCAACGCTCGGCTACGCGCCCAACGAAGCTAGGAGGGGCAACTGGGAGAAAGTTAAAAGGGTCGAGGAGTTCATACGTGAGCACGCCGATGAGATAGTGGCCGTTGGGGAGATAGGCCTCGACTTCTACTACGCTAAAACCGAGGAAGAAAGGAAGAACCAGCGGGAGATATTCCACCACTTCCTGAATCTTGCCGTCGAACTCGACAAACCCGTCGTCCTGCACGCGAGGGATGCTGAGAGGGAGGTTTTTGAAGCGATCCAGAGGGCTGGAGTTAAAGCCTACTTCCACTCCTACAGCGGGCCTGCGGAGCTTGCCCTGGAGATAGTTGGGAACGGCCACATCATCGGGATAAACACGGGGATAGACTTCATTCCAGAGGTGAGAAAGGCCGCCGAAGTGCTCCCTCTTGAAAGCATCGTCGTTGAAACGGACGCTCCTTACATGAGCCCCTACAAGGGTGAGAAGAACTACCCTTGGAACGTGGAGTACGCGGTGAGAAGGATAGCGGAGATAAAGGGTCTGGAGTTTGAAGAGGTTGAGAAGGTGACCGAGAAGAACACTATCCAGTTCTTCGACTTAAAGCTCTGAGGTGAGGGGAATGGTTGAGATTCCAGAGGTTGAGGAGCTTAAGGCGCTTTTGAATGAACTCGGTGAGGAGGGACTTCTGGAAAGGCTTGATGCCTTCGTGAGGATGAACGGGGGGCTCGAGAGCAAGCGCGGGGAGGACTTCATCAAAGTCTCCATCCTTGGCTTTGCCGAGGGCCTCCTCACTGTTTTGAAAGAGAAGTACGATGAACCGAGGGTGAAGGAGCTCTACGAGAAGATAAAGGCGAAGAGGGCCGAGCTGGACGAGCAGTTCAGGAAGCCGAGGATACCCTACCTTGAGGAAGAAGGTTAGAACTTGAAGTTTTTTCAATCGTACCAAACCTTTGTCTTTGCCCTGAACTGGGGGATATAGGGGACTTTGTTAGAGTTCGAAGGTTTGGGCTATTTTCATTCCGTATAGAACTCTCGAAACAGCTTAACCTCCTGGACGTAGCTCCTCCTCAGCTTTAAAGCCGTGTAAGCCCTCTCCAGCTCCCTGCCGAGGTAGAAAGCGTGCCTCGGGCTTATCTCGAAGCGCTCAAGAACCGTGTCGATTATTGCGTTCGGCTCATCGCCGACTATTGTAAGAACAGCTTCGGTTCCCTTATGGGCGTTCACCCATATCTTGCCTCTCTCCACCCAGATACGGAAGTAAACTGGCTCAAGCTCGACGGGTCTATTCTGTGCCTCCACAACCTCATTGGCAGGCTCGAAGCGCCACTCGGCTTCTTTCTTCTCCTTGAGGATTAGCAGGTCGAAGCCAAGGTCTTTTGGGAGGTCGAAGAGGTTCATGTCTACCGCACGCTTCAGCTCCCTAACCGAACCCTTCGCCTTCGCGCTTACCTCCGTTGTCAGGAGGAGGTTTATGGAAAGCTCCTTTGCAATCCCCGCAAGAAGGGCGTTCATTCCAACGCTGTCGGCGTCGTAGAGTTCTACCACGTTCCCAACTCCCGCGAGGAGGACATCGTCCGGGTTTCTCTCGCGGTAGAGCTGGAAGGCCGTAACCGAGCGCGCTAGGTGGGGAACGTGTTCGAGAATCAGGTCGGGGATGATAGTTTTGTAGCCGAGGTCTAGGGCTTTCTCCTTGAGCTTTTCGAGGTACTTAACCCTTTCAGCAGGCTTGGTGGGGAAGTAGCCCTCCCTTTGGTTTGTTGGTATTAAAACGACGGGCTTTTCCGTTACAAGGGCCTCAAGGTTGCTCTCATCGACGCTCAAAAAGAGGTCGGCGTAGTCAAGCGCCCCCTCGATTTCGGACGTGTTGAGAGAGTCAAAGCTGATGGGAGCTTCAAAACCAGCCTCTTTCAGCTTTTCTCGGATTTCAGGTATCGCGTCTACAAACTCGAGGTTCCTCTCCCCTGCAACCATGCCGATGTCAATTATGTCCGCACCTTCACGGAGGTAGTAGAGGGCCCTCTCGACGGTTTTCTCAACGCCGAGCGTGGGGGCATCGACTACCTCAGCGAGAATCCTCGCGGGAAAGTCCCTTCCCGCTGGAAGGTTGCCGATGAGGGCGTTCCAGGGCTTTTTCAGGGCCTCTTCAATATAGTTCTTGTTCTTCGTCCTGTTTCTGATGTCCTCAACTCTCTTAAGCGCATCGAAGGAAAAGAGGTCATCTGCAGGAACTTCCTTGCTGAGCTTGAAGCCCTCTTCAAGAGCCTTCAGAACCTGTGGCAGATCCATCGCGTTCCTCGGCCCTTTGAAGGCCGGAATCCCAAGTTCGTCCTCGATGATTTGAGCAGAGCCCCTTACAAGGCCAGGGATGAGGATAAAATCGTAGTCTTCGCTTTTTATCCCGGCTTTTTTCAGGTATCTAACGATCAGCTCAGGGGTGAGGAAGGCGGCGACGCTCACAGGGGCTACGAAAACATCACATCCTCTCCCGTACTTCCTCACGAGCGGCTCTGCCAGCTTCCCAGTCACGAGGAGGATTCTCCTAGGCATGGAGAAAAGTTGGATGCTGTGGTTAAAAGCCCTCCGCCGGTAGGTGGCTCATCACACTTCAGGCGGGAGTAGTTCTTCATCGGGCCTCAGATCCTCCCCCCAGGCCTCACCGGTCGGGGAGTGCCCACCCTCCTCATCGGCCCGATAGTATTTTAGACCTTTCCGCTAAAAGCTCTCGGTGGTGGCATGATAAAGGTTGGAACCTGCGGCTTCTGTGAGGCTCGGAGTAAGTACTTTAGAGACTTTGACGCAGTCGAGGTGCAGCAGACTTTCTACCGGATTCTCCAGGAGAAGACGCTGGAGCGCTGGAGGAAAGAAGCTCCCGAGGGCTTCACATTCTCGATAAAGGCCTTTCAGGGAGTAACCCATCCAGCGAACAGCCCGACCTGGAGGAGGAGCAACGTAAAACCCGGAAAAGACGTGGGTCTGCTCAGGCCAACGAGCGACGTCCTTCACTTCTGGAGGGTAACGCTGAAGGAGGCCGAAACCCTTGGCGCAAGGTTCATTCTCATCCAGCTACCGAAGAGCTTCAGGGAGAGTGATGAGAGCTTTGCCAACGCGGAGAAGTTCTTCGAGATGATAGACAGGGGAAACTTTGAGATAGCCGTCGAGCTGAGGGGATGGAGCGAGAAGGGAATTAAGCGCTTCGTGAGGGAGTTCGACGTCATAGATGTCACAGACCCGCTCGTCAGGATTCCACTTCACACGGGGGATGTCAGCTACTACCGCCTGCACGGTCGCTATGAAAACGGGAGAATAATATACAGCCACTCCTACAGCGACGAGGAGCTTCAAAAGGCCAGGGAGAGGGTGATTGGCTGGAATAGGGGTGAAAGCTTCGTATTCTTCAACAACTCGGACATGTGCAAAGACGCGAAGAGGTTCAAGACTCTGCTAGCCGGTTAACCATTTGGGGTCTGATAGCATTCTTTCACTATTATTGATTTTGAAAAATTAAAGTTCTTACAACTGGATTATATAACTTTGCGAATGTCTAGTTATCTGTAAAGGATATTTTATCCATCCAGTTATAGATCGATTTATTTTTCATTTTTTTTAACTAAGAGTCCAAGCAATACTTAAATATGGGTTTAGTATTCATGATACTGCCTGGTAGAATGTATAATCTCTCCCGGGCAGGAGGGTCGGCGCCATGAAGAAGCTTGTTGCCGTGCTGTTCGGTCTCTTGGTAGTGACAGCAGGGTTCGCAGCAGCGACTCAGTGGAGAGTCACTTCAGTGCATCAGAGACATGCTGGAAGATATGGCTGGGCCTATGCAGAGGTGCATGTTAAGTACGACTTGCAGCACCCGTACACTAACTATAAGATAACCCACAGAATCGGAAGAGGCGGACTTACTAGTGCCGGTCGGAGTGCCGGGTACATCTCTCACCATTACAACATTCCCGACAGAGATGGCATTGAGTCCGTGACTAACGTTGTGGACCCCACGACGGATAATCTTGTGGAACAGGACATAGCCTCTGCAGGATGGCTGTGCATTTGAATTCTAACATGTCTGTCTGTTTTTTATTTCGTTTGGAGGGTATACCAATGACGCTAAAAAGAAAAGGTTTCGTTCTACTAACAGCTTTTCTGCTGGCTATGCTTCCCCTGTCCCTATCGAGCGCAGCACCCTACTGGGTCAAGCCTGGAGTTTACATAGAGTACGCGGCCATGCGGTACGACCCGTACATCCAGTACAAGATTTCCCAGGGGACTTCTCCAAAGTTAATTAGAACCGCATACATTACTTATATCCACAACGGCACGTTATACCGAATCAGGGTCTACGATGATGTCCACGTCAGGTTCAGGGTACTGGAAGAAAAGAACGGCTACTTAACGGTAGGGGTTCGTATCGAGATGAGAAACGTAACCCTGGGAGTCAGCGTCCCCAAGGGAAAAAATCTGACTCCGATATGGGGCGATGGGGCGGTTATAAAGATTGAGACCTCTCCAAGCTCAATAGACTCGGAGACAGATTATTACAAAGTGTACCTTCGCAGTCTTAGGATCATCAGAGTTTACAGGATAAGGGAAATCGACGGTGCCGTCTTTGACATGAACGGAACTTATTACGGCCACACCTTCCTGTGGGTGGACATCGACCCGAGCACAGCTCCCCAGGAAAACGAGACCTTCTTTGTTCTCCCAGACTTGAACTGGACGATGAGAGTAAACAGAATCTCCTCCATGGACAAAGCTTTAAAAACGTACTACGGAGAATTCGGGCCTCCCGTGGACACTCTCTCCCTGGTGGGCCCCCCGCTTGTAATAAAAGGCATTGTAGAATTCACAAGTCCAACAGGGGGAGGTATACGTTACGATCCTGCCACTGGACTCGTGCTTGCTCCGACAACTCTCTCAGTAATGATTTCTCCCGATCTTTCGGCAATAGGAATACCCTTTGCAATGTTCATGGACGAGCATGTGGCTTACGACCAGTTTGTAAAGAACAGTTTCACATGGGCAGGCACATTGCTACTTTACGATACTAACGCCCAGTTTCAAAAGGCCGAAGAAGTTCCTTTCCCTAAACCAGGGACGCCTGCCAAGTATGTTTTCTACGGTTCCCTAATCTTAGTTGGGGCAGTTCTGGGAATTAAAAGCTCACGGAGAGTGAAAAAGTGAAAAGAGACTTCTTAGCCTTCCCTTTGGTTTTAATACTTACACTTCCGGCAGTCTCCGCAGCACCCTACTGGACCAAACCGGGAGTTTACATCGAGTATGCCGCTATGAGATATGAGCCGTACATCCAGTACCGGCTTTCACAGGGAGACAGGCCGGAGTGGATTCAGACCTCGCTGATGGTTTACAATTATTCAGGGGTTCTATACATACTGAGGACGTTCAACGACACGATTGTAGAGTTCCGCCTCAAAAAGGAGAGGGATTACATACGCTCAAACGTACAGGTAACCCTTTACAACGTCAGCATAAGCACGACCCTCCCAAAGGATATATCGCCACCCGTATTCTGGAACGAGTCAGAGGTAATAGAGACCGAGGTCGAAAACAGCCACGATTTGGGGTTTGAAGACTGGAAATGGTACCGATTCCATGTGAAGAAAGTTGTCATCAGTGGAGAGTACCTAATCCGCGTGAAGGATTACCATGTCATAAAGGGAAATATGGACTACGGGCACACGATGCTTTTTGATGACCCTGCGAACCCGTTAAACAAGGGGAACAGCTTCAGCTTATACCCGATAAGCATAAAGATTCAAGACGCCAGAATTGACAACGAGAGAGTCCTAAAAGGAAGATACACCAAGTTCTATCCCCCCACAAAAACCGTAGTGACGGGGGCCTATGCTCTCAACATCACCCAGCCGTTTGGGAAGGGCTACAACATCCTCTCAATTCTGATGGGGACACTAATATACACCTTCGACGCATCCGACGGAAAGCTAATCGCCACTTACAACGATGGACCTGATCTATGGGCAGTCGGCATCTTGGACGCTCAGTTCACAGACGAATACGGTCAGTATAAGATGGAGGTCGAGCATGAAGAGTCATACGCCAGTGGTCTCGTCCTTAGATCGTTCAAAATTGCTAGAGAAAATGTCAAAGGAGAGGTCTCATTCAACAAGCCAATAGCAAAAGCCGCCTATCTCTTTTACGCTTCCCTCGTACTACTGGGCCTAGGCCTCGTGCTAAATATCAAGGCGAGTGACAAGAGAGGGGGTGATTGAATGGGAAGGCTCTACACCCTTTTTAGATGGGAAATGAACGACCTGATAAAGGTCGTTCTGCTGTTTTTTGGAATACTGCTTGTTGGAATGTCAATGAAACAGGAACTAATGGGGGTTAGCAATTCTATGGGTTTCATCTCCGGAACGGATCTACAGCTCTTTGGAGCTTCCCAGGCCAGTGGAGTATCAACGTCCATTCAAGGCATGCTCAGTCTCGAAGACGTCTGGACCCTCGCAGGTTTTCTGATACTGTTGCTCGGCGCGCTGACCTTCCGCTATGACCGTGACAGCGGCGTTGCAAAGTCTGTCTACTCCCTCCCGTACTCCAACGACGAAATATTCGGCATCAAGCTCATCTCGTTGTTAATCTACGGGTCCCTGATGCTCCTTCTGCCCTTCGCTTACGTTGCCATAACAACATACGCCAGCATAGCCGGCTACCTCCCGGAGATAACCTCAAGATTCCTCAGCGATGCACTGCTCCTCGTTGCTTTCCTCGTGCTCTACCTAATAGCGGTCGCCACTCTGGTTTCCCTTGCCTTCCCCAACGCCTTCCTCGCCTTCATGGCAGGGTTTGCAGTCATATACGCGCCCAAAATACTCGGAAACTCGAGCATGCCACCAGCGCTCTTCATAAACGCCTTACACCTCTGTGGAAGTACCGACTTCAATGTGTTCAAGGCCGCCTACCTTGAGTGGGGGATTGTCGTCCCAATAGTGATCTTCCTCCTCTCGTGGGTTCTCATCAGAAGGAGGGATGTCGTATGAGGTTCTGGGCGGCCCTCCTTGCGGCCATGCTGATGCTCACCGTCGGCTCACTATGGGTCTACAGCTCCTACGAGGGCAGGATAGGCTCCGCTGGGCCGGCCTTCCTCACGACATCAAAGGATGGAAACCGAACCGACATGAGCCAGGTTACGATCTACACCCCCACGAGTTCGCTCGTAAATGTCTCCTGCAACGGCAACGGAATAGTTGAGGTCTACGACATCATCACAGGGAAGTTGGTGGACAGGCACACCGTCTACGGCCATGCGAGGTACCAGATCGTTCTTCCAAGGGAAGGGGACTACCTGGTCATCAACAACCACACCGACGAGGTCTCATGTTCATTCCGCTTCGTCAAAAACTATCCGACCAGAGAAGTCCAGAACGCCCTCTACGTTAGCGGGTCAATTTTTGCGCTACTCCTTGCCCTTATCATCTGGAGGTGGGGGAGATGAAGACCATAATAGAGGCCAGAGACCTTAAAAAGCACTTCAGGAGCATCAAGGCCCTTGACGGGATTACCGTTGAGATTCTTGAAGGTGTAACGCTCATTCTCGGTCCCAACGGTGGCGGAAAGAGCACGTTCCTCAAGCTCGCCACAGGCGTTTACAGGCCGACCTCGGGAGAAATCCTCGTGTTCGGAGAGAGACCGTGGAACAACAGGAGTGTCAAGGAGCGTTTCAGCGTTGCCTATGACCCTCCTGCGTTTCCGCAGTTCGTGACGGGAAGGGAGTGGCTGAAGTTCTTCGCAGAGAGCAGGGGAGTTGGTGAGGAGTCCATAATTAAAGCTGCAGAGCTCTTCGATGCGACCTCCTTCCTGGACAAAAGGATAAGCGAGTACTCGTCTGGGATGCTGAAGAGGATTTCACTCGCTCAGGCCTTTGTGGGGGAGCCAGAGCTGGTTTTTCTCGACGAGCCGCTGGCCAACATTGACTTCGACAGCATGGAGAAAGTCGTCGAAGTCATCGAGGGCATGAAAGGCAAGAGAAGCTTCGTGATAATCAGCCACATCTGGGAGCCATTGATGCCTGTAGTGGACTGGGTCGTCGTGATTGGGAACGGGAAGCTCGTGTTGAGCGGAAGGGCCGAAGAAGTGCAGGAAGATGTCGAGAAGCTCTTTAAACCGCGCATAAGACGTTCAAAAGAGGGAGGAGCCAAGGAAAGCCCCTCCCCCGGGCAGGAGGGTCGGCAAACTCCCACCAGCGTTTGAAAAATCATATTTTGGATTTATTAATTTTTTGCCGTATGAAGATATGAAGATTGTTATGTCTGCTCAGGCACGGGTCCAGGTCATCACGTTTCAGCCGGGGAGACCTGAACTCATCATCGCCCTCAGAGGAACTCCTCGAAGAGGAGGTCTTCTTTCTTTCCGCCAGCCTTCTTAAAGACCTTTTCGCTCCAGCCCACGTTTCCAACTCCCTCGGGAAAGTGAGCGTCGCTCGCGAAGGTAAGCTTTATCCCCCTCTTTATGCACTCCCGGATAAAATCCAGCTCGGGAACGCGATAGCGGGAGCTTATCTCGAAAGCCTTTCCTTTGGCTTCAGCTAGCTCGAGGACTTCATTAAGTTCCTCCACCGAGGGAAATCCGACGTAGGGGAAGTTTGCCCCAAAGTGGCCTATCACGTCCACGTTCTCATCCATCAGGGCGAGCTTCACAAGGTCGAGGTACTCATTTGGAGTATCAACCCACTCGTGGACGCTAGCTATAACGTAATCGAGCTTTTCAGCAACGAAATCAGGAACGTCGACGCCGTTGGGGGTTATGTTCCCCTCTATGCCAGTGAGAACCGTTATCTCGGACTCATTTCCCCACCGCCTTATCTCCCTGATGTAGCGGTTGAACGTTTTGCCAACTACGTAGTGGCTGTGGTCGGTTATTCCAAGAAGTTTGAGACCTTTTTCCTCGGCTGAGGCTATGTTGTCAGCTATCGAGCCAATCCCGTCCGAATATACGGTGTGCGTGTGGGTATCGTGCGGGAATTCGAGCATGTTCATGGTAAATGCACTCGGGCTTTAAAACGCTTCTGGACAAAATATCCAAAGTAAAGGAAGACCTTGAAGTTTGACAAAGGTTTAAATAGGCCTGCGCCTAAGTTAGGACGGTGGTGCTCATGGTCGAACGCTCAAAGGTTAGGGTTCTCATCGCCAAGCCGGGTCTGGACGGCCACGACAGGGGCGCAAAGGTCATAGCCAGAGCCCTCAGGGATGCGGGTTTTGAGGTCATCTACACCGGCATCAGGCAGACTCCGGAGCAGATAGTCGAGAGCGTTATCCAGGAAGACGTTGATGTCCTTGGTATAAGCATCCTTTCTGGGGCCCACATGGTCCTGATACCGAAGATACTCAAGCTTCTTGAGGAGAGGGGAATAAAGCCCAACGAGGACATTCTCGTGCTCGCTGGGGGTATAATCCCGCCCGACGACGCCGAGCAGCTCGAGAAGATGGGTGTCGCCAAGGTCTTCGGCCCGGGAAGCCCGATAAGCGAGATAATCAAGTTCATAGACGAGAACGTGCCAAAGCTCAAGAAGTTCAGGGAGAACGCATAACTTTTTATCTTTTCTGGATGATTAATCCAGCGTGGTGAAGATGATAGACGGGCTTATTGAGAGGATGCTCAAGGGAGACAAGAGGGCCGCCGCGAGGCTTATAACCCTCGTCGAGAACGACGAGGAAAAGGCCCGGGAGATCGTCTCGAAGATTTATCCATACACCGGAAAAGCCTACATAGTCGGAATAACCGGGCCACCGGGGGCAGGAAAGTCAACACTACTCGACAAGCTGATCAGGGTGGCCAGGGAAGAGGGTAAAGTCGTAGGCGTTATAGCGATAGACCCGACTTCTCCCTTCACAGGCGGTGCCCTCCTTGGGGACAGGATACGGATGCAGAGGCACTCAACTGATCCGGGAGTCTTCATAAGGAGCATGGCAACGAGGGGTTCTCTGGGTGGACTGGCCAAGGCCACCAACGACGCGATAAAGGTCCTCGACGCCTACGGCTGTGACGTGATCTTCGTTGAAACCGTCGGAGTCGGACAGATAGAAGTTGACATCGTAAAAACAGCAGATACGGTTGTCCTTGTCACCGTTCCCGGCCTCGGGGATGACATCCAGGCAATAAAGGCCGGTCTCATGGAGATAGCAGACATCTTCGTCATCAACAAGGCCGACAAGGAGGGGGCCGACGCCACCTACTTCGAGCTTAACCTGATGCTCGACCTCGAAAAGGAACGCTGGGAGAAGCGTGGCTGGCGGCCGCCGATAGTCGAGACCGTCGCTACCACGATGAGGGGCATCCGCGACCTCTGGAAGGCAATAAACGACCACAAGGCTTTTCTTGAGAAGAGCGGCGAGCTTGAGAAGAAGAGGCGCTTCAGGGCAGAAGAGGAGATAAAAACAATTGTGTCGGACAGGATAGCGAGAACCGTTGGCAAAAAGCTCTCCGAGGATGAAATCTCCACACTGATTGAACGGGTTGTTAAGAGAGAGATTGACCCGTACTCTGCCGCGGATCAGGTTATTGAAAAGGCACTGGGGGTGAAGGTATGATAAAGAAGATTGACCATGTTGGTATTGCCGTTAAGAACCTTGAGGAGGCCATAAAAGTCTGGGAGGGCCTTGGGCTTAAGGTTGATGAGATCGAGGAAGTTCCCGACCAGAAGGTCAGGACGGCCATAATCCACGTTGGGGAGAGCAGGATTGAGCTTCTTGAGGCCACTTCGGAGGACTCTCCGATAGCCAAGTTCATTGAGAAGCGCGGTGAAGGGATACACCACATAGCCCTCGGCGTTGACAACATCGAGGAGCACCTCGAAAAGCTGAAGGAAGCCGGCTACCGCCTCATAGACGAGAAGCCGAGGATCGGAGCTGGCGGGGCCAAGATAGCCTTCGTCCACCCGAAGTCCGTCACCGGTGTCCTCCTGGAGCTCTGCCAGAGGGACTGAACTTCTTTTTAATTTCTCTAGGCTTCTGGAAGTTTTTTGCGGTTTTTAACTCAAATGGTTTTAGAGGCTGAAAAAACTAAAGCCGCTTCGCTATTATCGGTACCTTTCCTTTCTTTTCCGTGCTTAAAGCGTTGGCTGTCTTCTCGTCTAGCACCGTCAGGACACTCTTAAACCCTATCTCTCCAGCCCGTCCTATCGCTCCGGGGATGTCTTTCTCATCTCCCCAGAGGAAGAGGCTTGCCTTTCTAGGCCTACCTGGCAAAGGCTTCAGGACGTAGTAGGAGTTGCCTACCTTCCCAGCTTCCGCGAGCTCGTGTACTCCAGCGAAGATGTCTTTAAAGCTTGAGAACCACATGTCATAGGAACTCTGAAATCTGCCGGCGACCAGTTCAAGGCCTTTCACCTTCTCCCAGGGAAAAAACTTAAGGGGCCGAACATTGTCCCCGCTGGATTTGGCAGTGGGGACTTCCACAAGCCAGTTCTCGTAGAGAACTTCGTGGAAGCCTAGCTTCCTGTAAAATCCAATTGCTTCCTCGTCCGGCTGGGTTGTTAGGAGCTCCGCTTTTCCTGCGAAGCTGCCCTCAATGTACTCGATAATCGCCCTGCCGATTCCTTTTCCTCTAAAGTCGGGGTGAACCTCTATGACATCCAGGTGGGCTATTCTCATCATCTCCCCGTTTATCTGCTCTTCCGAGAGAAAGACCTCCGCCTCACCAACGATCCTCCCGTCCAGCTCGGCTACTATGGGGTACTGACCCTCAAGAAGGAGGGCATTGATGTGGACGGCGCACGTTTCTACGCTCATCCAGGGGCCGCCGCGGAGGTATCTTTCACGAACGGAAAATCCCGAGAGCTCTTCCCCAGCAGTGTGAACATCAACTATTCCCTTAACATCATCCAGGGTTGCGACTCTTATTTCGAGGTTCAATTTAACACCCCCTAGCAACTCCTTCTCAGATCTTCCCGGCGAACAGGAGAAATTCTTTTCCGAGCGCCCTCACCGAGTAAGCCCTCATCTCTCCATCAAGAAACTTCCGAATCGCTTCAAGGGTTTTCTCACGCCTTTTTAGTATCTCCCGTGCTTCCTCCGGAGCTACTCTCTTGAACATGATTTCAGTACCGGGCCTGCTCTGGGCCAGAAACGGAAGGTCGGCCGTTATCACGGTCGCTATCTTCGCGTAGCCGCCAGTAGTCTGAGCATCGCGCATCATAACTATCGGCCTTCCGCTTCCCGGAACCTGGATGCTTCCGGGGACTAAAGGACTGGTAACGATGTCGGGCCCTTTTTCGGAGTGCTCAATAACCGGCCCCTCCAGCCGGTAGCCCATCCTGTCGCTCTCTGGCGTTATTACGTAGGCAGAGCTCAGAAAGGTCTCGATACCGTTCTCGGTGAAGTGTTCCAAATCTGGGCCGAGGACGACCCGGATTTCCACGCTATCGCCCGAATAGTCCGGCTTCAGCTTTCGAGGCAGAGAGCAACCTTCCCTGCCCGTTAAGAGAGCGTAGCCAACACTAAGCCTATCGCCCGCTTTAAGCGGCCTCCCGAGGCCGGCCCTTGGATAGGCCGAACAGCTCCCCAAAAGTTTCTCGCACTTTACTCCGCCCGCAAAGGCAATATAGCCGTAGAGGCCGCTCCTCAAAGTCCCAACTTCGAGGATATCCCCCCTCTTCGCCCAGTAGCTCGTCCAGGGTTCGATTGGTGTTCCGTTGATCCTTACATCAACGTCCCCAGCCACCGCAAAAACCACCGAGGCGTTGAACCTCATCTTTGGCCCCGCTAGAAGGAACTCAAGGAGCGGAAAATCGCCGGGGTTTCCGACGAGGTAGTTGGCTACCCTGGCCGAGAAGTCGTCCATGAAGCCCGAGACCGGAACGCCGAGCTTTCGGTAGCCAGTTCTTCCCGCATCCTGAACGGTTAAGAGTGATGGGACGCTGAGGAGCTCAATCATTGCTTACTCCTCCATTCGCCCCTGTAAAGCTCCACGAACTCCTCCTCGCTGATTGGTACAAACCTCACTTCATCGCCTGGCTGGAGCAGGGTCGGCGGTTCTCTGCTTGGATCGAAGAGCCTCAGCGGAGTCCTCCCTATGAGCCGCCAGCCGCCGGGGCTTTCGATTGGATAGATGCCGGTCTGCCTTCCAGCTATCCCAACCGAACCTGCAGGAACTTTTAGACGCGGTCTCTCCAGCCTTGGGGTTGCTATCCTTTCATCGACGGGACTTAAGTATGCAAATCCCGGCAGGAAGCCGAGGAAATGGACGCGGTAGGTCTTTCCGGAGTGTATCTCGATGACATCGTCAACGCCCAGCCCGTTGTATTCCGCTACGAACTCAATATCAGGGCCGTATTCACCGCCGTAGAGGACGGGTATCTCGATTTTCCGACCCTTGAAGGCTCCAGTGCTTACATCAAGCAACGGCTCAACGGCCTTCTTAACGTCCTCAAAGGTAACCTTCAGCGGGTCGAAGATCACCGCCAGAGAAGAGTAAGCAGGAACGACTTCAACCAGCCACCCGAAGTCTTTTCCCTCAATTGCCCTCGCAACGGCGTGGACTCTCGCGTTCACTTCGTCGTCTATGACCTCGCCGAAGGAAATGAGAAGGGCGGAGTCTCCGAGGGGCTTTATATTCACAGTATCACCCTTTGGAATTCCTGTACGGTGGGACCAAAACTGGAAGGTCTTTAATCCTACCAAAGTGTTTTACATTTCCCGTAGCGACCGTGAGACCGTAAACTGTTGCAGTAGCCGCTATTATCGCATCTCCGAGGGAAAGTCCGTAGTCCCTCCTAAGTTCTCCGGCTAGAACCGCGATTTCAGTTGTCACCGATAAAGCTTCAAAATGAGACAAAAAGCGAAGGAGTTTTTCACGTTTTATAGGGTCTCTTGTGTCTCTACCAGAAAACAGCTCTGCAATCGTTACTGTTGAAATAAAAGCCCCCTCCTTGACCAGTTCGAGGATGAACTCCCTTGAGCCCTCGACCTTTCGAAGAACGTCGATTATTACGTCAGTGTCTATTAGATACATCCCTGTCCCACTCCTTCCGGAGCTTCTCAAGGTCGATGTCTTCTTCAAACAGCCCAAATACGTCGTTTAAGTCCCGTATGAATTCGTCGAGTATTATTATCTTGACCCTTTTCTTTTCTGGAAGTGTCAGTTTCTTCAGAGGCTTCAACACGCCATTTTCATAAACAGCCTCAATGACACCCATTTTCTCACCATGTATACTTTCGCTACATATCCATAAATCTAACGGATTATCTCCTTCATCGGCACTATCTTAACACCTTCTTCCTCCAGCACTTTCCTGATGTGCGCGGCTATCTCTACAGCTTTCGGGTTGTCTCCGTGGAGGCAGATGGTATCTACCTTCAGCTCGACCCACTCACCGTTGATTGCCCTAACGCCGCCGTCCTTGACCATCGAAATCACGCGCTCGGCTATTTCTTCTTTGTCTTCTATCACCGCTCCGGGCTTCGAGCGCGGGACGAGGGTTCCATCAGGGTTGTAGGCCCTGTCTGCGAAAACCTCGTGGGCAACCTTAACGCCCATCTCCTCAGCAATCTCCGCAGGTCTCGACCCGGAGAGGGTCACGAAGATCAGGTTTTTGTCGAAGTCCGCTATTCCCTCGATTACCCCGCGGGCGAGCTCTTCTTCCTTCACGAGGGCGTTGTAGAGAGCACCGTGAGGTTTAACGTGCTGGAGCTCTATGCCTTCTGCTCTTACAAAGGCGTAGAGCGCCCCCACCTGGTAGAGGATGTAGTTCCTTGCTTCATCGTAAGTGAGCTTCATATATCTCCTGCCGAAGCCGAGAAGGTCTGGGTAGCCCGGATGAGCGCCAACGGCTACACCATTCTCCTTCGCGAGCTTTACCGTCTTCCTCATGACGAGGGGGTCTCCCGCATGCCAGCCCGTCGCGACGTTCGCCGAGGTGATGTACTTCATAACTTCCTCGTCGAGGCCGAGCCTATACCTCCCAAAGCTCTCGCCGAGGTCAGCGTTGAGGTCGACCTTCACATTCCTCACCGACTTCGTTTCGACGCAAATCTAAAAAAGCCTTTCTCCAAGGTTTCCTCATGGACGATGAAAAGGAAGGGAGGAAAAAAGCGGTCATAGACTCTGCCTTCTTCATCCAGGGGGCTGATGTGGAAGGTTTAACCACCCCTGGTGTCGTTGAGGAAGTCAAAGACCCAGAGTCTAGGCTCTTTCTTGAGGGGCTCATCAGCGCGGGCAAGGTTAAGGTGGTTCTTCCGTCGAGGGAGAGCATAGAAGCCGTTAGGGAAGCGGCAAAGAAGACGGGCGAGCTCGGAGAGCTGAGCGAGGCCGACATTGAAGTCCTCGCGCTGGCCTACGAGGTTGATGGAGTTCTCCTCACCGACGACTACAACCTCCAGAACATCGCGAGAACGCTGAGAATCGAGTTCAGAACCCTAAAGCGTGGGATAAAAAAGGTCATCCGCTGGAACTACGTCTGCATCGGCTGTGGGAAAAAGTTCGAGGAGATGCCGCCGGGAGAGGTATGCCCCGACTGCGGAAGTCCCGTGAGGTTGATACCAAAGAGAAAGCGGAAGAGAAGACCTCAAAGGCGCAGGTATGGAAGAACTTCGTCGTAAACCTCGCTCCAGTCCACGATGCCAACCCTTCTCTTAACGCCCCTTCGTATGAGGTTCAGTATCTCCTCGACGACTTCCTCTGGCGTTTTTCCTGTTGTGTCCACCTCAATCACGTTCTCGTTCTCCTCAAGCGCCTCGACGAGGATTACATCCACCAGCTCGGCCTCGACGTTCTCCCCAAGCTTCTCCCTGCCGTAGCCCCTCTCCTTCAGCCTTTCCGCTATCAGCTTCGGGTTCGCCCTGAGGACTATCACAAGGTCAGCCTTGAGGAAGTGGCTCAGGTGTCCATCCGCGACGACGTTTTTGCCCTTGAAGTCCCTTCCAAAGGCCTCCCTAAGTTCATCAACGTCGATTTCAAGCTCATTCTCTTTCATCTCGCCTATACCCTTCTCAAGGGCGTAGTCTCTCAGGTTGACGTACTCGTAGCCTAGTTTCTCAGCCAAGAGCTTTGATATAGTCGTTTTTCCAACACCTGGTGTTCCGGTTACCGCTATTATCATTATCACACCCCCATATGAATTTAAAATCACGCCCCGGACGGGCTCGGCGCTCATAGGGTACGTCATCGCCCCTGCTCAGCCCGTCTTGGATTCTTCACTGCCCGCCCGGGACGGCGTCAGGGCCAGTCCTCGTCATCACAAACGCTCGGTGCAATTCGCTGTCATCATCCGCAGGTTTTCATCTCATATAATAGGATATAAGCTTTCTCAGCTCCAGGTCTCGCCTCAGTGGAAGCTTCAAAAAACGCCTTAGCTGGTTGTTCTCGGCCATCAAGCCGGTGAGTTCAATGGCGAGGATTTTGTTGTCCTCGCTCAGTCCGTAGGCCTTGAAACGAAGCGGTGCATACTCCTTCTCCAGCTCCCAGACTTTTTCTTCGAGTTCCTTAACCTTTCCCTCAAGCTCTTCAAGGTCTCCCCTCGGCTTCCTGAACTCGCTGGTGAGGGTAATCTCGATAATCTTCTCTGGAGGGACTCCGTAGCGCTCGCTAAGTTGCTCTATCTCTCTCCAAACCTCTTCAGAAAGCTCGACCTCTATCTTTCCTAGGCCTTTTTCGGGTTTGATTATGAGCTTCATTGTTCCTCACCAATGAGAGACTTTATGACTTCAATAAACTTCTCAGCGACTTTCAGGGCATCTTTAACTTCATCGGGCTCGGGAGTGTACGAGACGTCGTATTGATCTTCATGCCTGAGTTCTCTCATCCTGTCGAGGAGCTCTACCCAGTACCCCTCAAGCTTTCCAGTTTTAACGTAGAACTCCTCAAGGTACCTTGCGACGCAGTAGTGGCTTTTCTCCCGCCACCCGTCGCGGAAAAGCACTGCTCTGGCAGCATGAAACATCGCGAGGTAGGAGGCCATTAGGGAAGTCCTGTATGAGCCGAACTCTCTGTTCCTCTTGGCCTCTTCCAGCCACTCTTCGGCCCTCTTAATGCTCAGCAACGCTTTCTCTCTGGAAGGCGGAACTCTTCTCAGCAGACCCCGCTCTAAGCAAAGACTGAATCCTGTCAAGTCTCTCACCCCATATAACAATCGAGCCGTAGACGAGGGAATAGTAAAAGATAGGGTCTTCTTTTTGGAGCCTTGATAGCCTCGACGGCGTTAAAACTATCAGATCAACTTCTCTGTCCGTCAGCTCGGAGATTTTTCTCTTTAGCCTCGCGGACTTTAATAGTTCCTCCTTCCTAGCGAACACCCAAACGTCAATATCACTGTCTTCCCTGTTCTCTCCGGAGGCAAAGCTTCCGTAAACACCAAGACCGAGCATCCAGTCTTCTTTGAGTCCTTTGAGCCTTTCCGAAAGCACAATGAAGTTCAGAAACCTCTTAAGCTCCCGAGTTTTAGGAGTGTCAAGGATGTGGAACTTTCTCCCTTTTTTCGCGGCGATCCCGTGCTTTACGAGAAGGTGAAGGGTCTTTGAGACCAGACCCTTGCTGACGTCGAGTTTTCTCGCGACTTCTTCTACCCCCACCGTACTCTTCGGCAGAACTTCTTCGAGGATCCTCACACGTTCGGGTGTTGAGAGCAGCTCGTGCATGATAGTGCCTCTCGTTCATGATTTATGAACTTTTCGTTCACGCTCCATGAACGATTCGTTCACGTTTTGTGAACTTTCTTTTCCTCCAGCTCCCTTCTCAGCCTCTCGTTCTCCTCTCTAAGCTCGTTTCTCACGGTCAGGAACTTCTCCTTATCTGCTTTTGCCTTTTCGTAGAACTCTCTCAGTTCATCCAGCTGGCCCTCTATCTCGGACAGCTTCTCTTCGAGCTTTTTGATCTTCTCACGCAGATGCTCTTCCCTCTCCGCCTTGAGAGTTTCCTCGGCCTTCGGGAGGTTTTCTCTGATAAGTTCCTCTATATCTCGCCCTTTTAGGGCTTTGAACTTTCCTTTCGGAAGGGAGATCACTATTTCTTCACTCACAGAAGCCCACGCTCCTCGAGATAAGAGAGAAATTCCTCGGGACTCACTATTTTGATCACACCCTTTCCCCTCTTTTTAAATTCTTCGTCTCTGGCAATCAGAACGTCACAGTTGGAATTAACTGCCGAGGAAAGAGCAACGGCATCGTAAGGGTCAACCCCGAGCTCAAGCTGGTATGTAAGGGCGTCTAGCAATGCAGGAATTTCAGGGATGTACACCTCAAGACCAAGGTCTTGAATATCGCTCTGGGCTATTTTTGGGTCTGCACCTTTCCTCCTAAAAACGTGCACCGACTCCATGATTGTAAAGATGGAAACTATACCCTTAATGTTACCTTCCTCGACGAGTTTAAGAACCCGAAGTGAGGCCTTCCAGAGTGGTCTTGATGTTCTAGGATCGATTTCCTTGAACCACACATTGAGGAGAACGTTGGTGTCTATAAACGCTCTAATCATAACCCTCCTCCCGCAGTCTTTTGAGTAAGGAAACGCTGTCTTCCCCCTTCAACAGACCCTCAAGACGGCCGAGCATCCTCTCAGCTGTTCCAGGAACGGATTTTCTCTTTCCCTTCATCCCGATTAGGGTGTTTAACGTCCGCATGTCAACAAGCATTCTCCCACCACCAACGAGTAACTTTGAACACTATTTAATCCTTCTCCTCTCCAGCTCGGTCTTCCTGTCGTAGCAGGTGATGTAAAAGGCCAGCAGACCCTTCCACTTCCCGTACGGCTCAAGGATTTCCCTGACGTCTTTCTCTTTAACCTCTTTCACGCTCTTCCCGAATATCTTAGCTATACCTCTCCTCAGTCCAAGATCTCCCGCTGGATAGGTATTTTTCCTCAGCCCATAGGCAAGGAAGAGCTCTGCAGTCCACTTCCCTATCCCGCGGAAGGCCGTAAGATACTTTATGGCCTCTTTCTCGTCCATCTCCCACAGGTCAAGCTTCAGCTCGCCCTTCAGGTAAAGCTCCGTAACGTGTTTTATATATTCTGCGCGGTAGCCGAGCTTCGCTCTTTTAAGCTCGTCAGGAGATAGAGAGGCTATTTTCTCGGCCGTAGGAAAGACGTATATGTTCCCAGCTTTTTCTCCGGCCATTTCTACGAGGTTTCTTATCGTCCTCTGAGCGAACTCGAAGTTAACCTGCTGTTGTGCTATCACCTCAACGAGGGCTTGATAGGGTGAGGGTGCGGCGGGAACGGTCAAGCCTTTGAACTCCTCCACAAGGAAAGAGAACGGCGAATCACTTATCTCTGAATAGAAAGAGTCGAGGTCAGTGTCGAGGCCGAGAATGAAGGAGAGCTTTTCCCTAGCCTCTTTTTTCTCCTTCCTTCCCCATGTCTCTGGAAAGAGGAAGTCCCCGTTGTAGGCCACAATTCCGACTACGCCGCTTTTCAGTCGGAGTGCCTGGTAGAAAGTATCCCCTTTGAGCTTCCAGGTGCCGTTCTTTACCATTTCGTGGGCGGTCTTTCTGATGTCGACAGCCATCGGTCGAGCTTTACTGGGTTCCTCTTTATATCCCTTAGGGTCATTACCCACAGTCTCTTTCCGTCTGCGGAGCGCTTTATCTCGAGCTCTCCAATCTCTTCGAGGAACCTCATGGCATCTTTGATGTGGCTGGGATTTACCCCGAATTCACCGCGAATGAATTCCCAGTATGGTTCCACCGTTGAGAAGCGTGCCGCCTCCCTTACGATTGTCCAGGCAACCTTTCTTTTCTTCTCTCCGCGGGCAACCTTGTACTTCTTCACGAGCTCTCCCAGCATGGGCTAGGATACCACCAAGTTATATATAGACATTTCCCGTCCCTTAACCAACGTCCGAGCAAAAGGTTTAAACCATGAAAGTTGTAGCACTAATTGATGAAGCCTATGAAGCGACCGATGGTCTTGACAATACTCCTAGTTGTTCTCATCCTTCTCCCTTCGGTAAGCGCGGAGAAGAGAGTCGTCTACGTTGGAACTATCGAGGGCACTATCACTCAGTATACGGTCGACCAGTTTGAGAGCTATATCCGGACTGCAGAAAAGAACAGCGCGGAAGCGCTTATCATCGAACTGAACACGCCCGGCGGTCAGGGAGACGCGATGATGGAGATAGTTTCATTAATTCAGAACTCCACTGTACCGGTTATAATCTATGTATATCCAAGAGGCGCCATAGCGGCTTCTGCTGGTACCTACATAGCGATGGCCTCCCACCTGATAGCTATGGCTCCCGGAACTAGCATCGGCGCCTGTGAGCCGATCTTGGGCTATTCCGCCAACGGGAGCATAGTAAGAGCACCCGACAAGATTCGAAACTTCTACGCCGCCTACATGCGCTCCCTGGCTGAGGCGAGCGGAAGAAACGAGACGGCGGCCGTTAAGTTTGTCCTCGAAGACCTCAGCCTCACCCCAGAAGAGGCCCTGAAGGCCAACGTTATTGAGGTCATCGCGAATGACCTTCCAGATCTGCTCAAAAAGGCCAACGGGATGAGGACGAAAGTTCCTGTGGCTGGAAAGGGTTACGTTACGTTCAACTTTACCAATGTGGAGGTGAAAAGGCTCAGTCCATCCCTGAGCTACCAGATAGTAACGTTCCTTGCAAATCCGGGGATAGCGTACATTCTCTTAACTGTTGGGATGCTCGGGCTGGTCTTCGGTTTCCTCACCCCAGGCTGGCACGTTCCGGAGACTCTGGGAGCTATACTGCTCGTCCTTGGGGTTATAGGCATGGGCTACTTCGGCTACGACGCTGCTGGGCTCGTGCTCATGATACTTGGCGTGATATTCTTCATAGCGGAGGCTCTGACCCCGACGTTCGGCCTCTTCACGATAGCCGGACTGGTCAGCTTCATACTGGGAGGTCTGATAATGTTCGGAAAGGGTGGGGAGGTATACCTCGTTAACAGCGAAACTTTCTCTACCTTGAGAGTCATCATAATAGTAACAGGAGTCCTGCTGGCACTGTTCTTCCTCTTCGGGATGGCCGCTGTGATACGGGCGCACCGCAGAAGGCCAGAAACTGGTAAAGAGGAGATGATCGGTGCCGTTGGTAAAGTTGTTGAAGACCTTGATCCCGAGGGCCTCATAAAAGTCCGCGGAGAGCTCTGGAAAGCCGTCTCCAAAGACGGAAGTCTGATTAAGGTCGGAGAAAAAGTAAGGGTAGTTGGAATGGACGGGCTGACGCTCATAGTTGAAAAAGTCGATGAAAAGGAGGTATGATATCCGATGGCAGGTTTTGGCACCTTAGTCTTGGGAATCGTTTTGCTTTTTGTTTTGATTCTGCTGGCAAGTGCCATAAAGATAGTGAAGGAGTACGAAAGGGCAGTGATCTTCAGGCTTGGTAGGGTCGTTGGAGCTAGAGGTCCCGGACTGTTCTTCATAATCCCGATATTCGAAAAGGCCGTTATCGTTGACCTCCGTACGAGGGTTCTTGACGTTCCAGTTCAGGAGACCATAACGAAGGACAACGTTCCAGTTAAGGTCAACGCCGTTGTTTACTTCCGCGTCGTTGACCCTGTAAAGGCTGTTACTCAGGTCGCCAACTACATAGTGGCCACGAGCCAGATAGCCCAGACCACGCTGAGGAGCGTCATCGGTCAGGCTCATCTCGACGAGCTCTTGAGCGAGAGGGAGAAGCTCAACAGGGAGCTCCAGAAGATAATTGACGAAGCAACAGACCCATGGGGAATAAAGGTCACTACCGTCGAGATAAAGGACGTCGAACTCCCAGCTGGTATGCAGAGGGCGATGGCCAAGCAGGCAGAGGCCGAGCGTGAGAGAAGGGCTAGGATTACCCTGGCGGAGGCGGAGAGGCAGGCTGCTGAGAAGCTCAGGGAGGCCGCGGAGATCATAAGCGAGCACCCGATGGCGCTCCAGCTCAGAACCCTTCAGACCATAAGCGACGTCGCCAGCGACAAGAGCAACGTCATCGTCCTCCCGCTCCCGATGGAGATGCTCAAGCTTTTCAAGAGCTTCGCTGAAGCGGGTCAAGCAGTAAAGAAGAAACTTGAAGCAGAGGAACAATCAGAATGATTAGATGTGTCCTTGGACACATTTTATTTTTTTGGATATCACCACAAAGGCTAAAAAGACTTTTATGTAGGTTCCGATAGGCATAATCAAATTCAGATGCCATAGTTTTGATCGGGGGTGCTGAGTTTGGAAGGCAGATCAATAGTCTTTGCATCTGGAAAGGGTGGAACCGGTAAGACCACCACAGTCGCCAACCTGGGTGTGGCCCTAGCACAGTTTGGCAAAGAAGTGATTCTGCTGGACGCAGACCTGACGATGGCAAACCTAAGTCTTGTTCTCGGAATGGAAGACATCCCAGTTACACTGCACGATGTACTTGCGAGGGAAGCAGACCTCAAGGATGCAATATACGAAGGTCCGGCGGGAGTTAAGGTCATCCCAGGTGGGCTCAGCCTGGAGAAGGTCAAGAAGGCCAAGCCCGAGAGGCTCAGGGAGCTCATGAGGGAGATAAGCCAGCTCGCAGATTTCATTCTCATCGACGCTCCGGCGGGCCTTGAGATGACGTCCGTTACGGCGCTCCTCATTGGAAAGGAGCTCATAGTCGTCACCAACCCTGAGATTTCAGCTATCACTGACTCCCTGAAGACAAAGCTCATAGCGGAGAAGCTCGGAACGCTCCCGCTCGGTGTCATCCTCAACAGAGTCACCAATGAAAAGACAGAACTTACGCAGGATGAGATTGAGGCCATCCTTGAGGTTCCAGTTCTGGCTATGATCCCAGAAGACCCTGAGGTCAAGCGTGCAAGTGCATACGGCGTCCCGCTCGTCATCAAGAACCCAACCAGCCCCGCCGCTATAGCTATCAAGCAGCTGGCCGCCAAACTTGCGGGAATCAAGTGGCAGCCGCCCGAGCCGGAGAGCCCGATAAAGAGGGTCTTCAAAGCAATCTTCGGAGGGAAGAGGTAATGGCGGCGGCAGTGTTGTACGTCCTGCTGGTGATTCTCCTCATCCTAGTGATAGTCCTCACAATGCTCTACCTCTCAGCTAAGAACAATCCCTATTACGTTGTTTACGACGAGGAAACGAAGACGGCCCTCAAACGTCGTGTTCTCAACCTCAAGGAGGAGCTGGAGGGCGAGCTTGAGCAGTTCGACGTTGAAGACTGGGAGAAAGCCCTGGAAGAGTCAATAGACGAGGAAGTTAAAAACCTTTGAACTTTTCTTTCACTTCTGTTATTAAACATTTCTGTGGCGTTAAATTTTAAAATCTCTTTTTGGATACTTTAGTTGGGTGGGGCGCCATGGTGGCCAGGTTGGGATACAAAAACAAGCTTGTTGAGGTTAGGAATGGCGTTGTATACCTGTTCGATGGAAAGCTCTGGAGCGCCCCACTCGAGAGGGTTGTTGAATACTACCGGGAGGGCCAGGGGGCTATCCCGGGGCCAATTCGGGAAATCGCCAGCGACCTTTATCGCGTTCTTCTTGGAGAAAACCTCGTTAGGGAAATGTTGACCAATTCAGGTGGGCGGTACGGCGAGACGACAGCCAGCTGATATACAGGAACGAGCCTCAATCCTAGCTTTTTTTAAGTGGATTTTTCCAGGGGAATATTCAAAAATCTTAAGAACTGTTTTTCTTTAATATACCAATCCCAGGGGGTGGTAGAGTGAAAGCCAAGATCCGCATACTCGATATGTTCAGTGGGAGGTACACTGTTCTAATAAACGAGGAAGATGCCAAGGAGGCAAAGCTTCACCCGGACGACCTCGTTAAGATAGAGGCAGGTAAGAAGGCCGTCTATGGCAGCGTTGCCCTCAGCAACCTCGTCGGAAAGGGTGAGGTCGGTATAAGCAGGGACGTACTTGACCTTCACAACTTCTCGGAGGGCGAAACCGTCAGCGTTATCCCTGCCGGGACTCCAGAGAGCGTCCGCTACATCAAGAAGAAGATGCACGGCGAGAAGCTCAGGAAGGTCGAGATAGAGGCCATCGTGAGGGACATCGTTGACAGGAAGCTCAGGGACATCGAGATAAGCTCCTTCGTGACGGCCCTTGAGATAAACGGCCTCGACATGGACGAGATAGCGGCTCTGACCATAGCGATGGCAGAGACGGGGGACATGCTCGATATTGATCGGAAGCCGATAATGGACGTCCACAGCATCGGCGGCGTCCCGGGAAACAAAACCAACATTCTCGTCGTCCCGATAGTGGCGGCGGCAGGTTTAACTATTCCAAAGACCAGCTCAAGGGCTATCACCAGCGCCGCGGGAACTGCCGACGTTGTCGAGGTTTTTGCGGACGTCAGCTTCTCCCTCGACGAGATAAAGCGCATCGTCGAGAAGGTCGGGGCATGTCTGGTCTGGGGCGGTGCGCTCAACCTGGCACCCGCGGATGACATAACGATAAAGGCCGAGCGTGCGCTGAGCATCGACCCCACTGGCCTGATGCTGGCCAGCATAATGTCAAAGAAGTACGCTATGGGCAGTCAGTACGTTCTCATTGACATCCCGACTGGAAAGGGTGTTAAGGTGGAGACTGTCGAGGAGGCCAGGAGCCTTGCCAGGGACTTCATAGAGCTTGGAAAGAGGCTCGGCCAGTACGTTGAGGTTGCAATAACCTACGGTGGTCAGCCAATAGGACACACCGTCGGCCCTGCCCTCGAAGCCAGGGAGGCCCTCTCCGCTCTCATGACTGGCAAAGGCCCTGGAAGCCTAATAGAAAAGGCCACAGGACTGGCCGGAATACTCCTTGAGATGGGTGGCGTTGCACCCGCCGGAACTGGCAAGAAAATGGCCAAAGAAATCCTCGAGAGCGGCAAGGCCTGGGAAAAGATGAAGGAAATCATCGAGGCCCAGGGCGGAGACCCGAACATCAAGCCCGAGGAGATACCCATCGGCGACAAGACCTACACCTTCACCGCCGCCACGAGCGGTTACGTCACAGCAATAGACAACAGGGCGATAACTGCCATAGCGAGGGCCGCTGGAGCGCCTGAGGACAAGGGAGCTGGAATCGAGCTCTACGTCAAGGTCGGGGAAAAGGTCAAGGAGGGCGACCCGCTCTTCACGATACACGCCGAGCACGAGGCGAGGCTCGACCAGGCGATAGTCCTCGCCAGAAGGACTGAACCGATAAGAATAGAAGGAATGGTTCTCCAGCGAATCGGCAACATCTGATCACTTTCTGCATTCTTCTACCTTTTTCAGGAATTCTTCCCTGGTAAGGCACGGTTCATTCCTCTTCAGCTTGACCGCCGCCACCTTGTAGTTTCCTTTCCCTGCGAAGCGGCAGACCTTCCCGGGTTCGTCTATCAGCCTCGCAACCGCTAAAGTTTCGCCGTTGCACTCCACGTAGTCTATCACCGTATCCTGGAAGCCTGTAAAGATTATCACGCACTTTCTATTCGGGTTCAGTTGGGCAAGGCCCTTATCAATGGGGGGCAGTTCTTTGACGACGCAGTTTTCAGGATATTTCCCAGCCTTCACTCTCTTGATGAGCTCCGGCGGTTCTCCCGTTCTTTCAAACTCCTCAAGTTCCTCTCTCGATACATCAACGGGTTTCAGTGAGTAGCAGAGAATTCTCCCATCGTGGTACATGAAGTAGGTGCCGTCCTTCAGGAACATGAAGGCAATCCTCTCCCGCGGCTTATCGAAGATGTAGCCAGATTTGCTCTTCTTAACCGAGTACATTTTTACTCACCACTACCCTATCTTTGGGGACGCTTATAGCCCTTTCTGGGCAGAGTTGTCCAATTCATTCTTCTCCCTTGACTTTCTCCACGACTCTTATGTCCTCAATCCTTGTGAAGGGGTACTGTCCGTTCTCATCCTTCTCGACGGCCTTCACCATGTCCCATATCGTCAGGAGGGCGACGCTGACGCCCGTGAGGGCCTCCATCTCAACGCCGGTCTTGTAGTAGGCCCTGACCTCGCAGGTGGCCTCTATGTAGTCGTCTCCAAACTCAAAGGTTATGTCAACACCCGTGAGTGGTATTGGGTGGCAGAGCGGGATCAGCTCGGGGGTCTTTTTCACGGCCAGGATGCCAGCTATCTGGGCAGCCGCTATAACGTTGCCCTTCTTGGTCTTTCCAGCTTTAATCAGCTCTATTGTCTCGGGCTTCAGCCTTATCCTGCCTTTGGCAACGGCTTTTCTGAAAACAACGTCCTTGTGCCCAACTTCCACCATCTTAACACCCTTTTCGTCAACGTGTGTCAAATCCTTCATTTCAATCCCCATTTCAAGTGGAAGAGCAAAGTTTAAAACCCTGACCCTTAGCCACACTTAGAAGCGGCAAGATTTTTACTATTAAATGGGGTGTTATTATGTCATCACAGGCTATCCTGATCGAAAACCTTACAAAATCATACGGTACGTTCAGGGCCGTGGACGGCCTTACTTTCGACGTGAAAGTGGGGGAAGTTTTTGGATTTCTGGGACCGAATGGAGCTGGAAAGACCACAACGATTCTCAGCATGCTCGGCATCATCATCCCCGACGATGGGAGAATAGAGATACTGGGAATGGACATGTCGAGGGAGCCGATAAAAATCAAGGAGCGCATCGGCTACCTCCCTGAAAACGCCACTATCTACGGCGAACTTACCGCCTGGAAAAACCTGGAGTTCTTTGCCAACTTTTACAGGATGAGCAATTCCGAGAGGGAAAAGCGGATAACTGAACTTCTCAAGAGGGTTGGTCTCTGGGATGCCCGCTATCGGAAGGCCAAGACGTTTTCAAAGGGCATGAAGCAGCGCCTTCTCCTTGCACAGGCTCTTATCAACGACCCGGAGCTGTTGATACTCGACGAACCAACGAGCGGGCTCGATCCAGAGGGAGCGCATTTGGTTAAGGAAGTAATTCGGGAGGCGAAGGCTGAGGGAAGGACCGTCTTCTTCTCAAGCCACATCCTCAGCGAGGTCGAGGAGCTGAGCGACCGCGTCGGCATAATCGTCCGCGGAAGGCTAAAAGCAGTTGGCCCTATACGGGAAATAAAGCGTCAGTTCATGGAGCTTGAGGGCTACGAGATAAAGGTGGAGACGAAAGAGCCCATACCTGAGCTTCGGCATGAGGAAATCACCAGGGTTGAGCGCCTCGCCCCAAATAGGATTATCCTTTTTGCCCGCTCGGATATAAGGGAGTGGCTCTCCCAGTACCTCACTTCGAAGGGAGTCACTATCTTGAGCCTTGAGGTTGAAGAACCAAGCCTTGAGGATGTTTTCATGAAGACGATCTACGGGAGGGATGAGGAATGAGGAAAGCCTTTCTCCTTTTGCTGTCCATGCTCCTTCTTTTGCCCCTAGCGAGCGCCCAGCCGTACGTGACGGTCTTTGAAGGACGGATTGCACCGGAACATGCGATAACCGTGGGCGACTACACCGTTACGGTGGTCAAATCAGCAGTGGGGACACCGTATCTCATGCTGAAGAAAGGAGCTGAAATTCTTGAACTCATGCCCTTTGACTTCGGGCGCGAAATAGAGCGCGATGGCATCAGAGTGGTTATGGGAAGCTACACCCCACAGGGCGGTTTTGTGGTTGTCTCCGTTAAGCCAAAGTTAGTAGCTTCCCTTAAACCGAAGGTTGGGGAGAGGGTCTCGTTCAACGGCACAACGGTCGAAGTTACCTCGGTTGGCGCTGAAACCGTTGATGTTTCAGTAAACGGGGTGACCAAAACGCTTGAAGTCAACGGAAGCGCTGTGGTTGATCTAGTGGCACTCGAATACAATGGAAAGGAGATAAGGGTTTACGTCGCTGACCCCGCCTCGGAGATCGTGAACCTGGAGTACGCGGTCTTCTACCCGTATCGGAAGGTTAGAGCTTCTGGACCCGTTGACGTGCCGATCACTATTACCAGCTCCAGCGACGTTGAGCTGAACCTGAAGCTCGGCATTCTCTCCCTGCCCTCTGGCTGGAAGGCGAACTTCATCTACGGGGGCGTTGAGGTGGGTGAAATATCGGTTCCACCGAAGGGAACGGTCAGCCTGACCCTCCACATTGAGCCGACTGGAAGCGGCGTGGTGAAGTTTACCGTTGGGAATTTCACAGGCAGCCTGGAAGTTGAGAGTGCTGGAATCGAAGTTTCAATTCCCTACCTAAGCCTGGAAGCGGAAGCGGGAACCAGCCTGAGCGTGCCGGTTGCCTTCGCAGGGACGGGAAGGGTTGAGTTCACCCCTGGAAGCGTTCCACAGGGGTGGGGGGTATATTTAACGGACGGCAGGTACAGGCTGAGGAGCTTCGATGTCGATGGAAGCTTCACCGCGGAGCTGGTGGTGGAGATACCGAGAAACGCGACCCTTGGAGACCACAGGATAGAGTTCGAGGTTAACGGGCAGAGCTATGCTCTGAACGTTTACGTGTACAAGACGTACCTCGGAGAGCCTGCAAAGCTCACTGTAATCCTCACTGATGAGAGCGGAAACCCCATTCGGGGATGGGTTTCGGTCGGCGGTGAGAACGTTACAGTTTCCCCCGCGGGATCCGCAAACTTTGAGCTCAAGCCAGGGGAGTACACCGTGCTGGCTGGCGCAGAGGGCTGTTCCCCAGTCGAAGAGGACGTTAAGCTCTCCGATGGGGAGGAGAGAACCCTGACCATAAAGCTCAGGCGCGCGGAGTACTACTTCAAGGCTTCCCTAGAGAGGGATGTCCTAACCGTAACATCAGGAAGTGGGGGGAGCGTCGCGATAACTATCAAGAACCTCGGATCCAAGGACGACGATTACAGGGTCACTGTTGAAGGGCTCCCCGAGGGCTGGAGCTACATCCTCAGCCAGGACCCCAAAGGCACCGTTCCAATAGCGAGCATTAAAGTCCCGAGCGGAGAAAGTGGAAGCGCATATCTAGTCATCCTTCCGCCGTTCAACGTAGAATCCGGGGACTTAAACGCCACGGTGGTCGTTTCAGGCTCAAACTCAAGAGTTGAGCTTCCCCTCAAGATTCATGTCGAGAACCCTGCGTCCCTCCGCGTAAACGTGGACAATCCAACCCTGACGGTTAAAGCGGGTGGAAGCACCGCCACTGCACTCTGGCTGGATGCGATGGGAACAGTTACCAACGTCAAGTTCACAGTACAGGCCCCGAGCGGCTGGGACGTTGAAGTTGTCCCATCAACGATTCCCCGCGTTGGGATGGGGGGAAGAGGCGGTGTTTACTGGTCAACGGGGCCGGCCCAGGCCGAACTCAGGATCCGCGTTCCAAAATCAGCTCCCGCAGGTACGTACACTATAACCGTGACGGCTGCGGGTGATCAGGCAAAGGCCGAGACCGTGGTAACCGTCAGGGTTGCTCAGAGCTCAAGCGGCACCTGGATCGGCATCCTCCTCCTTGTGGTGGCGTTCGGCGTGGTGATATGGCTTATGAGGAGGGTAGGCAGGAGATGAACCCCATCTGGAACCTGGCTCTCAAGGAGCTCTACGTCTCTGTAAAGAGCAGAAGGTTCATCGTTATCGTTGTCCTCTACTTTATCATTTTTGGACTGGCCGTCTACTCTATCAAGGATTACCTTGTGCAGATGGGCGTTCCGAGCGTCGACTCCAACGAGCTTGGCCTCTGGGGTGTCAGCGCCGAGATTTACACAACACCCCTCGCGATGCTTTTCACCGTCAACATGACGATAATAACCGTCCTCGGTGCCGTCTTAGGTGTTGCCCTCGGCGCGGACGCGATAAACAGGGAAGTCGAGAGCGGTACAGTGAGGGTACTGCTCGGCCACCCCGTCTACCGCGACGAGATCATAAACGGAAAGTTCCTCGGCATGGGTTTGCTGATAGCCGTGACTTACATGGTCTCTTACATAGTCATGATAGCCGTAATGCTCATCCTTGGAATACCCCTCGACGGAGAATCACTTTTTAGGAGCTTCCTGGCGATTCTGGTGACAATGCTCTACACGATGGTCTTCTTATCCCTGGGAATCCTCCTCTCTACGCTCTCAAAGAAGCCCGAAACCTCAATGCTGGCGGGAGTCGGTCTTGCCATCTTCCTGACGGTGTTCTATGGCATAGTAGTAGGCATAGTCGCTCCAAAGCTCGCTGGCCCCGAACCTCCAATAGGCACAAGTGCCTACCAGATATGGGCCGATGAGCTCCACGTCTGGATGAACAGGCTTCACTCCATAAACCCCGCCCACCACTATGTTCAGCTGGTCAGCTACATCTTCGCAGGCGACAGGTTCTTCAACTACTACATCCCGCTGAGCGATTCACTCATCTACGGCTTCAACAACCTCGCAGCCCTGCTTGTAATGCTGCTCCTGCCCTTTGCCCTGGCTTATGCCAGGTTCCTCACAAGCGATCTGAACTGACTCCTCTCTTTTTAATGTCGAAGAATCAGAAGAACAAAAAACAGAGAAGTTACATCATCCCTTCGCAACGCCCATCGGCCTCATTCTCGCAACGAGGTTCGCTATTCCGGCCTCATGGACGACCTGGACGACGTTGTCCACGCTCTTGTACGCACCTGGGGCCTCCTCGGCAACGACGCGGAGGGAAGCGGCCCTCACGTAGATGCCCCTCTGGAGGAGTTCGTTCCTGAGTCTGTCGCCGCGGTACTGTCTGGTGGCAGCTTTCCTGCTCAGGAGCCTTCCAGCGCCGTGGCAGGAGCTTCCGAAGGTCTCTCTCATCGAGCCCTCCGCTCCAGCGAGGACGTAGCTGGCGGTACCCATCGAGCCTGGAATTAGAACCGGCTGGCCGACGTCCCTGTATGCCCTCGGAACATCCGGGTGGCCAGCGGGGAAGGCCCTCGTAGCGCCCTTCCTGTGCACGACGACCTTCACCTTCTTCCCGTCAACCTCGTGCTCCTCAAGCTTAGCTATGTTGTGGGCGACGTCATAGACGATCTCCATCTCCATGTCTTCTGCTTTCCTCTTGAAGACTTCCTCAAAGCTCTCCCTGACCCAGTGGGTTATCATCTGCCTGTTGGCCCAGGCGAAGTTGGCGGCCGCTTTCATCGCGCTGAAATACTGCTGTCCTTCCTCGCTCTGGAACGGGACGCTCACAAGCTCCCTGTCCGGCCACGGGACTCCATACTTCCTGTTGGCCTTCTCCATTATCCTCAGGTAGTCGCTCGCAACCTGGTGGCCGAGTCCTCTGCTTCCCGTGTGTACCATGACCACAACTTGGCCCTCGAAGAGGCCGTAGGCCTTGGCTATCTCCTCGTTGTATACCTTGTCAACGTACTGAACCTCAAGGAAGTGGTTTCCGGAGCCAAGGGAACCGAGCTGTGGTGCACCCCTCTGCTTCGCCTTCTGGCTGACGGCATCTGGATCCGCCCCTTCCATCCTTCCTCCTTCTTCGAGATGCTCAAGGTCTCTCTCCCAGCCGTAGCCGTTGTCAACCGCCCACTTGGCACCGTCGGCCAATACATCGTCAAGCTGTGTCCAGTGAAGCCTCACGCGGCCCTTGCTTCCAAGTCCGCTCGGGACGTTCTTGAAGAGGGTGTCAACGAGCTCCTTGATTTTCGGTCTAACTTCATCCTTTGTCAAGTTAGTTCTGATGAGCCTGACACCACAGTTAATGTCGTATCCAACACCCCCTGGGCTTATTACGCCCTCCTTTGCGTCAAAGGCAGCCACTCCACCGATTGGGAAGCCGTAACCCTGGTGTCCATCTGGCATTACGATGGAGTACTTGTAGATGCCCGGGAGCATGGCAACGTTCGCGGCCTGCTCAAGCGTCCTGTCCTGCTTCATCTTCTCGATGAGCTGGTCATCAGCGTAGACCCTGCCCGGTACTCTCATTCTCTTGTCGAACTTCGGTATCTCCCAGCGAATCTTGTCTATCCTCTTCAGTGGCACCATCTCTCTCACCCCACCCCTTAGGTAGCCCTAAAGTTATTTTAAGGTTTCGAGGAACAAAACCGTTACTCCGCCCTAAGCCTCCTCTCCTTCGGGACGTAGTTTAGGAGTCTCCCGTCTTTAGCCTTCGCTGAACCGAGGTAGTAGGAACGCCACTTCAGGATGAACCAGCCGTAGAGATTTTCATCGACCTCGATGCTCTCACCGGCCAGATACCTTCTCGCCCGTTCGTCGTCCAGCTCTACCACGTTCTTCGTCGCCTTCGGCCCGACAAGAAAGCTTCCCTCGATGGTCAGCCTTATCCCGTCGCTCTCGATCCTTCCGAAGTAGAGCCAGCCGTCGTTCCTGCCGACGTCTAGGGGGCAGGGCTTCCTCGCATAGACCTTCTGGTGGTTGCCCCTGATGAGGTATATCAGGTCTAGAGCGTAGCCGTAGTTCTCGATGAGAAGTCTCTTTACAAGCTCTGCATCGTTCGTCTTCCCTATCTCATTCCTCGGGTTCGCCTTCTCCTCACTCACCGCCATCACCCGGCTTGACTATCTTAGCTATGAAGAACGCCTCGGTGTCGTTGTCGTTCGGGTGGATCCTCAAAGCTTTCTTCAGCTCCTCCGAGTACTCCTTCCCCTCCCATTCAAGCACCGGCTCGCTGGTCTTAACGGGGAGGTCTATTCTCTCAAGCCTCGCGTCCGTCTTCCTGAGGAGATAATCCACGACCTCCTCGTTTTCTAGGGGGTCTATCGTGCAGGTTGAGTACACCATAACTCCCCCGGGCTTTAAGGCCCTGTAGCCGGCCAAGATGAGCCTCTTCTGAACGTTCATGTACTTAACCACGGCTTTCTCGCGCCACTCCCTCAGGAAGCGCCAGCTCTTCCTTATCATCCCCACCGAGGAGCAGGGAGCATCGAGGAGAACCCTGTCAAAGGTGTTTTCGAAGCGGGCAAAGCTTGCCCCGTCTCTGGTTGTTACCCTCGCTATGAGAACTCCCATCCTGTTGAGGTTGGCTATCAGAACGTTCGCTCTGTCCCTGTTTGGGTCGTTTGCTATTATGCAACCCTCGTTCTGCATGTATTGCGCTATCTGTCCAGTTTTTGACCCCGGTGCCGCAGCCATGTCTAGAACGAGTTCTCCCGGCTTCGGGTCGAGAACGACCGGAGGTATCATCGAGCTGGCCTCCTGGCCGAAGACCAGGCCGAGGCCGTGCTCCGGAACCCTAGCGAGGTTGTCCACGTTTATGAAGAAGCCCTCGCGAACCCAGGGGATCGGCTCAAGCTCAAACTCCTCTTTAAGCCTCTCAACGATGACCTCTAGAGGTGCCTTTAGGGTATTTACCCTGATGCTCTGCCTGAGCGGCCTTATCAGGAACTCCCAGAACTCGTCGCTGTCCTCTAACTTCGAATACCTCTCGTAAAAGGCTGGATTCGCCTCCTTAACAACGTCCCTCGCGCTCATGGTGATCCCTCACAGGTCTGGAACGAACTGCGCCATCCATCTTCCATCGGGGAGCTTTTCAATCTTCATGTCGTGGTACGTTATTGCCTTGACTTCTTCCTTCGGCTCGTGCTTTTCTGGGTTGAGAACTTCTCCACAGGCCTTGGCTTTGAGTTTGTAGCCGTTCTCGGTCTTCTCTATCCGAACCTTAACGTCCCCGAAAACCAGCCCTTCCATGTCGTGGAGAACCAAAAGCTCCTCAAGGAAGCTGTATAGAAGTGCCTCAAGGTCTTCCTCCTCAACTTCAACTTCCCTGCACTCCTTAGGCTCGACTTTCTTAACGTTCACCATGACGTCGAAGAGACCGAGTGCAACGGCCTCAAAGGCCTCCTCCAGCGTTGAGCCGTAACCGCGAACGCCTATATCAGCAGTGTGCTCGTAGTGTTCCCATTTCCTCATACTCTCACCCCCTCACCCATTATTCTCTTTTCTCTATCGTCTCGCATCTCCCTCACGAGCTTTCCGCTGTCCTCTCTTGGAACATCCAGAGGTTTAAAGAACTCCCATTCCTCTTCCACGTTTCCACCTGAAGAGAATTCGAGTGAGTTTTTATAAATCCCACTAATCGAAACCGTTAATTAGACCGCCGTCTAAATGGTAGGGGTGGTGACATGAGGGAGATAACGCCGAGGAAGATAATCGAGATGAAGGGGAAGGAAAAGATAGCGATGGTAACGGCTTACGATTATCCCTCCGCTCTTCTCGCCGACAAGGCTGGCATGGACATAGTCTTCGTCGGAGACTCGCTCGGGATGGTTGTCTACGGCGAGCCTAACACTCTCAACGTCAGCATGGAACAGATGGTCTTCCACACGCGGGCAGTTGCCAAGGCCGTAAAGAGGGCTCTAGTTCTCGCGGACATGCCCTTCGGAAGCTACGAGGTCAGCGTCGAAGAAGGCGTTAAGAACGCGATGAGGCTAATTCGGGCTGGAGCTGATGCGGTAAAGATAGAAGGCGGCTACGATCACAAAAAGCTCGTTAAAAAGCTCGTCCGCATGGGAATCCCAGTCATGGGCCATACGGGGCTTACTCCACAGCGCTACCTCCGCCTTGGGGGCTACAGACTGATGGGTGAGACTGAGGAAGAGATCGAGGAGATTCTGCGCGATGCCAAGGCCCTTGAAAAGGCCGGCGCCTTCGCTGTGGTTCTTGAGTTCGTTCTTGCAGATGTGGCAAAGCTCGTGACGGAGGAGGTTTCAATCCCGACCATAGGCATCGGGGCGGGGCCTCACGTTGACGGCCAGGTCTTGGTGTGGCACGACCTCCTCGGAATCTACGAGAACGTTCCCCCATTTGTCAAGAAGTATGCCGATTTAGCCAGCATAATTCAGCTCGCCCTCGAGAACTACCGCGGGGAAGTCAAAGAGGGTAGATTCCCGGCTAAAGAGCACTACTGGGAGTTCCTCGACAAGGACGACTTCGAGAGAAAGAAGATGAAGGCCCTTGAACGCCTGGAGGACGAATGATGCTCGGTGGTATGAGGATAAGCGTGGTAATTCCTGCATACAACGAGGAGAAGCGGCTTCCAAAAGTCCTTGAGAGGATTCCTGAGTTCGTTGACGAGGTTATTGTCGTTGATGACGGCTCGTCTGATAATACTTATTCCTCTGCCCTCTCCTTTTCCGAAAAAGATCCTCGGGTTAAGGCCTTCAGGCTTGAAAAGAACTGCGGCAAGGGCTGTGCTATGAGAGAGGGCATAAAGCACACCACAGGAGACATCGTGGTCTTCATGGACGCCGACGGCCAACACCTTCCAGAAGAGATTGGAAAGCTTGTGAGGCCAATAGTTGAGGGGAGGGCAGACCTCGTAATCGGTGCAAGGAAGGTCGAGGTGCAGGGTAAGAGACCACTCCACAGGAGGCTGAGCAACATAATAACGACGAGGCTCATCAGGCTGAAGCTTGGGACTTACGTCTACGACACCCAGAGCGGCTTTAGAGCTTACAGGCGGGGGTTTCTACCCGAGATAGAGAGCGACCGCTACGAGGTAGAAACCGAGATGCTGATAAAAGCTGCAAAAATGGGGGCGAAAATAGTCGAGGTTCCTGTCAGTATGATATACGGTGTGGAGACAGGACATTTTAGGGCTGAGGATGTATTCAGATTCCTGCTGGCCCTGTTGAGAGGGTGATTGCCTTTTTAGGGGCTCTTGAATTAGCGTTTGTTGTGTCTCTTATTGTTCAGCAGTGGTCCATCAAACTCTTCAGCTCTTTTGAGAACTCATTGGATTTTCTACCCAAAATCCAAAGGTTTATAAGAAGTTTTTGCAATCCCTATAATAAGGGTTGCATAATACTCAACGGATTCATTGGTGCAAGGGGATACGAGCGGCTTGTTGCAGTTGTGCTCCCGGGTGACAGGGATTGTATCAGTGTTTGCAGTGGCTTTTCTACTAAATTTTTGACCCTTTTAGCGTTAGGGCACACATTGTAGATAACTGGTGAGAAATAGTCCAGACATCAAAAGGGAGCTACTCAGCGGCAATGATGAGCAGGTGTTGGAAGTGAGAATGGCCTTCCGATAATAATAATGGAGCCGGGACCGGGATTTGAACCCGGGACCTGCGGATTACGAGTCCGCCGCCCTGCCGAGCTAGGCTACCCCGGCACGTTTAAAAGTGGGGGGAGAGCGATTTATAAGCTTTTTCCTCATGGCTGGTTCAGTAGCGCCCTGAACAGCAGTATCCACTTCTGGGGTTCTAGCGAAAACAGCAGCAAAAGAGCCGCCAGCAGAAAATTCAGTAAGGTGACGGCACTCAGGGATCTAATCTCCAGCTGGTACAGGGTTCTTGGTATTTTTGCCATCCACCCATCGGTCAGCGATGAAATTGCCCACGCAAGGAGGAACCCAGCCAGGACATCGTATATCCAGTGGTGTATTAGTAAGACCGTTGCAAAGGGGATCAGGGTGTTGATAGTCAAAAGCACCTTTCCACCAAGCCTTTTCCGGTATTTCCATATGGTAATTATGTGAATCGCCGCAAACGTGTTGTGGAGTGAAGGGAGTACGAACTCCTGCCTCGTAAAAAGGTTGTCAGTGTCGTATCCTGGAACGTTGTAAACGTAGTGCGGCGCATAAATGTGGAACGTTAAATATATCGCTCCCGCCGTGGCATAGGCGATGAAGTATCTGGCGAGCAGTTCATCCGACGTTTGGAAGTCCTTGAGGTAGATAAGGACGTAGAGAACCATGAACGCTATGGATCCAGCGAATCCAATGTAATAAACTGCGTTTAGGAGATGGTATACGGGAGGAATGCTTTTAGTTGTGTTTAACAGTGTTAGAATGAAATCACGAGAGTTGAACGGGAGCTTGATAAATTGCTCCGTTACGTCAACACTCCACCGCCCGATGTATATGTACAGAATACTGAAAAACATCCACCCAAAGTAACTCAAAAGAAACGCGTTTAGTCTAACTAGGACGTCTTTTGCGATCCTTGATTTGATGTCATCACAAAGATGGCCGTTCACTTCTCATCACCAGGAGTCAATGATTTAACTTTCAGTAGTATCATCCCCAGATTTTGGACATTGGCTTATAAAATTTTTTGGTAGTATCCACGTCAAAAGTTGAAACTAACTCAGATCAAGTCCTGGAGGATCTTTTGGAACTCCCCCAAAGAGGCACGGACAACCGGGTATTTGGGCGTAAACGGACATGGGGGCTCTTTCCTTGAACTTATCTCGAACGTCCCTATTTCTTTTGCTATTCTCACTATCTCCTCCTTGTCCAGTCCTATGAGTGGCCTTAAGATTGGCAGGTCGCTGGCAGTGCTCACAACCATCAGGTTGTCGAGGGTCTGGGAAGCGACCTGTCCCAGAGAGTCGCCCGTTATTATTGCACTCGCCCCGATTTCGTGGCCGATCCTGCAGGCTTTTCTCAGCATCAGCCACTTGCACAGGACGCAGGTGTATTTGATTTTCCCGAGTTCTCTAAGTTTCTCAAAGGCTGGAACGTGTTCCTCGGAGAAGTTCACAATGATTGGGTCGCTGAGCTTCCCGTAGCGCTTCAGGATCTCGACTATCTCCGAGGCCTTTTCTTCCTTGATGGAGTCCTGCCTGAAGTGGATGGGCGTTATCTCTACGCCCCTCCTAAGCATTAGGTAAATGGCCACGGGCGAATCAATACCAGAGCTGAGCAGGGCGACGGCTTTCATGGTCTATCCTCTCTGGAGACCCCTTTAAGGCTCTTTCCAGAACCTAAAGTTTGAAACCTTTAAGGAGTAAGAGGCCAATGTAAGCGAACCACGCTAATATCGTGGCAGCCCCAACCAGCTCAGGGATTGCGAGTCCCTTGAAGACCCTCGTGAGGTAGAGCATCGCGAAGAAAGTTAGGACGGCTAGAGCGCTCCACAGGTAGCCAAACTTCACTCCGGAGCGCCAGAGCTTGATACCTATTATCGCTATGTCAGTCAGCGCCAGCAGGTAGAAGAGAACCGCCGATGGCGCGTGGAGCGCCTTTTCCTCGGGAAAGACGCCGACAAGGAACAGGAAGATCGCCGCCGCTGGCATCAAGTAGCTGAGCCCGTTTCTGAATGCCGCTATCGATGGAACCAGTGTTATCAGCGCGTAAACCATCAGGAAGCCGTTGAACCACCACCGGGCAGGATTTTTGAGAGAGCCCATGTCGCTGAGGGCGTTGTCGGTGAAGGAGAACCAGGGGTTCTGATGTATCACTATTGAAAGTCCGACTGCAAAGATGATGGGAAGAGAAAGCGCGACGTAACCCCCAAACTTCGCAAGTTCACGTGCTCTTCCCTCCTCAGCAATCCCGCTTTCTCGGCTCCTCCCCGAATATCGCCATGTAAATCTTCCTGAACTCTTCCCATGAACCTCTAATCACGGGATGCTTGGGGATGAACGGTATCTCGTCCTCAGGGAGAGTTGAAAGCTCAAACGTGCCTATCTTCTTCGCTATGTCGACTATTTCCTCCTTGTCGAGCCCTATGAGCGGACGGTAGATGGGCAGGTCGCTCGCCTGGCTGACGATGTACATGTTCTCGAGGGTCTGGCTTGCCACCTGTCCGAGCGAGTCGCCCATGACTATTCCCTTCGCCCCGAACTCCTTCGCTATCCTGTCCGCGTGCTTAACCATCATGAACTTGCACAGTACGCAGGTGTACTTCTCCTTCCCGAGCTCTTTGATCTTCTTTAGCATCTCCTCTCTGTTCTGCGGTTTTACGACAATAAGCTCAGCCTTTCCGCCATAGTGGTACTTCTTGAGCTGGTTCCATATCTTGCGCACCTTTTCAAGGGTCTTTTCGCCCATGTATATGTGAACCGGGATGACCTCGACCCCGCGCTTCATCATCAGGAAGGCTGCAACTGGCGAATCTATACCGCCGCTGAGCAGTGCAACGACCTTGCCCTGCGTCCCTATCGGGAGTCCTCCCCAGGCCCTGATTTTGTCAACGAAGATGTAGGCCTTCCCCTCCATCAGCTCAACGCCGACCTCGATGTCGTATTCGTGCAGATTGACCTCGCTCTCCTCGTTTTCGAGGATGTACTCACCTACCTTGGCCTGGATTTCGGGGCTCTTCAGCGGGAACTCCTTGGTTATCCTCCTCGCGGTGACCCTGAACTTCGGTTTTTCAAGGTTGAGCTCCCTCTTTTTCTTCCTGAAGAGTTTGAGGGCGGTCTTGTTAATCTTCTCAAGCTCTGCATCGACTTCCATCGCCGGTGAAAGCGATACTATTCCAAAGACCCTCGTGAGGACTTCCGTTGCTTCCCTGGCCCTGTTTGTCCTCACAAGGACTCTGCCGTGCTTTGCCTCCACTTTCTTGAAGTCGATCCCCTCGCTCACGAGAGCCTCCCTGATGTTGTTCATGAGTATGTTCTCAAACCACCTTCTCGTCTGCCGGGACTTCGTTCCAATCTCGCCGTACCTAACTATGACCACGTTGAACATAACCTCACCCCACTGGAGCCTTTATCACTATCTCAACGTACTTCTGGATGACCTCATAGAGGACGAGGCCGAGGACGTAGGATGAGAGCAGTATCAGCTCGTTCATCTCGAATATGTGCCTGGCGAGCTCCTTGGCCCTCGGCGTGGCATTAACTATCGTCTGCATGTACTTTCTCTTCAGTTTTTGATTGATCAGGATGAAGCCCACGAGAATCAGAACACCAGCTAACCCCCACATCTTCCCAAATCCGAGCATCAGGAAGAGCGTTGAAGTCATTGTTAGCCAGCCGCCTACGAGACCGAGGGCTATGACGAACTCTATCATCCTTTCACCTGGAGACGTAGAAGAAAAAGAGGATAAAAAAGTTTGCTTGTTCATTCAGAGTATCCGCGTAACCTCTTCCACGCCCTTCTTTCTTCTCCGCGGTTTCACCTCATCCCTCGGCCTTCCAACGGGAATGAGGCCCACGAGGTAGTAGTTCTCATCCAGACCGGCGAGCTCTCTGACCTTCTCCTCGATCCCTCTGAAGTTCGTCACGCCGATGTACACCGTCCCGAGGCCGAGCTCCACTGCCTTAAGCATGAGGTTCTGGATGGCCATCGCCGCGCTCTCCACGCTCCAGATGAACTCGACCTCGTCGAACTCCCGCCCCTTGAGGAAGCGAACCCTCCTGTCTATGAAGACCGCGATGTAGGCCGGCGCCCGGTACATTCCCTCCTCATAAATTCTCTTCATAAGCTTCTTAATCTTCTCCTCCGGCAAGTTCACTGCGCGGTAGTACTCTACCATGCCCTCTCCGATAAGGTCGTAGATTTCCTTCCGCACTTCCTCGCTCTTGAATACAACGAAAAGCCAGTTCTCGAGTCCGCTGGCCGTGGGCGCCCTTATCGCGGCCTCTATGAGCGCCCTTATCTCCTCGTCGCTTACTGGGTCATCTTTGAAGTACCTCACGGATGCACGCTTCATAATAGCTTCGTCGAGCTTCATTGTTCTTCCCCTAAGGAGAAATGGGTGGGGGGCTTATTTGTTTTTGCCTAAATTTTTCACTCTCATGAGACTCCTTTATGGGGTCGATTGGAATAAAAAGGTTATCTACACTAACTAAAATAGAGCCAAGAGAGCGACCTATAAGCGTTAATCCTCCAGTATCTTTGAGAGGATTTTGCTTTGGAAATCAAGGGGATTATATAACCCCTTTCTGCCTCAGAACACTCAAGTAGTCCTCATAGGTCAATGGACACTCCACGAAGTCTTGAAACATATCATCCTCTTCAAGATGCAGCTGTTTCTTTATTCTCCTTAAAAGGTCGTTCCCGAGCTCTTTCTTATCCCTACCTCTGCTGAACACCGTTATTACCCTGGTCTTCTTCCCTTCAACGTAAAGAATGTACTTCGTGTGCCTCCCACCCTCCTTTTTCTGGAAGCCCTTCTTTTCCAGTGCCCGCTGGACATCTCTTGCCTTCATGTCCCTAAACCTCCACGAGCTGAAGGAGAGCTTTTCTCAGTTCTTTGGCGCTCTCGTCGAGAATTTCTTCGTCTTCCAAGACGTATTCCTCGATCAGGGCTTCGAAAACTTTCTCGGCATCATGAAGGGCATCGTTCAGCGTGGGGCCGCATCCGTAAACTTCAAGCTCCCTGTTCTCGACACACCAGGTTCCAGCCTCTCTCTCCACGTTCAGCGTGAGGGGTTTTCTAAGCTTATAACCCCCAAACTCGCCCCTTATCTCAATGACTCTGGGAATGAAATGGATTAGCTTCTTGGGATTCTGAAGTTCAAGCTTTATCTCCTTCAGTTCTCTCTCGATCTCCTCTATTTTCTTGAGGAAGTAGGTGTAATCTACGGCCTCAGCCATCCATAAACCTCCTTGCTCTCTGAATGGATATCGTCCTAAAAACATTAAAACATTTTGGAATCATCCCTGATACTTCAACCACTTGAAAGCCGTTGCTTTTAGCCCGCTTTCTACGAATTGGAGGGGGTGTATACAAAATGTTTATATGTTTGTACTACAAATTTTTCCCTGGGTGAATTACGTGGGAAGCGTTGTTAGTGTCCGCGTCCCGCCAGATGTCAAGCGGGAAATGGACGAGTTAAAAGGCGAGATCAACTGGAGCGAGGAGATTCGGGAGTTCATAAAGAAGAAAATCAAAGAGTACAGAAAGAAAAAAGCCCTTCAGGAGGTTGTTTCCTACATCCAAACCCTTCCAGAGGCTCCAAAGGGGACGGCACAAAAGCTCGTGAGGGATGACCGTGATAGTCATTGACTCCTCAGCATTCTCAAAGTTTCTTCTAAAGGAGGAGGGCTGGGAGAACGTGATTCCTTACTTGGAGCCAGACCTTGAGCCTCACGCCGTTGACATGCTGGCCCTTGAGACTGCGAACGTGATATGGAAGTACGCCAGAAAGTACGGGTTGATAACAGAGGAGCAGGCTTTTGGGCTCTACGAAGGCATGATGAAGCTCGTAAGGGAGGAAGTGATAATCCTGGAGTCTAGCGGAAAATACCTGGGGGAAGCGTTGGAAATCGCGATGAGATACGACATTCCTATTTACGACAGCCTTTTCATAGCCCAAGCAAAAAGCCTCAGGGCGAAACTCGCCACGAGTGATAAAAGGCAAGCTGAAGTCGCAAAGGTACTTGGACTGGAAGCTGTCTATATTGGCTGATTAGAAATGTGGAAGAGATTGTGCCTTGTATGGATTTATGTATTTCTTTTTATCCCAAAGGTTTAATAGCTCCATTTCTGAACTCCCTAAGGTGAAAGACATGTACGGATGGCGCGGAAGGCTCGGCCTTATAGTTCCATCATCCAACACGACGATGGAGATGGAGCTTCATAATTACCTGCCTGAGGGTGTTTCACTTCACACATCGAGGATGCCCTTGAGGAACGTCACGGAAGAGGAGCTCGTCAAGATGAGCTCCCTCGCCGTGGAGAGCGCGAAGCTGTTGAGGGATGCAGACGTTGAGCTCATCCTATACGGGTGCACGAGCGGCTCGTTCATCGGCGGAAAGGACTACGAGAAGGAGCTTGAAGCGAAGATAGAGGATGAAGTCAAGGTTCCAGTCATAAGCACGAGCACCGCGGTGATCGAGGCGCTCAAAATCCTCGATGCGCAGTCAATACTCGTCATAACCCCCTACACCGACGAGATAAACGCCAGAGAAAAGGAGTTCCTGGAGGCCAACGAGTTTGAGGTTCTGGACATCAGAGGTCTCGGCATAGAGGACAACCTAAAAATCGGCAGGCTTGAGCCCTACGAGGCATACCGCCTGGCCAAGGCGAGCTTCATAGACGAGGCCGATGCAATCTTTATCAGCTGCACCAACTGGAGAACCTTCGAAATAATTGAGGCCCTTGAGGAAGACCTCGGCGTCCCAGTTGTGACCAGCAACCAGGCATCCCTCTGGCTCGCCCTGAGAGAGATGGACATCATGGAGAAGATTCCAGAGCTGGGAAGGCTTTTCACGGAGTACTGACTTTTCCATTTCTCCCCATACTTCCCGAAATCCTTTTAAGACCTACCACCATTTCAACAACGTTAGTCACTGAGGGTGATACACATGGTCAGGGAGCTCCTGGAGAAGGCAAGGGGACTTTCGATGTTCACAGCCTACAACACAAACGTTGACGCGATAGTTTATCTGAACGGCGAGACAGTCCAGAGGCTGATAGACGAGTTCGGCGCCGAAGCCGTGAAGAGAAGGATGGAAGAGTATCCGAGGGAGATAAACGAGCCCCTGGACTTCGTCGCGAGGCTTGTTCACGCACTTAAGACAGGAAAACCGATGGCAGTGCCCCTCGTAAACGAGGAGCTCCAGGCATGGTTTGATTCTCACTTCAAGTACGACGTTGAGAGGATGGGCGGCCAGGCGGGAATTATAGCCAACCTTCTGGCCAACCTCGACTTCAGGGAGGTTCTCGTCTATACTCCCCACCTGGCCAAGAGGCAGGCCGAGATGTTTGTTAAGAAGCCAAACCTTTTCTACCCCGTCGTTGAGGGTGGAAAGCTGGTTCTTAAGCACCCGTGGGAGGCCTACCGCGAGAACGACCCTGTTAAGGTAAACAGAATTTTTGAGTTCAGGGCCGGGACGACTTTCAGGCTCGGAAACGAGACGATAACCGTCCCCTTCTCGGGCAGGTTCATTGTTTCGGCCCGCTTCGAGAGCATAAGGATATACACCGAGCCCGAGCTGAAGCCATTCCTCCCCGAGATCGGCCAGCGCGTTGACGGTGCGATTCTGTCGGGCTATCAGGGTATAAAGCTCCGCTATTCGGACGGGAAAGACGCCAACTACTACCTCAGGGAAGCGAAAAAGGACATACTCCTGCTCAAGCGCGAGAAGGACGTCAAAGTTCACCTTGAGTTCGCATCGATTCAAAACCGCGAGCTGAGAAAGAAGGTAATATACAATCTCTTCCCGCTCGTGGACAGCGTTGGAATGGACGAGGCAGAGATAGCATACGTCCTCAGCGCTTTGGGCTACGACAAGCTTGCGGAGAGGATATTCACTTACAACCGCATTGAGGACACGGTCCTTGGAGGAAAGATACTCATCGATGAGATGAACCTAGAGCTCCTCCAGATACACACGATATACTACATCATGTACATCGCCCACGCCAACAACCCGCTGAGCGAGGCGGAGCTCAGACAGAGCCTTGAGCTTGCAACAACTCTCGCCGCTTCGAGGGCTTCTCTTGGCGACATAGCGTCCCCAGACCAGATAAGCGTTGGAATGAACGTTCCTTACAACGAGCGTGGTGAATACGTAAAGCTCCGCTTCGAAGAGGCCAAGAGGAGGCTGAGGACGAAGGAGTACAAGCTCGTCATCATTCCGACGAGGCTCGTTCAGAACCCTGTCTCAACCGTTGGCCTCGGCGACACAATCTCAACAGGAGCGTTCACGAGCTACCTGGCGATGCTTAAGGAAAAAGGTGAGCTCTGATTTTCTTTTCAGGTTTTTGTTTGTTCGTTTAGGCTTCTAGCCCGCGGAGGAGGGCCATTTGCTTGGGATCCCATGCCATTGGATCTGTTACCAGATAAACCCGTCCGCTGGTTAGTATGGCATAATCCCTAACAAGATGGAGGAACTTGAGGACACTCTCAAAACCATTGTAAACGGTAAGGTATTCAAGGCAGTCGATTATCACGGGCACGTCTGGGTTGTGTTTGAGGTGCTCGACTATTCCTTCAAGGATTCTGTGCAGTTCCCTCGGCCCAAAATAGCCCTTAACCGAGCTAACGGGTATCAGCTTCCATCTTCTTGGGACCTCTGTGCCCGCCCTGCCTATTACCACGGCCCTCTTTTCAGGGATATCCCTAATCGATTGGACTATCCTGAAGTGGTACTTTTCTCCGGGGGAAGACGCGTCCTCATTCGAGAGCAATGCTCTGTGTTTAAACACACTGAACATCCCTATCCCCTATCACAGTCTTTGCGGCGGGCTTTAAATCCCTTTTTTGTAAGTACCTGTGTAGGTGTCCCTCAGACAAGACCGATGTCGTCACCGTTCGGCCGGTTGATCCGTCATCATCGGACGGCATATACCTAAGGGTGTGGGTTTATAGACTTTCTGTTAATAAGATGGAAGAAAGAGACATCAGAACAGCTCTTCGAGCTTCACGTCGATCTTGTCGGGGTTGAACGGAAGGACGTGTCTGGTTGTCTTCGGTGAATAAACCTCACCGCGCTTGACGAGCTCCATGACTTCCTCCTTCGTCGGGGCCTTCCTGATGAATACGTAGTCTATCTCACCTTTGGCCATGTCCTCTCTCGCGTCCTCTTTGAGGCCGTAGTAAATGAGCTCTATCTTCCCCTCAACGCTCATCTCGTCGAGAACCTTGCTGACTTTCTTCTGCTCCTCAAGGCCACCAGGAATGGCGAAGCTCTTCTCGCCGACGAGGGCAAAGGCTATCTCGCCCCTCTCGGCCTTCTCTTCAGCCTCTGGATCCTCGATGACCTCAAGGCCTTCCTTCTTGAGCCTCTCAACCACCTCGTTGAGGTCGCCCTTGAAGGCAGGGTACCAGGTGTACACCTTGACGTCGTCACTGAAGTAGTCGAGGATAACCGAGGGAGCCCTCTTCGCGCCGAGCTTCTGGAGGCCGGCCCAGCGGTGGTGGCCGTCAACGATGAGGTACATGTCCTCACCGGGAACCTTCGCGAGGAGCATCGGCTTCCAGAAGATTCCGGAGCCAGTGACGCTCTCAATAAAAGCTTCAAGCTCCTTCTGAACGAGCTGTTCGTGGGGCTTCATCTTGTCCAGCTCGATAAAAACGTAGTCAACCTTCTTCGTGGGTATATCGTACTTCGGAACCTTCTCAACTCCCATTCCTGACCCTCCGTAACCTTAACCTGCAGACGGGAATCGAAACGAGGGGATAAAAGGCTTTCCATCGAGAACATGGGGAAATTTACGGCCATTGGTGAACACTTCAGCTCATCCTAGCAAAGGTTAAAACACCAAACGTACAAAGCGGAGGTGATGAGGAACGTTGCTGATTTGCCCCTCCACGGCGGGCACGTCCCTCAATGGCTCGCACGAAGAATGGGGAAGCTAACAAGGCTAGTTCTCAAGCTCGCTGTTGAAGAGTACGGAACAAGAGGTCTCCTCGAGAGGCTCTCCGATCCAGTGTGGTTTCAAGCCTTCAACAACGTCATCGGTATGGACTGGGACTCCTCCGGTTCGACGACGGTAACTGCGGGAATGATAAAAGAAGCCCTCTGGAAGGAGGAACTCGGAGTTAAAGTGGCTGGGGGGAAGGGGAAGAAAAGCAGGGCAACACCGGAGGAGCTGAAGAGGATAGCCTCTCTTTACGACCTTGATCCAGAGCCATACGTGAGGACTTCCCGTCTGGTGGCCAAGGTCGACACCGTTGCCCTCCAAACGGGCTACCAGCTCTATCACCACGTCTTCCTCCTCGACGAGGAGGGCAACTGGGCGGTCATCCAGCAGGGAATGAACAAGAGGGAGAGAATGGCAAGGCGCTTCCACTGGTTCAACAGCGAAACCTTCACCCTCAACCCCCATAAGGCCATCGCCGGTCTGGAGAAGGAGTTCGCACTTAACACCGTCTCAAGGGAGGCGAAGGAGTACCAGAAGACGCTCCTCGACGTTGTTCAGGAGAGTCCCATGAAAATCGAGAGAGAGCTTGAAAGCCTGAAGGCAATAGCGAATGGCTACCGTCCGCTCGTCTACTACAAGCCGAGGGAGCCGTGGGAGAAGGACGTTATAAAGCGCTACGAGAGCCTTGGAAAGTTTGAGCTTAACAAGAGAGCCCTTGAATTTGCAAGGGAGCTGAGCGTCAGCAACTATGAGGAGTTTCTGCTTTTGAAGGGCCTCGGGCCGAGCACTTTAAGGGCGCTCTCGCTGGTTCTTGAGCTCGTCTACGACGTCCATCCGAGCTGGAAGGATCCGGTAACCCATCCACCTGATCCGTTCAAGTTCACCTACGCTGTCGGTGGCAAAGATAAGATTCCATTTCCAATAGACAAGCCCGCCTACGACGAGCTGATTTCATTCCTCGAGGAGCTCGTGTCGAAGCATCCCAAAGAAAAGGCCCTCGTGAGGAACGTGACAAAGATAACTAAGAACTGGAAGTTCCCGAAGTGGGAGAAGAGACCTACCTAGCCCGCAGACAAACCATAGCTCCCTGCGGGACCTCCAGCTCCCTCGCTATCGGCCTGCACTTCGCCTTGAGCAGGTAGAAGACCCTTTCATCGTTTATCTCGCTCAGGGTTTCAAAGTTGCCCTGACCCTTAGCGATTATCACGTCGACTTTCTCAAAGATTGCCCTGAACTCATCCGAAACTCTATCAAAAGGAACCCCCACGATCCTCGTGCCCGTTGAGACAACCCTCCCAAGCTTCTCAAAGCCAGCATTCTGTAGATCTTCAACGGTTGCGTCGTTTATTATTGGACCTTCCTTACCCGCTATGTAGATTTCAAGGCGCGGGAAGGCCTCCTTAAGCTTTTTCAGGAACAGCCTGTCAAAGTAAATCTCCCCGCAGTTGTCGGTTAGATAGAGAAGGGTCTTTGCGCTTTTGAGGACCTTGAAAAGCTCTTCCGAATGGTCGATGTAGAGCTCCTCCCCGAGCATCTCCCTAACGTCCTCCTCTATTTTCTCTGGAGAGTAGCCGACCGCGAAGTCTATCACGTTCCCAATGATGGCGAGCTTTAGGGCCGTTCTGAGGTCTATCTCCTCCTTTTCAAGATCACTAACTACTCTCTCCGCGAGCCTGTTGGAGAGCTCCTTGTACTCTCTAAACGGGTCGTCATTGCCTATAACCCTATAAACCCCGAGGAAGACATCGCTCCCGAAGATTGCTGGAATAGAGTCTTCACTGATGGTTGCCATCAGCCTGGCCGCCTCGACCACGCCCTTCTTTCTGAGTTCGAGGTCATCGGTCCCCATCTCGACTATCCTCTGGCACTGGTTGGCGGCGCAGGCAAAGCACTCGTAGTGGATCTTCATTTTCCCACCCCCCGCATTTTGTCCAGGAGGATTAAATTTTTTGTGTATATCGGAACTGTCATCCCTACTGGGAAAGAGCCTCTTTCTGGAAAAAGCTTCCCAGAGAAACCCATTTTTATTCACTCGTTATCCATGAGTTTGCTTTGTAATCGACGTCCGAAGTGTGTCAAGGTAAGAGAAACTACTTTCCAATTGAGCAATTGCAAGGAATTCATCCACTTTTTAACTCGTGATACGTGGAATCCTTGTAGATTGTGTTTCTCCTTTTTTAACGCCCGAAGGGCGTTATACTACGAATAAACCCTCTAAAACCGCTAATTGGGCATTGAGAATCATTGAAAAGCAAGATGCTCAAAAGGACATTCCCTCTTTGATGAAACTTTGCCCTTCAAGCTTTTGGAAAAAGCTTGACCAAAAGGGTTCCCTTCTCCTCGAGCTTGCCTGTTAGGGAAGTATATGCTCCTATAGAAGGCAAGCTCGCACGGGTTTAACTCCAAGATTTCCTCGCTAATTGAGATTTTAACTTCCTTTTTTAGTGTCCTTTGGACACTATACGGTGAGAAAATCCCGTAAGTTTGGCAGATTGGCGAGTAAACCCGCTTAAAAGCTAGCTTGTTAGAATTGCATACTTTTCTTCCGCCAGCGCTGAAACTTTGCCAGCAAAGTTTCATCAAAGTTTGTGGTTCTTGATTAGAGGGCTGTTTTGATTAGGATTTTCTTTTTGAATACTGTCATGGTTGTGAATTCTATTTTTAATTTGCCCGATCTGTGTGAGTTTGCTTTGTAATAGACGCCCGTAGGGCGTCAAGGGGAAGAAACTCCTTTTTACAGGTCGAAACTTAGGGGATTCACTAAATTGTGGCTAATTTATCATGAAAATCCTCTTAGAAGAGCAATTTTAGAAGGAACCACGAGCCTTGATCAAACTTCGCGCAGGAGAAGTTTGTATTGCTGGCGGGCCCGGCGGGATTCGAACCCGCGACCTCCGGCTTAGAAGGCCGTTCCCTTAATGAATTGTGGGCTGCTGAAAGGGCCAATTTTGCAGAATGGCTCTCTGCTGAAGTTGGCGAAGAAACAAGGAAAGACTACGTTAGAGCGCTCGACAGGCTGTTTGGTCGGCACGTGATAAGAACACTCGAAGATCTAGAGAAGGCCCTCCGCGCTGAAGGATACAAGCGGAATGTTTCAAAAGCACTCAGAAGGCTCGCAAAATACCTCGTTGAGCGCGACATCATCGACTCCAACAGTTATGAGAAGATCAAGAACATCGCGAAGCTCAAGGCGACGGGAGTTAGGGAAGTCTTCATCACGAACGAGGATGTGAGGACAGCTTACAATGAGGTACAAAAACGCGGAAAGCCCGCTGAAACACTCTTCCTCTTGCTGGTGTTCTCTGGCATCAGGCTCAAGCAGGCTGTTGAATTGCTGAGAACCTACGATCCGACAAAGCTTTACCTCATTGATGACAAAGCGGCGCGGTACCCAATTTTTTCAACAAGCAAAGGCAAGAAGAAGGCCTTTTGGGCTTACGGGCCGCGAGACTTTTTCGAGAGACTCGAACCCCTGGAGGTAAAGTACAACACTGCAAAGGATCTCGTAGCTTTTGGAAAAGTCTCGGCTAACAGTATCAGGAAGTGGCATTATACGTTCCTCATTCAGAAAGGCATGCCGTCGGAGATTGCAGACTTTATTCAGGGCCGTGTGAGCGGGAGCGTTGGAGCGACACACTACCTAAATAAGGCTGTTTTGGCCGACGAGTGGTATTCTGCAGTCGTGGACGATTTAAAGAGGGTTCTGGAGGGTGGAGAATGAGCGTTTGGGGCTGGCTTCTTGGGTTTCTCCTGCTCGGAGCGATACTCTCAATACTCTATGACATACTCTTCAGGCCATGGAAGCTTGTCAGAGAAGGCATCAATGACTTGGAGAGGCAACTCAAGCTCTTGGACGGTCGCTTTGCGCGCCTACGCTCGTTCATCATCGCTCCTTGGCTTTGGGGTGACGTGGAGCGGACGCGCACTTTCGTTTCTCACAAGCTCGCTCTGAAGCGGGCCGAGTTGGAGCTTTTTGAAAAGCTGAAGGGGGGTGGAGAATGAACCCGATTCAACTTATCTGGCTGTTTTTCGGCGGAGCGTTCGTAGTAGTGCTCTCCGCATTTGCCTATGAAGCCTTTATGGAGTGGCGGGAGGCTCGGAAATGGGCCGAGCGGTACAGCAAAGTCATGAAGAAATGAAAGGAGGATGAGGTAGTGATTGACCTCATGCCTGCCCTCGACAAGGCCCTCTATCAAGCAAGTTGCTACACGATTTGTCTCACATTGACTTTCTTTTTCGTGCTGACACTTGTTATGGTTGCCCTCGTGTTCGTGCTGATCTATTTGAAAAAATGTAGGAGGTGAGCGGAGGAATGGCCCAATCTAAGTTTGTTCGTGGAATATATATTGATTCGGAGGTTGAGAAAAGGGCAAAAGCCCTTGCCAAGGCCAAGGGAACGAGCATCAACCAGGTATTCAGAGAGGCGGTTCTGAAACTCTATCGGCTGGAACTAGGTAACACAAGGCCGGAGGAAATTCTTGAGGGCTGACTTCTTTTTTACGCTTAATTTAAGCTTAAAATGTTCTTATTTGCTTTTAAACTCCTCCTGCGACTTTTCTCTGGCGCCTTTGGGCCTTCCTCCGCTTAAATCAGTTCTCGTCAAATTGGCAAAGCCCTCCGGAGGCGGTAGTATGGACGACCTAGATGGGATTTCTCGGGAGATTGAAACTCTCGATCGGTACGCTGAGCGTTTGAGGAGACAGATTGAGGCAGCGCAGAGGGAGCTCGCGCGAGTCACGAGGAAGAAGCAACAGCTCCTCGCAGAGGTTTCTAAGCTCAAAAAGGCGCGCAAGGTGATGGCAGTATGAAGACAAAGAGCCTCATCCAGCTAATCATCTTCTTTGTGCTCGCGGGAGCGTGGTACTACATCGCTTGGCCCATGATGACAAAGGAGGCTCTAGCGGTCGGAGCTGTTGGCGGCGTGCTCATGCATTGGGCGCTCACGAACAAGGGAAACAAGGCTTTAGTAATCATCGAGCCCTTTACATCAAGCTGGCGCGTGCTCCTCTATGACATGATGCTCTTGAGCTTCCTGGCGGCACTCTGGCAGGCGAACGGTGCAGCTCTTCTCGACGCGCTCAAGGACTCTGTTGAGAACCTCGCGCTTCTGCTGGCCTTGCTCGGCGGCATTGGTGTTGACTACGGAGTGGAGGGATGAAGAGATGAAGAAACTCGGTGTTTTGCTCGCTCTGTTGGTGCTGTTCGGAACGCTGGCAACGGGCACGGTTGGGGCTGTTTATATTCCGTCTAGTGGAGATTTCGGGGTGTATATCTTTGGGTCTTCGTCTAATGTAACAATATCGGACGGTCGGTTGGTCTTAGATGCTACGGGGTCTGAGTACGTCAGGGCTTGGCTTAATGTTACTGAGTTTCAGGCTATCGAGTTTGATTATCAGGCGTACGCAAATAACGTTTTATCTGGTGTGTCTTTTATGTCAGGGAGTTCAGGGGTTGGCTTAACTTTCATTGAGTATGATACGGGTTCAATCGAGGTTAGGAAAATCTCAGGGGCTAATTATCCTCAGTATGATGGGAGTAGCGACACTATAGGTGGTTCTATTGATGCAGGGACGAGCTTTAGGAATAAGTACGTACATTTTAGAATTGAGTTTCAGCAGAGGGGCACGGAGTGGGATTTACTGGTATATAAGGACGGTTTCTTATTGTATAATCTGACGAATGTTCAGCAGCATATTGACCCGTTGTCAATCGAGAAGGTAGTTTTTGGTGTTCCGGCTGTAGGCATTGGTAATAACTTGGGCTGGCAGGGGAAGGTCGAGTTTAATAATATACAGATTTATGAGGTTGAGTATCATATTCAGCTCTCGCTCAAGGATGCTCTGAGTAATCAACCCCTCACGGGCGTTACGGTGAAGGAGAACGGTAACGTTATCGGCACGCTGGTCGATGGTGGAAGTTTAGATTTAACTAAGGGCACTCATACACTCACTTTCGAGAAAAGCGGGTACTGGAGCGTCACGAAGACGATAGACGTCCAGGGTGACATGACTGTCAGTGTCGAGATGTACCCTGACAGCGCCGCCTTCAAGTTTGAAAACTTCCCGTCTGACATCAGCATTCCCGAGAACACGATTTACACGCTCACTTTCACTCTCTCGCCGATCAGCACCGACGCGGCTTACAACACTTACCTGAGCCTGAGCGGCCTCTCCAACGTCCTCGAAGTCCAGAAAGACGGCCAGGCCGTCTCTCCCGAGTCGGGCAAGTACTATCTCGGCGACATTTCAGGCCCGACACAGATTTCCATCAAGTTCAAGGCGGGCGCGGTCGGCCAGCACGGGTTCACTCTGAGCTTTGAGAGTCATGACGCAATAATGAGCAAGACCTACACGACGACAAAGAGTGTCACCTACACCGTCGAGCCGCTCCCGTTTTCGGTTCAGATGCCCTCTGAATGGCAGGTCGGCCAGAATGAGCTTCGCATCTCGGAAAGCAGTGGCCAGAGTTACCTCATCACGGCGGTTCTGAAGGACAGCCAGGGCAACGAGGTTTGGAGTGATTCCCACGCCTTCAGCCCCTACGAGGCGTACTCCTTCAGCGTCAACGTGCCGAGTGAGGGCCAGTACACGCTCGAACTCCAGTGGAACGGCCAGGTCGCGACCTATGACGTCACCGTGAATCCTGCAATCACGCTCACCACGAAGCAGCTGACAGTCGAGAAGGGTGGCGAGGGCACGATTGTCCTCCACTTCAAGAACCCGTCGAGCGATGTGCAGTATTACACGATCAAGGTCTCGGGCGGCTTCCTGCCGAGCGAGATCAACCAGAGCATTTCGGTCGGCCCGCTCACCGAGAAGGATGTTAGCATAGCCTTCGCCGTGCCAGAAGACCTGACTTACGACGCCTACGAGCTCCAGGTGCAGGTTCTTCAGGGCAACGCGACGGTCTTCCAGGACAAGGTTGCCGTTAGCATTGGAGATTCTGGAGGGTTCACGCTCTTCGGCGGCTCAAGTGGGAACACCTGGCTCTGGCTCGGTGTTGGCGGGCTTGGGCTTCTCGCCTTAGTTGGACTTGCCAGGAGGAGGTGAGGTAATGAGGCTCTTCTTTTCACTTTTTGAGCAGAAAGGAGGCGAGGAAGAAGAGCAGGAAAGGAAAACCTGTAATAGAAAAAAGCGCCTGTCAGGGTTACTGTTACTCCTCATTTTTACCACAAGCATCTATGCACAGCCAGCCCTAGCGTTTGACTTCGGCAGCTGGTGGAATGGTGTCAAAGAGAGGGCGAGCAACACCGGCAAAATGGTCGTCTCGACAGTAGTGGGTGTTGTCGTTGGCGGAGCATGCATGGCAGGGACCATGGGTTTCGGTACAGGTGCATGCGTTGCAATGGGAATGGCAGCCGCAGGTTTGACATATTCAGCGCTAGAACTAGCGTTTGGAGGGTCTCGGGGTGGAGATAGTGACAGTGGTGCAACAATAACTTACGAGCGCCAAGCAAATGGAACTACCGTCAAAAACGATGACGATGAACTCAATAAAGTCATAGACGACGCTAACCAGCAGACATATGAAGGGATTGCAGAGCTTACCGCGAAGCTCCGCTCTGATCTGGTGAGGTATGACACTAAGGAAGATGGAGCAACTGGCGACCTCTGGATTGAGATCTATGCTCCCTCAAAGATCTATGGCTTTTCAGCTTTCCCCGTCCAGGCTAAACTCTACACAAAAGAGAGCAACATACCATTTAACGTCATACACCTTCGCAGTGTTGAGATCTATCTTCAGAAGGAGAACAGTAGCGTCCCGCTCTGGAAGCGCGTTTGGGATTACGGAACTGGTAGCGAGGGCCTAAACGGCCAAAGTGTGGTTTATTCAACAATTCTCAAGGTTCCGGACGATTGGGTCTACCAGGTGCAGAACGCTATTCAAACCGGTCAGGTCACTAGAGACTTGATCGAACAGATATTCAGCGCGAACACTTCAACGTGGGAGATCTTCGTTAAGGTTGACGCTTACCGTGAGGTCTGGCAGAACGACCCGCAGTACACTGATCAGTCATCCTGTACTGCTCAACCTAACCATAAGTGGGACTCAAACACCTCTACGTGCTACGTCTTCGTTAGGAATGATGACATTAAGTATACTGCTTACACCACCAGCGCCTGGCGGCACGTGAGCATGGCCCACGACATCGCCGATCTTGCAGATGGTTTCTATGCATCTCTACCAGTTAAGTTCCTCAATACTGAAGCCTCAACGAAATGGGCGCTTTATCAGGAGAAGTACGCTGGAGCGCTCTCAAACTTCATTATACTGACCTTTGCGACTCCAGTTCATGTCATTGGTTCAACAGCAGACTACAAGTTCTATATTGTGCCTAATCCAGGCTATTTTGAGCCTCTTAATCCGTCCTTCAATGACGACTTCAGGTTCGTAGCAGTGAGAGAGTACAAGGATCTAAGCTGGACAGTTGCAGATTCAATATTTGGAAACCTCGGCACGATGAGTCCGGACACTCCAACTCAAAAGCTCCTGACAGCCCACTACACTGAAGACCTGAGCACGTTAACCTATAAGGTCTATGGACTGGCTTACTTCACGATCACGAGAGATGACAATATCACAATACCGCTCTGGCTTGTTGTCAATCCGAAGGTCTCTGTTATCCCGAACACAAGGACAGTGTTGGCGGATAATCAGATAGACCAGCTCGTTCAGTTTACTGACGATGGCAAGCTCGAAGCGAGTGAGATCAATCAGACTAAAGCGATCGCAGCCAGCCTCATTAACGGTCTCCAGGAGAAGATCACTGCCGCCGAGGATCTCAAGAAGAAGGCAGACGCCGAGGGCAATGAAAAGGCTTCCCTCTACGCTGAGAAAGCGATACAGGCATACCAGGATGCCATTGAGGCTCTCAACAAAATTACACAGACCGATGCTGTCCAAGAGTACCTCAACTGGCTAAACGTTGCCAAAAAGCTTGAGCAGGCCGGAGACTTCTACATGAGCGCGGCTGAGAAGGCGCTCTACGGCGAGTACGAACAGGCCGAACTTGACGCACAGAAGGGTGATGAGCTGAGTCAGCTTGCCGATGAGTACAAGCCACACATTGACATCCTAACAACTGCAAAGAGCATGCTGAGTAAGAAGATTCTCGGAATTCCACTTTGGGCGCTTCTCGCAATAGTGTTCGTGTTAGTTGGCGCTTTCGTGGTTTGGAGAAAACTGCTTTGAGGTGGTGATTGAAGATGGGGGAGGAACAACAACCAAAAAAACTGAAGGCCGGGCAATGGGCCTTAAAGACGGCCCTAGCCTCGGGCTTTCTTGGTTTACTTTTGTGGTATGCAGGACAACACAGCATAACAGTACAGCAGACAACAGAAGCAATGGCATCGGTGCCGCTGGCATTCGTAGTGCTCGTTGAACTCTTCGATAAGCTCGCAGATAAGAACGACTACTACAACAAGCTCTACGCGGGAATCTACGGCTCAATAGGCAAAAAGAAGAGCAGAGTAGGTGCAATCCTCATCAGTTTGCTCTTCGCAGCGCTCGGAATGCTAGGGGTCATGTGGGCAATCACAGGAACCATGACGCTCAACATCGGCGATGTCGGGCCAGCAAATCTTTTCGTCTCCGGATTGATCGGCCTATACATCTTCGCTCCAGAGACTGGCAACAATGAGCTGATACTTTGGTTCTGGACCGCCGCAACGATCGCCACAAAAGGTGCATTCATTTCAATACTTCCACACATCCCCGGGCTGATCTGAGGTGACTGACAATGCTCGGCAGGGTTGCAGCAGCTCTCATCGCTTACCTCCTTTGCATTTTCCACTTCCAGAACAGCATGGTTACAGCAGGCAACCTCCTCGGCCTCAGTGGCTTTTGGGCGCTCTTCATTCCCTCGGCCCTCATAGGGCTCGCAGTGTACAGAATCAGCGACCTAGACAGTTGGGGACTTTGGGACGCGGCGGCATTCCTTATCCTCGGCGGAATCTTCATGCTGGCGATTACCGGCGATCCAACAGCAACGGCCCTGGAATTCATTAAGGGAGTCACGGGCTTCGGCTTAGCTGGCGTTCTGGCAGGATTAGCAGCAAAGAACAGGAGGGATTGACATGGACGCGAACAGCATCATTGATCAGCTCCACAACCTTGCAGGAAGCCACCCATACCTCGCGCTCGGCCTAATCCTCATCCTCATCGGCGTACTGACAAAAGGCAAGGTGAGCCTGGTGTTCTACGCTCTCGGCGCTCTCGCGCTCCTCAAAGAGTTTGGCCTCGTGGACACTTTCTTTTCTTTCCTGAAACAGATTCCAGAACTTGTTAAGTCGTTTGGAGGTGTTTGAGAAATGAGAAAGAAAGAGAGACAGATCATAACCGTTGGCCTGATACTACTCTTCGCCGCCATCGGCTGGTGGGCCTATCACGGCGGCGGAGGCGGCTTCGTTGACATAACCAACGCTCTGAGTGGCAACAGTACCAGCACCACGACCTATGAGCTCGCCGTCAGCAACCTTCTGGCTACAGTTGACCAGGCGACCGGCCACGTCCTCGTGAGCTTCCAGTTAGCAAACGAGGAGCACTTCAACATATCCAGCGTTCAGATCCTCTACGCGCTCAACGTCGCCGATCCAAATAACGCGACCTACACTGCCCTGAACGCTACAGCCGAGAACGGCACTTACAAGGCAGAAATCCCCTCTAAGTTCGGAGATGTGGTTTACTACAAGATCAAAGTTTCCTACAACGCTGGAAAGACCCTCGAAAGCGATGTCAAGAGCATAACTGTCAAGGACACGGCCGCTCCAACTCTGAATTCAGTTAGCATCAACTATAACAGTACGGCTGGAACTTTCAGCATTGACTTCAACGCGACCGATAACGACGCCATAGCGACCTACTACGTCTATTATGCTGATCTCGGTACTAGCAGCACCGTGAGCAATACTACCACCTTCACCGCAGTCAACGCGACCAGCCTTCCAGTTGTCATCAGCAACGTCACGGCGAACAACTACTATGCGTTCTACTTCGTGGTCGAGGACATCAGCGGCAACAAGGCCATGCTCTACAACGAGACCAGCCCGTACATCGTCCAGGCCAATGCGACCGCTACTTGGCCGGTTGTTGTGACCGAGCAGAGCTCTAGTTGAGGTGGGCTGAAATGTACGCCCACCACTCTTCCCCATCTTTTTCAAAAGTCGTTTTGAGACTCTTCGCAGTGGTTAGCCTAATTTTTTTGGCTTATTTCAGCTATTCGACGTTCGCCGAGCACGACCCACTAAAAGAAAGACTGTATAAGCTAGGTTATCCGACTGAGGGATTCATCTTCAGCAACAACACAATACGGTGGGCTGACGGACACCTCACGATAGTCCAGGGGGCCTATGTTGAGGACTATCCAATCACTGCCGAGCAGGCGTACGAGATCGCTCGGCAGTATCTAGCCAGCTACAACAAGAAGCTGGAGAAGTACAACTACAAGCTCTACCCTGACAAGAAGACGCTGACAGAGAAGGAAAAGAACGGTCAAAAATATTGGGTTTTCGAGCTGAAGCTCGATACTGGTGGTTCTAAGCTCTTTGCTGGCTTCATTTGGGTGAACCGGAAGACGGGAGCGGTTTCAGTGAAGGGCCTCTTGGGGTGAGAAGAATGAAGTTCATGGGTATGAAGTCATATATTCATATATTATATATGATAGTAGTCCTCGCGGCGGTTGTGAGTACCGCAGGGTGCATTGGTTGGGGTGGCGGTGGAATCATAATCGGCTTTGGCAACGAGACCTACACAATCCCACTTAACACCTCTAACAGCACAAACTCCACAATCCCAACTTCGGAACTCACCATACACAGGTACGAGGAGCTGGTTTACGTTGGCGGAAACCTGACGATCCAGGAGCTGAACCTGACAATTAGGCCCGACTACGACCCCAACAAGGGCAAGTTCTTCTTCATATTCCCGGATACGATCTATTGGGAGCCGATGAACGTCACTATCAACAACATAACAATAATTGGGACTGGCTACTTCACGGGCACGACGTACTACATCGCCAACATCACGATTCTGAGTCCTGAAAAGTTGACGGTCATCGTAAACAACCCGGAGGGACAGTGATATGAAGCGGCTGGTTTTCGCCTTTATCCTGTTCCTGCTGACTGCCAGCCTCGCGTCAGCAGGGACTCTCTACGACTGGAGCGGGAGCCTCGAAGTTGGCCAGGCCGTTTACGTCAATGACCTCACCCTGTTCGTTGACCAACACGCCAAGACGAACGAGATCGTTCTCGTTGTTAAACAGGCCCGTCAGATACTGAAGGTTCTCCACAATGGTGAGAACTATACCGCTGAGGGCCTGGAGGTTATTTTTACGACCTTCAACGACAGGGCATACATTCAGGTTCAGGGGAGTGATCCCTTCTCGGTGAGTTTCAACGGACCGGATAAGGCCGCTGAACTGAGGAAAGAGAATATAGAATTGAGAGAAAAGCTGGCGAACCTTACCGTTCAGAACAACAAGCTCGCGAAAGAAAACGAACAGCTCAAGCAGCAGGTTTCAGAGCTTCAGAGCAAGCTCAAGAACCAGCCCAACACAGCCGAGCTGAACGCAAAGATTCTGAACCTGACGAGGGAAAATCGCGAGCTCAAGGCACAGTTAGCGAACCTGACAAATCAATACAACACCGTAAAGGCCAGGGCTGATTTTCTCGAACAGCAGAACGACGAGTACAGGAAGATGATTCAGACCCTTCTTGAGGGGGCCTCGCAGAAGAGCGAGCAGAGCTACATAGAGAAGGCGAAAAAAGAGAAGCTAATCGGTTCAGTTCTCTTGAAAACGCTCCTCTTCGGCGGGATAATCGTCGGGCTGGTGGGGTATGGCCTGTACAGGGCAAAGAGGAGGCATGACTTTGCAGGCCTCTAACTCACTCAATTGTAAAAGGAAGTATGGGGGGCTGATGGAAAAATAAAGCTCGCTGAGTTGAGCTTTTACGGGAGATAGTAGTTTTTTGTTGTAATCAAAGAAAATCGGGAACAAAAAAGGAGGTTCGGGATAGATGGCAGTCTCGACGCGAGCCGCGTCCCCTGCAGAGGTGAACATTCCCCACTTCAACCCAGCCAGCGGGCCGTACCTCGGCAGGCTCATGAGCACGAACAGGAAAGAGAAGCTCTACCTGCCGCTCAAGGTCGGTGAGGCAAACCACATCTTCATCCTCGGAAAGACAGGCTACGGGAAGACCAGCTTCATGAAAGCCCTCGCCGAGGCCCTGTGGGAGTACTACACCAGCAGGGGACAGGAAGTCCTCATTGTGATCTTTGAGAGAAAATATGACTACTCAAAGTTCCAGCGCCTGAAGGCGTTTTGGAACAAGCGCGTTGAAGAGCTCGGGAAAGAAGAAGCCACCAGAGTGCACCCGTACCTCGCGGCATACTTCGGAACCCTTGAGAAGTACCCACAGCTCAAAAGCCAGCTCGGCTTTCCCGGCGACTTTGCAATGAGCATTCCCAACTACATCCTCGCCGAGACGTACGTGACTAGAAAGCCGTATCCAATTGACGTCTTTACCTGGCACGGCCTACAACCCGACAGCTTCCCGACCAGGAGGATAGTCTTCAGGCCGACCAGGGCACCAGAAGCAATCAAGCTCGACAACGGTGGTGGAAAGGTCGAGGTTGCAATCGGCAGGATTCACCTGAGAGACATCAGCTTTGAGATGCTCGCGCGGAAGTTTGACATCCCAAAGGGCACGGCCTACGGCAGGATCCTGAGGAAGTACTGGAAAGTGTACAAGATCCACGACCCTGACGAGATTCTGAGGAGAGTCAAAGCTGAAGAGCCCTCAATGCGCGAGAGCACTTACGAGAGCCTCAAGAGCATCCTCGACGAGATCAGAGCTGACCCGCTCTACCTGAAAGGCTCAGTCCTCAAGCCGAAGGCTGAGCAGGTCACTAGAAGCGGAAATGGCATCTATGATGAGCCTAAGCCCTTCACGGACTACCTCACGACCAAAGCCATCAACATCATTGATTTTTCAGATAACTCCGAGCTAGACCTCGAGGAGCAGCGCCTAATCATGTACCTGCTCTGGCAGAAGATTAAGCTCATCGCTGGCAGGAAGCGCGTTGATGTGTGGCTCTTCTTCGACGAGATTCAGGACCTCATAGGCACGGCAGGCGAGGCCAGCCGCCACAACCTTGCCTGGAAGGCAATGGAGGAAATCTATAGGAAGGGCCGCTCCCTCTCGGTGAACGTCGTCGCGGGCACACAGTACCTCTACAAGCTGCCAATGAGCCTCATAATGGGTGCCGCCCACATTGCGGTAATCGGAGCCCTAGCCAGTCCAAAGGATCTCGACATTCTTCGCGTTGCGATAATGGACGGCGAGCGGCTGAGGATTCCAGTCGAGCACGACAGCTTTGAGGAGTTTCTGAAGCGCCGCAAGAAGAAAGGCCGCGGCTGGTTCTCGTTTGACCGCGAGTTTACCGTCAAGATGTATTTTCGCCCTAATCAAAGCTTTTGAGAGGTGATGAAGATGGTGTGGCCGTTTGGAAGGAAAAAGAAGAAGGCCGAACCGAGGCCCGGGATAGTAATGACAGATGACCAGTTCGCCGAACTCGTCCGCCTGGACGACTTCAGCCTTGAGGAGAAAGTAGAGCAGAGAGTCGAGGAGCGCCTGAGGCAACAGAGAATACTCGCGCAGAGAATGAGCCAGATTAAGGAAACCTATCAGAAACTCCTTGTCGCAGTCACGCCCGAGGAGGGGAGCATTATACTTGGCTTCCCCGAGGCTTACCTCATAAACTACGATGAGTACTGGATTTACTATCAGGAGCGCCCGCCGAGCTGGCTTGATTCAGTCTGGTGGAGTCTCGCCAGGTTCTTCGGCAAGAGGCCACCACACAAAGTCCTCAAGGCAAACAAGAAGATCGTCCAGTTCAACAACGAAACAATAACCGTGTACTGCAAGACGATTGAAGAGATCGTCGGCACCGGCCAGCAAGAAGCCATCCCTATGGTCGTTCATCCAGCGATCTCCCGCGGTTGGGAGGCCTACGAGGCCGTCAAGGCCGAGCGGGACAAGTACCGCCAGAAATACTTTGACCTGCTCCACGAGGCCAAAAGAGAAGTCGAGCTCGCCCTACAGATCAACCCGCGCGTCAAGGTATACTGGAAGGAGAAAGAACAGCAGGGCAAGAAGCAGGAAGAGCGCTTCGGCGGCACAGAGATGGCTTTCGAAGAGAATCCCGTAAAGCGGGAGCTGAAGAGCGTCCTCGGTGAGGGATGATGGAAGTGGTCGAAGACGTAGGGATTCCAGAGGACATTCTAAAGGACCTCGCCAGCAAGGACATTGCAGAGGAACCGCAGGCGAAGCCAAAGCAGAAGAAGGAAGAGAAGTCTTCAGCATGGGGACTGAAGAAAAAGAAGGAACTGAACGAAGAGATACTGAAGGAGATCCAGAAGAAGCTCGCAGAAGCGTGGGAGCTCATGGGAACTGAATACGGGAGAAAATTAATAGAAGACGTGGCGGTCGAGGTGAAGAAGCTGTGCATAATCAATGATCTGCCTTAACTACCCCTTCATAGCTCCAATAGTTTTTTCTCTAATTTTTCTTCGTCTTGAAAGAGTTCATCTTCTATCCTTTTAATCTTCTCTAATAACTCTCTTGTCAGTGTTTTTAATTCCTTTAGCTTCTTTTCCCTTTCTACGAGTTTATTGTATATCTCCGGCTTTTTCTCAAGGAGAAACTCGTAGAATACTTTTTTTGCCTTATTCCACACTTCTAGTCCATAAAGGCGTTTTTGCTCTGTATTCAGTCCTAATCTACCATAAGGGGGGGCAGACAATTGGTTAGATTCTCTAGTTTCTGTATTGGATAGTGTAACGAGCTCCTCTAAAAGAGTATCGGCTTTAATAATATGTGCTTCTTTTATGTAGAATCTCTCAGCCTCTTCTTGGGATATCCGCTGTAGAGATTCTACGAGCTTAAATTCTCCCTTTAGTGCGTCTATGACCTCTCTTCTCAACCTATTCGTATCCGTAACAAGTGAGTTATATTTCTCCAAATTAATATCATACTCCTTCAACAGCCTTTTGATTTTTCTTTTGAGCCTCTCTTCCAAACCTCGTTCTTGGTAACTCTTCGCCCATCCTGGAGTCTCCGGAGTCTCGGGAGTTAAGTTAGAATATTGAGGAAGCTCATAATAAATAGGCACCTCGTTATGTAGAGCATCATTAAGCATATCTTCAAGTTTCTTAATGTATCCAATCACTTCATTTTTCATATATTCAATGTTCATACGTTCTTTTTTCATTTCTATCAGGCTCTTGTTCATAAGTTCAGCTTGCTTTTTAGTTTGCTCAGCTGCCTCTGCAGTAGTAATTGCTTGGACTGCTATAATACCGGCCATAACAATATTCGCTAGAACCTCTGTAAATTGTAGGAGTATAGAATTTTGTGTATTAGCTCCAACTAAGGCACCAAATCCGGCAATTAAAACAAAAGCCATTATAATAACCATTACAATCATTACTTTTCTATTGCTCTCCAATCTTATTCCCTCCTACAAGGGGCAGTCTCAGTATCTGTCAAATTAAACTTTATATTGCTGTACTTTTTACTTTTTCTGGTGATTACATGCGGAGGAAGGCCCTAGTCCTAAGCCTAGTAGTGATCTTCCTAGCCGCATTTATCAGCGGATGTATCAACAACGGAGAACCAAAGACAGTGACAGTCACTAAAACAGTCAGGCCAGAAAAGGAAAGTAATGCTCCAGCGACTACAAGTGCCTCACCGAACACGGCATCACAGTTCACACAAACTACATCCTCACAGAAAACACCCAAGATAAACTGCAATGACGACTCTTGGAGAGATAACTTTAGCCAAGCCTTGACCTGCGCACTTGATCCCAAGATCAACCACAATTTTGATCCAGTATATTCCCTCTCCCTAACGGGCAACAAGACCAAAGACGCTCTCATCATTACAGACTTCCTCGTTAACTATGTGCATCTAGATGAGTTTGTAGAGAACCTGAGCATGAAGAAAGGCCATTATTACAACATTAAAACGCCCTACGAGCTTTTCCAGACGAGACAAGGAACTTATGCAGATATGGCTCTGTTCGGGGCTTATGCTCTAGCCAAGAACGGCTTTGAGACGTACCTCTTTGAAATAGCAACAACAAACGGCTTTGGAGTACTACCTGGCTTTAAGCTTATAGTTAATCATCCATGGGTGCCGAACAACGACCCGCTAGTAATATTCTGGCCATTTAGAATACCAATGCGCCTCTCAGCGGCTTTAAAGCTCTTAAACCTCTCTGGAGAGACCCCTAAAAATGTAACTGTATACACAGTATCCTATAACTCAGGCAAATATAAAGTTGAGAAAGTTGGGACATATCCAGCCAGTGAATTCAAGTTTAATATTATGGAGTGGGTTCTTTTCGGATTCCCTGACTCAGAGACTATGAACAGGTTGCTTAGTAGAGACTTCCCCGGCTGTAAGTACACTACAAACCTCTCGGCAATATCCTCGAACCAAGAAGATGTAAAAAATATCAAAGTAGTGTTTCCATATGGAATCCTATTCTACAACGTTCCATTCAAACAGAGGTACACAGAAATCTTATACACTCTAATGATCTCAAACCAGGAAATCGCCAAAGATCTTCAGAATTGTAGAGTACTGCTCCTCGGTCCGGAGACTGACTTTGACTTCAACAACCCACCAGCAAACTACACAGCAACATACAGCGGTTGGGTGAGCAGATAACCCTTTCCTTTTCCCTAATAAGTCCAGTCGTTACCTTTAATATTTAGATGAGCAATAATAACCGTACCGTAATATATTTAAGGGCCCCTGACATGTTCCATATTAGAGCCAAGAAATAGATCATGGTGACTAGGATGTCCTATGAGAGCTTTGCTGAAAAAATAAAGTTTAGATCTGGAGAATTCGACAAAGAACTCTTCAAAAGGATCGTTGAATACATTATAGAAAAGGAATTAGTAACTCCTAAAAGCATAGAAGTATATAGGAGCGGTGTCGAAGTCAAGATACGAGCAATTGCAGAGATGATGTTAGTCGATGAATTTGATCTAGATATAGTCCAAGCAGTTGATTATCTAAGTATTGCTTCATTTGTAATCTCAATGACCATACTTTCAAAAATAGAGGGGAACGAACCATCTGATGAGCTAGAAAAGTACATTATCGAAAAATTATATACCCCACAGATTAAGGAAATGTTCCTTACCAGAAAATTCATGACGAACCCTATCTTGGAAGAATTTGAAGTCATTAAATTTGTTAAAGATACTCCTGAAGGGCCCCTTGAAAGCTATGGGGTAAGAATACTAATAGATAAATCAGGAGACAGAGATTTTGACGAGGTATTCCTCGAAACGACAAAAGGCACTCTCCAAGAGATTGTTAATTACATCAGCGAGGTGATCTCTGATGATGCCCGCAAGAATAGTGAAAAAGAATAAAACCTTTTACCATCCCTTTGAAAAGGTATTCTCTTACAGTAACGTTCGTGAGGTACGCTCTGACCTCATCATAGCTGAAAAGGAAACCTTATTAGATGACATTATCAATGAACTCAGAGAACATTATGGACACGTATTCCATGAATCAGTATACACAGAGGATATCTCTGAGAATAAAGCAAAACGTGAAGACAAAATCAAGGCCATTGCTGAGGGTATATTAAAAACAATAAAAGAAGTTCCTCACTTAAAGAGACTAGTGCCTATGATTAAAGTTGCTATAGACTTAAACGAAGATTACAACACGAACTTCTTCTATATTATCGTATCTCTACGGAAGGACAAGATAGAAGAAGCCGCTGATGCTTTTGATAAGCTAGAGGAGAACATCCTTTCTAAGTACCCTGATAAAGATATACGCATTCTCTATACACTCCAAAGTGCTTAAATCCTGGAGGGATCCCCCGCAATGGAACCCGAAGAATTCAAGGAACTTGCAAGATATTTAGAGGGACTCCTTAACGAACGCAATATTACAAAAGAGATCTCAAATGAGGCCATCGTAAGAACTACAATTGGAAGATACTATTATTACATTTTTCTGAAACTCAGAAATGAGATTATTGATGCAATAGACAATACAATAGACGTGTATAAAAAGGAAAATCCCAAATATGTAGTTTCACTCACTCAGCTGAAAAAAGCTATAGAGCCTGTTTTACCTGGCACTAGCAAGTCATCAAAAACCAGTGTCCACCAAGTTATCCAACTGTTCCTGGATGAATTCGCAGACTTAACCGTAGCGGATGCCTTGTATAGACTCAGATGGCGTCGCAATTTTGCAGATTATCACTTAAAAACACCAATAGAAACCAAACTCCGTGGAGAAGAAATAACTATAAAATTCCAACGTGAAGAACTTGTAATGATACGGCGCGATATCGCAAAGATAGAGAAATGGTTGCAAGAAAAAAGATTTCCAATACATAGCGCACTAAACTCAGAAGAAGCTCCAGAAAAAATTGAAAGCATACTAAAAACCAAATGAAAATAATTTTTCATATCCTACTCATCTGTCAACACCTCTCAATGAGACGACCGTTTAATGGTAAACCCATAGGCATTAATTCTCGAAAAATAAACAAGGTCGGACAACGTCCGACATAGTTATAAAATATATGACCTCAATAATTACGATAATTATACTAGGAGTTGAGGCCAATGCCCGACCAGGACGCCAGCGAAGCAAGGGTAGTCGAGCCACTAGCCAAGTTTCATGCGAAAGTCACTAGGGGTGGTCAGTTCACATTTCCATTATACACCCGGCTTTATCATAACCTCGACGTTGGGGACTACGTTGAATTAATCATAAGAACCAAAGTGGATGGCGAAGTGCTCAGAGGGATGTTCATAGCCAGACTCGTTGATAAGGGCAATATTACAATACCCAAGGGCCTTAGGAGCGAGATGAAAATTGACCAGAATTCGATTATAGAAGTCATAGTTGTCAGGGCATACCGGCTGAAAGACTTATTGGGAGACAAAGCCAAGTTTATACGTCAATTAGCCCTCAAAAAATACAAGATTCTCACTTGAATCTTAGCTCTGTAAGCTTTTTGAGAATCCAAAAGCAAGAATAGACCATACCCAAAGATACCATAAAACTGGCAAGAACTAAGTACCCAAAAATTCTGTTGTGCGGTAAGCTTGCCCCACCAATTATTGAAAGTGTTAAGACAACAAGCAGAAACATGAACGTAACATAATATATGGTATAACTCTGTTTAAAGGACTTAAACTGTTGTAGTTCTCTATATATCTCTACATCGGGGAGGGCATGTAATATTGTAACTCCCACTAATACGAATCCCGCGAGGGCGCCTGAGATTGATGCCATTGTCCAGTAGAAATCGGGAGTAGGATCTAACACTTTCAGAGGTCCATGAATGGTTAGAACTATCACACATATAAATGCAATAAGCCCCCCAACAATGCCCCTGCGAAGTATCTTGGGAAGCATTACACTCATGATTTAGAGCTACAATTTTAACCTTTTAAAGACTTTTCAATTTTGTCATATAGGTCATTGTAAGCCTCAATGATTTTATTATACATATATTCTGTGTCCACTCTTGATAGCTCTTCCTTAGCACGGATAACCTTTTTAGTAGAAATCAGTTTGTCCTCAAAAATATGCTTTTCTTTTAGTTCGTGCGTTTTAGGATCTTCGTATTTTATAATGATATTCTCCACAACCCCTAATTTATCGTTTATCCTCATCAAGTCATTCAAAAGCGAAATTACGGTGTCTTTTGAGAGTCTCTTCTTTTTATACCGTCCATCCACTACTGCTTTTATTTCAACTAAGTCAGGCTCTAAGAGATAAATATAATCTCCTAACAAATCTGTTATGTCTTCTTCCATTTTCTTTTCATGTTTCATATAATAGGCATACTTTGTTGCTGCCATTTTTATATGCATTGAAACTACGCGAGGCGATCTTAAAAGTTCCTCAATAAACTCTCTATAGTATACCTCATCGAGATCAATTATATTTGGCTGTCCAAATAGATACTTGCTAAGGAAATATTTTAACTGATATACTGTAGGCCCCTCTTTATATCTCTCCATCCCAACTATGCCATTAGGAAAAACAACAAAGTGGGTCGGATAATACAGTCTCTCCTTTCGGCTTTTATCTAACTGTATACCATCTTCATGACCAGCTTCATCAATTTTTGTGGGAAGATCTCTCTCCTTCCCATACCCAATTCTCGCTGTGATAAGCCCTCTCTCAGGCCCACCCACCCATGGAATCAGATTGAATCTCGATGGATCGTCCCTAATTAGGATTAGATCTTGCCCTGGTGTATACCGAGTTTCTAAAATGCTATTCATGGATAGGTTACTATCAAGAAAATCAAATGGATCATTTAGGAAATCTTCAAACTTTTTTCGAAACCTTGGGTCGAGTATTTTCCCCTGCTTGTAATTCTTCAAAATAGCGTCCCCTGGAATTAATCTGTAAAAGTATATCTTACGCTCCAGATACTCTTTCATATTAGTCCCCCATCTAAGTTTACACACCCACTTAAATAATTTCCGTACGTAATCCTTACGCCCTACCTTAGTGTTTCAGTTTTACCCTTCTCATACCGCTTAGAATCCAGAGAGGTCAAGGTAAAGCCTGAGAAGGCTACTGAATCAGTCGCTTAACGGTAAACCTTATGAGGATTTCAACCATAAGAATAATTCGTAAAATCAGCACACTGAGGTGAGCCAATGAAAGAAACCAAAGAACCACTAGCGAAGTTTCAAGCAAAGATGAACAAGGATGGAAGGGTTAGCCTCCCAAAGCAAATAAAGGATGTTCTAGAACTTGAATCAGATGATTACCTAAAGGTTATAATCCGCAAGATAAAAGCAAAAAAAGATGAGGGAATTATCTATGTTTATGGGCAAGAATTTGCCATCCTAAGGGTTGGAGTCAGAGGATACGTTGTGGTTCCACAGAAGGTTCGTAGACAGCTCAAACTCAAACCAGATGATAGTGTTGAAATAGTAATCCTCGATTATTATCCATCAACCACCGATCCTCAAAACATTGGAAAGCTAACTGAAGCTACAAGATTCAAATATCTTTTTTCACCAGAAACAGGAGATCCAAACGGAACTAGAAAATATGCAGAGGTGGTCTCATGAAAGAAACCAAAGAACCACTAGCGAAATTTCAAGCAAGGGTTAACAAAGACAACCGCGTAACTATCCCTCGGCCAATCCTCGAAGCATTCGGCCTAAAACAAAACGACTACGTCAAAGTTCTAATCAGAAAAATCGAAATATCAGACAAAACAGTTACGGTAATCGCTCAAGCCCTTCTGGCAGTGAAAATCGGAAAGTATGGAGCCATAACACTCCCAAAAAAACTCGTAAAAGAGTTTGAGTTGAGAGAAAACGAGCCGGTTGAAGTCATCATTTTGGATTATTACAAATTCGAGGAGTTAGTAAGTGAAAAAGGCAAAGAGCTTTTATCCAAGCTTCAGTCAAGAAACAACTACTGGATTCTTCCGGCCGATTCTCAATATCTGTCTGAGATAGGTATCAAATACAAATATCTTTTTTGAGCGTTTAATATATACATATATATAATAATTCTTGAAAAAGAAGAAAGAAGAGAAGAGATAAGGCATGTTTTCTGTCCGCTGATGGCTTCTTTTCTGAAGGTTAAATTTTTGTATCCAAAAATTCTGGCTGATTCAACTAGGAAAAGTAACGGCTCTTTGGATGAATAAGACGTTTTTAGAGCTTTGCACTTCTGTGCACTTAACTACTTTTGAACGTTGCAAAATTGAGACCTCTAAATTATTACTTATTGTGGTATTTCAGCAGAATTTTTGTATCCAAAAATTAGACGTAACAACTCTGCCCAACGTTGAACTTCTCCAGCCACACAAAACTTATAAACTTTCCATCCGTACGATTTATGTGGAAATTCCACTTAAGTGAAATATCCACAATAAGGTGGTGATGGGATGCCGAAGAGGAGGAAGTGGAGGGCTGTGAGAAGGATCGAGGTTCAGCTTCCGCCGGAGAAGGCGGATGAGCTTGAGCAGGCTAAGGGAAAGCTCTCTTGGGGCGACTTCGTTTGGAAACTTTGGGAGTTCTGGAAGCTTCACCACCCTGAAACATCTTGAAGGTGTTATGAATGCCAGCGAAGAGATACCAGCGACGTTCAGCAGGCCCTGGACGGCCACGAAAATACGGGGAAGACTTAAAGAAGTTCCAATCTCCAGTTCCCGAATCAACATACGACGGGCTGGTCCCATTATACTCGTTGTGCACTGTGCATAATGATTATGCAAGATGCATAACACTTATATAGTTTCTTCCGTACGGAATTATGGTGAGAGAAGATGGCAAAATTTAATGGGTACGAACTGACCCTAGAAACTCCAGAAGAGCTCCAAAACTTTGTCATGGCATTCGAAAAAGCCAACAAACGCAACCCAAAAGAAGTAGAAGACACCGTTAAGAGAGCCCTGGCTATCGCCGGCCTTATCTGAGTTCTTTACCTCCCAAATGTTTTATTAAAGCCCTTCTAACTTCCATCGCTTCATTAACAAACGGATAGAATAATTCATATGTGCCACCCTTAGAAACAACCTGGAATCCACTTGCTAGAGGGTCTCTTTCAGGATTCAAATAAAACCTCTTTGCCACTTTCTTATCAGCGTGAAGAGACAACCCTACACCACCAATTTGAGCCGCATAAAGAACCGCATAAGGCTTAATTACCTTTGCTAGTAGTTCTCCGCCAATTCTCTTTCCCCGATATTCCTTCTGAAGACAGAACTGGCCAAGAAGAATAGTGGGCACAGAAGAATACTTGATGTCCATTCCCACCAACTTTACGAGCTTCTTCCTCAAGTCTTCAATAAGTTCCTTTTTAGATTCTTCCATATCCTTACGGATTTTAAGGCTAACTATAAACGGAGAAAGAGTAAAATAAGAGATGAGTTGACCTTCCTCACCAAGAACAACAAAAACCGTTGAAAGGCATCTCCTATGAACATCCCACGCTTCTCGCCTAGCAAACTTCGTCTGCTCTTCTCCACCCTCACCACAATCAACACCCCTCATTACTCTGCATTATCCTCTCTCAAAAATTCTACCCGAACCTTCTCTCCAAGAGTATCCAATGTAACTTCGTAGGGTTTTATCATCCCGACACCAAACCCAAGTCCCGATGCAGGCTTTAAGTAAATTACGGATGGAAAGATTACTTCGCACTGTCTTGTGAATCAGTCACCTAACGGTAAACCTTATGTATGCCCGAGGGCATACAAAAAACAAGCAATACACCATTAACTAAAATCCAAAAGAGGGTGAGCCAATGAAAGAAACCAAAGAACCACTAGCAAAATTCCACGCACGGCTCGATAAGGAAGGGAGGATAGCTATCCCCAAGACAATTAGAGAAGCGTTGAACATAGAGAAGAACGATTACGTTGAGGTTATTGTTCGTAAAATTGAGATCAATCCTGAGAAATCAATAATCAAAGTTCTTAAGCAAGGGTATTTGGTAGCCAGGGTAGGAGCTAAAGGGTTAATTTTCCTTCCAGCCGATCTCAAACGTGATTTCGACCTCCACGAGAAAGATATCATTGAAGTTTTGCTGCTTGGATATCACAAATTTGACGAATTGGTCAGTGAAAAAGGCAAAAAACTGCTCTCAAAGGTTCAAACATCGGGCAAATGGATTGAGGTCAAGCAGGATGAACTCATTCCAGAGGATAAAGTAATGAAACATTTCACTTATGTTTTTGTTTGAGTTTAATATTAAGTACTTAAAATTAAAGAAAGAGAAAAGAGAAGAATAGAGAAGAGTGTTGGTCTTTTGGCGTATTCTCATGGCTTCTTTAGAACCTCTCAAATTAATATGCAGGAAAAATATTTCTAATTACTACTATAAAGCGTCATAAGTTGAACTCTTTTGGAGACCCTTATACACTGTTGTCCACGAAATCTTTTTAAGGAAATCTTCCGTACTATCTTACGAGAAATATTCTCGTATGAGAAAAAATCTCGTAAGGTGATGGCAGTGGGAAGGCGGGGGAAGTATGATGGACCTGTCAAACGCTTCGAAGCGTGGATACCATATGAAGTCTACAAGGAGATGGAGGCTGTAAAACAGCGGTTAGGTGCTTCTTGGTCAGAACTTGTTCAGAGCATGTGGGAAGTATACAAAGCTACGAGAAGGTGAATCTTATGAGAATACCCGCGAGAGGTCCAGGCCGACCAAGAAAATGGAAGAGCCCGCTAATACAATGGAGAAGCGATGTACCTTTAGAGGATTTTGAATTTGCTGAGGAGAAAAGGACTGAATTGGGCCTCTCGCGGGCAGAATTCTTCCATGCTCTCTTACACCACACCAACTGGAGTGTGGTAGAGCTTCATGCAGAAAATAAAAAGAAAGACGAGCTTCTCGAAGAGAAAGACCGCTACATTGAGGAGCTGGTGAAACTTCTTGAAAAAGAGCGTCAGGCCCGTGAAAGGGCCGAGAAAGAGGCCGAAGCCTGGAAGCAAAAGTACTACGAGCTTAAGGGCGAGAAGCCAGCCCACACCTACAACGAGGGCAAGCTCCTCCGCCAGCTTGCTGAGAACGCGAAGGAAGACGTCTCGTGGGCCGACCTCTGCGCTGAGGTTCTTGACCTAAGAGATGAGAAGAAGATGCGCCGGCTCATGAGCCTTGCCTTCAACATCGAGAAGTCGGACAAGAACAACTACAAGAGCATTTTCTACCCGAAGAGGACAGCTCCAGAGTTCAAGGGTTGGGTTCTCAAGCGTCCGGAGCGCGACGGCCCGGTTCTGCTGGTCGACTACGTCCTCTACAAGGAAGACACCCTCAAGGCGGCTAAGGGCCTCGCTGTGGGGGAGGCCGCGGCCGAGAAGGTTCCTGAGGTCAAGCCTTTGAAGACCGGAAAGGCGGCCGAGCGCTGGCTTGAGATGTTCTTCGAGGTCGTCCACCGCAATTACATGGACTTGATCAACCAGAAGCGCGGCAAGGACGCGGTGAAGTACCTGGAAGAGGCCGTGCCGGAGAAGCTTGAGCAGGTCCTCCAGGACATTGATCCAGCAGACTGGCGCCGCGCAGTGCTGGCAGTGCTCGATGAGCTTGAGGCCAGGGCTGAAGGGGATGAGAGGTATGAAGTTTTCGTTTCTAACCTGCGGCGCGTTGTTCTGCGCGCCCTGAACGAGTTTTACGCAAAACCTGCCGAGGTGAAGGCCGATGTCTGAGTTTTCTGGAAGGGAGATTGACTGGAGGGCATCTAAGCCCCGACTAAGTGAGAGACTCCCGATTTCCAAGAAGACCAAGGAGTACCTCCTGGAGTTCGTCAGAAGCCACAGGAAGGAAGTTGAGACCGTGGATGAGGCGATCTTGTTCCTTCTGAGGTTCTACTACCAGCACAGGGGAAAGACCATGAGTGAGGCCGACTTCTGGTCTTGGGTCGCTTCGGAGAAGCGCCGCCTTGACGCGGTGCTTGAGCAGGTCGAGGAAGTGCCGACCCTGCTGGAGTACATCGAGCGCGAGCTCCAGGTAGCTCGCGACACGGCGTTCTCACTCTCCGCTCGCGGTGAGAAGGAGAACGCGGCATACTGGACAGGGTACGCCGATGCCTTGGAAGACCTGCTGAAGAAGATTGAAAGAAGGGAGGTGAGGGCATGAGAGAGTATTCGTTTGTTTTCGTGAAGATAGATGGGGAATGGATAGATGAGGACGATGCGATAGAGGAGTATGGCATGAGTTACGTGGACATGGTTGAGGACTCTTTCGAGCTGAAAGTCGAGGCAGAGAATTGGAAGGATGCTGAGGAGAAGATCCGCATCGCCGCGGAGGCGCTGAGGAGGTGAGGGCATGACTACGATGATTGCGACCGTTGATGAGTTGATAGACTTTCTCAAGAAGCACAAAAAGAAGGGCTTCAAGTACGCCATAATTGCGATGGATCCTATTGGTGGGTGGAGGGCCCCATCAGGGAAAAAGAAGTACTACCAAGCCAATTTCGCCATATCGAGAGGTGTTTTCGCGAAGGACGATCTCACAAACCTCATGAAGGCCGCAGGCTTTGCAGTCTTCCTATACAAGGACACCGACCCCTTTGACGAGGACACGAAGGCCTACTTCGAGGAGGCCGATTCAGCTTCTTCATCACCTTCCGAGGAGGGTCGCTCATGATCGCGCGAGTTCCTTCTGCTTTCCTCGTTCAGCAGGCTTTGGAAGACAGCCCGGCCACTTTTTCAGAGCTGGTCAGGAAAACCGGCCTTCCAGCCAAGGAGGTCGCTTCAGCCCTGGACGAGCTCGGGCGCAAGGGCGCGGTTGTGAAGGACGAGTATGTCTTTGAGCTTAGGGGGGTGAGGGGATGAACTATCTCATCATCATCGACGGCGAGCAGTTCATGGTCGAGGCTCCTCACGTCTTGGCCGCTTGGGGGGTCGCGATAGCTCAGGCCGCTCTGATGCTCCATGAGGGTCGGCTCCGCTCGGAAGATGTCGAAATCTATGTTTTCTCAGAGCGCGAGGCAAAGCGCGAGGGGGTTCCCGTCATCTTCCCAAAGCGCCTGAACAGGCTTGAGGTCCTTCAGAAGGTCGAGAGCTTGAGGGATGAGCTCCGCAGGGTGAGGCCGCACGAGGGTCAGGCGACGCTTGAGCAGTTCGTCGGGGTGAGGGCGTGATGGTCGCAGCCCGGGCTGAAATGATCCGCCAGGCGGCCAAATACGGCCGCCACGTTTACAAGCCTTTCTTTGACTATATGCAAAGAGAAATTAGGAGCGCGGAGAACAAGTATTTGTTCAGCACTCTGATAGAAGGGGCCCTTCCTGGTCAGTTCTCGCTCTATGACCTCGATGCCCTTGTGTTCAGGAAGCATTCTGAGGTTCCTTTAGCGGCTTTTGAACTCAAATTCATCAGTTGGCGCGTGGCTAAGGATTCATGGGCAAAGGGGGAGCTTCTCGTGAATGGCTGGCAGTTTCAGCGGCTCAGGGCGCTTTCAGAAGTCCTCACTCTCCCGCTCTATTACTTCATTCAAGTGGGCCAGGAGCGGTTCGTGATGTTCAACGTGCAGCATGTTGAGCCTTCTTTTGAGTACCGGCGCGGCGGTTCAGCGAGGGATTATTACGCCGTCATCCCACTGGAGGACGTGATCGTCAGCAGGAGCTTTGAGGAGTTCGCGGATGACCTCGGCCTCCTGCTCGGTGTGAACTTGTCGAAGCCGGCTCAGGTGCCAGCCTACGCCGTTGGAGGGAGGTGACGGGGCGATGAAATCTCTCATCTCATTGTATGCTTTTTCGGCGATGATAGCACCAGTTCTGACGTGGTTCATATTAGGGGCAGTGATTGTGAATTATGGGACTGGTGCTCTCATGAAAGTTTCGGGGTTGGTCTCGATTGTCATGGGCATGCTCTCCTTGTTTGGATTTAGAGAGTATTACAATTACAAGAACGCGGCGCTCATTATAGTTAATATGGAGGACATCCCGAGGCTTGCCAAAGCTTTGAAGGAGCGTGAGGGGCGATGAGCGAGGAGTGGTATTATTGGGATATTGACCTTCGTGATGGGTGGGCTATTGTCTTGGCAAGAACTGAAGAGGAAGCCATTGAAACTCTTCGCAAGGAGGTACAAGACCTCTACTGTGATGAGATAGGTGAGTGGGTTGAAGAGGTCCTAACTAAGGAGAAACCACGTCCCGTCAAATTTGCGAGACCCCTTGAAGGCAAGAAAATCACAGAGCCTGAGCTCTATGAATTAGCTGTCTCTCCGTACTGCTGAGAGGGGTGAGGAACATGGTTGAGGCTAGGTCTTTCCAAGACTTGCATGAAGATATGGTAGAAGTATGGAAACTGTGCTATATGATAGCTCGTTATAAAACAATGCCAGAGGGCGCCAGGCTACTCCTCGAGGAGGCATGGGGTATTATCGAGGATTGGAAAGATTGGGCTCGGGAGGCTCAGATGGTTCTCGAGAGGCTTGACGACCTTGCTAGGGCCGAGATTGAGGCTCACTATGAGAAGTACTTCAGTATCGCTCAGGAGGATGAGAATGGTTGCGTGTGGGTTCCTCTGGATGAGGTGTATGCTGCAGTCATGAGGGCAAGAGACGAGGTGAAAGAGAATGCTGGTCTTGAAGAATACTAACACTTCCCGTATAGTATCATTCTTTCCAAACTATCTTTCACCAACAACCAAGGTCAATCACCACCAAACCCCGAATAATAACAAAAACTGTTACTATAACCCTCAACTCCGCGAGGGGAACTCTGAGAATAATATTTTTGGCATGTTGGCCAACTAAATGGAGGTGTTGTTATGCCGAGGAGAAGGAAGCTTCCTGACTATGTTGCCCTGAAGATCCCAACTTACGAGCCTGCAGACAATCCACTCGAGCTAATCTTCGATGGCAGAAGCCTTGAAGTGGCCCTCAAGGTTCTTGAGTATATCAAAGAGCACGGTCGCCTTTATCCTGACGACTACAAAGAGTTATTCCCTGAGAAGACCGACCAGGTGCTCTACTTCCGCGTCATCAAGAAAATGCTCGCCCTCAAAATGCTCCGTGTCAGCTCTGACAAGTCATACATCCTCAGCGATGGCTTTTCTAACCGCATGGAGACAATCGCCAAGCTCTGGAAGTTCCAGATTGGCGACCTGAAGGACTTATGGTGAGGAATATGACCGCAACAGCAATAACTTGGTGGGGCGCAGGTCAGAATTGGTGGAGTTTTATGGATAAATATGGAGGAAAGCGCCATAAAAAGACAGATGTGCACATTACTCTTGACCAGGACGTCCTTCAAGAACTGGACAGATTGGACGTCGTGAGGTCTCGTTTTATCAACAGCCTGCTAAGGGCGGCTCTCTTTGGAGATGAGCCGACTGTAGTCGTGAAATTGCTTTTAGAAAAGCGTGCGGTAGAATTCTGGTGCCCCGGCCGGGATTTGAACCCGGGGCGCGGGCTCGAAAGGCCCGCATGTTTGACCGGGCTACACCACCGGGGCTCGATATTAGGGAAGGAAGACCGTTTAAAAATCTTTCGGGTCTGGTACCACTGATTGAGCACCACTGCATTAGAGGCAGTAATCCCAAGCTGGACGGAAATCTTTTTAACCGTTCTCATAAGCCGAAAGCGATGCCCATGAAGACCCTCGCAGATGTTTTCAGAGAGGCGCTTAAGGAAAAAGGCATATCCAGCATAGGAACGCTGTCAAAGCGCTTCAGGAAATCAAAAAACAAGCTCCAGGATATAGCGATTGAGATAGTCCACGGGAAGGGTGCCGTCTTCAGGGTTCCGGAGAAGACAGCCGTTGCATGGGATTTAAACGGAAACAGGGTTGATGGCTCTTACTATGCCTACGCCCCCCTCTGCATGAGGGAGAAGTTTGAACCCGTTCTCACACCCGAGGAGCTGAGGGAAAAGCTCCCGGACTGGCCGTACTTCATAATCGACCTCTACCACTGGGACAAGCACACCCAGAAGGAAAAGGGCAAAATCTGCCTCCAGGTGAACCAGAGCTACGGCCTTTTGAGGGACTACTTCACGGGAAGTGAACTGGCCGTCACCTGGGCGAACGAAGAGTTCAGGGAGATGTTCCACGGCCCGCTGGACAGGATAACGACCTATGGGGGCCCTACTTCGGAGTTTCTCAAGGAGAATGGCATCAATGAAGTTGTTCTGCTCGATCCCTGGGCGGAAGAAGTCCTGAGCGAGAAGGACTTTGACGTTAAGGCGTTCATAATCGGTGGCATCGTCGATACCGGCGGGAACAAGAAGAAGACGACCCCAAAAATCGGCGAAGAGCTGGAGAGTGCTGGCATTAAGGTTAGGAGAAGGAAAATAGTCCTGAGGGGAGACGTCGTTGGTGTCCCCGACAGGATAAACAGAATCCTCGGGATAATCCTCA